>JBAXTQ010000386.1:0-2334 GCA_037130115.1 Methylococcaceae bacterium
AAGCGCCGGGCAAGCAATAAAAGATGCCCTCGCGCCTACTGCTCCACTTCGTTACGCAATCCGGCTGGGGGGTCGCTCCCCATCCATGGGAGAGCTTAAATGATAATTAATATTTTAACTATGAACACTGTAAAACAATTTCTTAATCCTGAAGTCAAACTGCGGCTTTTCGCCTCCTTGGTATTTTTTCTGCTGTTATTACTATTGGCTCCTCAAGGCGCTTTTGCAGCGGAGATTAAAGTTTCTGTGGATCGTAATCCGGTCAGTCTTGATGAATCTTTTCAGATTATTTTTACCGCGACTGAATCACCTGACGATGATCCTGATTTTAGCCCGTTGGAACAGGATTTTTCCATACTCAACCAAAGCAACAGCAGCAGCTCATCGTGGATTAACGGAAAATCCAGCAAGACTATTCAGTGGACGCTTAACGTAATGGCTAAACATGCAGGCGGCCTGGTTATTCCTTCGGTTAACTTTGGCAAGGATGTCAGCCGCCCTTTGACCCTTTTGGTCACCGGCGATGCCGCCAAAAAAGCGGTTAATAATGATGAGGATTTATTTATAGAAGTTGAGGCGACCCCTGAAAAACCCTACATACAATCCCAGGTTTTCTATACCTTGCGCTTATATACCAAAGTCGATATTTCTCAAGCCAGGCTGACTGAACCTGAGTTGGCGGATGCGGTAATTGAACGATTAGGTGAAGACAGCAATTATACTACCCAGGTCAACGGGGTTAATTACACGGTGACAGAACGAAAATACGCTTTTTTCCCACAAAAAAGCGGTAAGTTAACGATTAAGCCGTTGATATTAAACGCCGAAGTGCTGACCGGTAATCGCCCCGGCTTTAACGGCTTTTTTAATTCCCAGATGAGTAAAACCAAACGCGTTGAATCCAAAGCGATAACGCTGGATATAAAACCAGTGCCCGCTTCTTTTACCGGCAAGCATTGGCTATCAGCGGAACAATTGGTTTTAAAGCAGGACTGGTCAGGTGATGTTCAACAAATGAAAGTCGGCGAGCCGTTGACCAGAACATTAACATTACTGGCAAAAGGCACGACAGTCGGGCAACTTCCTGAACTAAACACTACCGATACCAATGATCAGTTAAAAGCGTATCCAGACCAACCGGTATTGCAGGAACAGAAAAAAGTTGATGGATTACTGGCTTTTAGAGAAGAAAAAATTGCCCTGATTCCCTCAAAAGCAGGTAACTACACCTTGCCTGCCATAGAAATCCCTTGGTTTAACACCCAAAGCCAAAAAATGGAAGTGGCAAGAATCCCTGAAACAATATTAACCACGGTTGCAGCCGCCAATCAGCCTGTTGCTATTGAACCTGCGGTTACATCAGCCATACCACAACACATTGAAATCAACCCGGTTATTAAAACCGAGCCGGAATCCAATCGTTGGTTATGGGTTTCTATATTTTTGGCAGCAGGCTGGCTAATAACGGTGCTTCTATTTTTAATTAAACGCAGGGTTAAAAAACCCGTTATTGAAGATAATGAGGCAGAAAAAAGTTTAAAAGCCTGCATTAAGCTCTTAAAAAATGCGTGCCTTAATAACGATGCAGTAGCGGCTAAAGATGCCTTGCTTGAATGGGGACGGCAAAAATTTAATGCCTCAAATCTGGGAGCCATCGCCGGATTTTGTGACGCACGCTTAAGAGATGAAATCCTGCATTTAAATCACACCTTATACGGTAAAGAAACCGGTCAGTGGCAGGGCAAAAAACTGTTTCAGACCTTTACGGAAAATAAAGCCCTGGAAAAAATCACCACTCCCGTGGATAAAAGTTTGGAGCCACTTTATCGATTATAAGCGTTTGTAAACTCGCATTAAATCTTAAACAGCATCACCACGAAGACACGAAGGACACGAAGAAAGAAAAAAACTTCGTGTCGTCTTCGTGGTGAATAAAACGTAAACATTCACCTCCCCCTTTGAAAAAGGGGGAGAGTAAAGCGAGGGGGCCGAGGGGGATTTATCTAATAAAATCTCCCCTAACCCCTCTTTTTCAAAGAGGGGGACTGAATACTTACAAGATTTATAGAAGATTTTACTTTGGTTTTTCTTCGTGAACTTCGTGTCTTCGTGGTCTGTAATATCTTTAATTTGATGTGTATGAGGTGCGCGATGCGGCACCCTACCACTTGAAACATTTCACCACGAAGACACGAAGAACACGAAGACTTTTTCTTTGGTTTTTCTTCGTGAACTTCGTGTCTTCGTGGTCTGTAATATCTTTAAGTTGATGCGTATGAAGTGCGCGATGCGGCACCCTACCACTTAAGACATTTCACCACGAATACACGAAGA
>JBAXTQ010000387.1:0-2333 GCA_037130115.1 Methylococcaceae bacterium
CCGGACTTCCAGTCCGTAACTCAAACCCACCAGCTTAAGCTGGTGGTTGTTTAGTTATAATAATTTACACATTTCCTGCTGATTGTTAAACCAACAACTAAACAAGTATATTTAATTCAGAATAATTCACATACTCTGTGCTTATACATATGCGTGTCACACGCAACCCTAACATTAATCAAACAAAAATCCCTCAAAAACATAGCAATGCCTGCCGATAAGAATAGAAATATTTTATTAAATATCACGTCATTTTTTTAAAAAAATAAATAAAAAATATTAAAACTTAACTACATGATTTATATTTAATCAATAAAGTTAAAATATTGTTACTCATTCATTTTACGTCCGTAATTTATTTAATTACACAATAAAATCAAATGCTTATAATTTTTTACGGTTTATTTTAAATAAAAAAAACAATATTAAGTATTATAAATAAATGTGATGAGATTATGTAATATCACACATGTAAATTTTAAAAAAAATTGTTAGCCATTTTTATTTAAATATCGCATATTTTTAAATAAAATCTAATTAAAAATAAGTGTTGTAAATGCGTTGATTTTCAATTAAAGTCTTTCATAAGCGATACCAAAACATCGGCGCTGATAATTAAATGCATGCAGTTTATTTTAAGCATGAATTCACAACCAATTTACATACTTATAAGTCAGCAATAATGAAACGAGTTAAACCTGTTACTAACCGTCCTACTGAACATTTAAAAGCTATAGCAAAGAAATACCCACAAGCTTGGAAGAAAATGGATGTTTTTCGGGCTGATAAGGGAAACTGGCCTCAATGGTGTTTTTGCCCTGTCGCATGCGCTACCGTTATTGTTAGTCTTCAAAATGGATTTCAGGATAGATTTCAGGTGACTGAAGCTTCAATGAATGACATTGGAATATTGGCCGCACTGTCGGCATGGCGTGCTGGTAAGAGCCTGTATTTATTCGATCGAACAATATATAACTCACTTATTTCTGGCGGCATGACGGGGAATTTACCATCAGAATTTCTGTATAATCTTCCTGAATGGTGTGTCTACGTTGAGACACCAGGCAATAGCTTTCGCGACACCACTGTGTATGGTTTTTTCGCACATTTGAACTTAGATCTTGAAACTAATCGTCATGAGCTATGCTTAGTACTAGATACACCTGACGGTCTATGCTCAACGTACTTGTACATCGGTAACTGGACGATAAACAAAGCACTGCGAAGTGCAGTAGAAGCGTCAGATTTGCACTGTCGCGAAGTTGGATTGGAATCTTTTGATTTTACAGATGAAGATATTGAACGCGAAGCTAAAGAATTTGAACCCTTTGTCGCATTAGTTTTGTATTTATGCACTAAAAACGCTGAAATTGAGTACAAAAACAAAGTTCCGCCAAAACCAATCATCAAGTGGTCAAAAAAACACGGGCAACAAATAGTTGCACCTGCAAAATCGCGGAACTTGAATGTGGGAGTACGTATTGGAGCAGCCTTAAGGCACGCACAACAAGTAATCCGACCGGTAAATCATACTGGTGGTACTCACGCTCAACCAATACCACATGTGCGTACATCGCACTGGCACATCTACAAGACAGGAAAAGGAAGGATCAACTCTATTCTAAAGTGGCTCCCGCCAATTCTCGTTAATGTTTCTGATGTTGATAAAATGCCAGTAGTCCTAAAAAAAGCTGCTTAAGTATGTGCTTATATGGATTTTCTAGGGATCCGCCAGGACTGAGAGCACTCTAACCAATGACTTACAACCAATTATTTATCATGTAAATAATTGGTTTTACAAATGAACGGCTCAAATTTGAACAATAGAGTGCTCAATCAAGATTTAAAAAATACCGACGCGGTAGTGAATATACCTCACCAATAGCAAAAACTCTTACTTTAATAAGATAAATTCCTGGCTCAGGGAAAACCACTACTGCAAAGAAAATGGAAGTTCCTGATAGCACAATTGAACACATGAGGCGGAATTGGGAAAAGTTACCAAGTAATCTTAAAAAATGTTTGGTTGCATAAGAATTGTGAACTCAGTTTCTCCGAACTTTGGTATCACATACCAAAGTTCGGCTATATTTTCATTGCACCAATTGCGATTTAACGCCGCAGATGTATCTTGCTCCAGCAATTCTCATTATTGAAAATACTTTTAAATCATAATCATAATGGTATGGATTAAATTTACAAGCTTGTTTTTCATCGATATTATAATTCAATACTTCGGACAGTTTACGCGGCGATGGCTCCATAGTTACATAGGGCCGCAAAGCCTGGGCTGGATTTTATGGCAGTAAAGTCCAACCCTAAGTGGCAAGAAA
>JBAXTQ010000388.1:0-2316 GCA_037130115.1 Methylococcaceae bacterium
GTAGTGATGCCCATAACAACCAGATGATGCAGCTTTTATCCAATCCGGATAAAGCAGCCGGTTTTGCCAAGGTGGTGTTTGATTTATTGAAATTGGCGGGGTGAGTAATTTTGTTTTGGCTATTTGAAACCTATAACCGGAAACGTAATGGCACAGAAGACGGGCACAAATGAAAAGGGACAACCTGCTGCTCAGTCACCGGAGCTCGCTGGCGGTGCTGGCTTCACGTTTGAGGATGCCGTTTCGGCTTTATTTCTTTCGGCATTGCTTGGGGAAGGCTATGCGCCCGGCGTTGAAAATCGCACGGTATGCCGTGTCGCGCTCCAGCAACGCAACTTCGGAGAACCACTTGATGACGTCATCATCGATTTCCGCGACACAAACGGTGAACTCGCTCGCCAGCGCGGCCCTGAAAGCTGTGAAGAAGGACGTCGTTACGCTGCTGGCTCACGCGAAGGGAAGTGCGTGTTCCGATACCCTGTATTACATTAATCCATGAATAAAATGCCCACATCAGCAATCATGACCGCCGAAAATTCCGTCCCCATCATCTCCGTGCGTGGTGTTAACAAGACCTATGCCGGCGGTTTCCAAGCACTCAAAAAAATCAACCTGGAGATAAAACGCGGCGAGATTTTTGCCTTGCTCGGCCCCAATGGAGCAGGCAAGACGACACTGATCAGCATCATCTGCGGCATTGTCAAGGCCACTTCCGGAACCATCATCGCCGATGGTCACGACACCGTGCGAGACTACCGTGCTGCACGGGCAACCATCGGGTTGGTGCCGCAGGAACTGCATACGGACTCGTTTGAGTCGGTCTGGGCCACGCTCAAATTCAGTCGGGGGCTATTCGGTAAGGCACCCAACACAGCCTACCTTGAAAAAGTGTTGCGTGATCTGTCCCTGTGGGATAAACGCAACGAGAAAATCATGACGCTATCTGGCGGCATGAAACGCCGAGTGCTGATTGCCAAGGCCCTCGCACATGAGCCAACGATATTATTCCTTGATGAGCCGAGTGCCGGCGTAGATGTGGAGTTACGACACGACATGTGGCGCATGGTACGTGAACTGCGTGCGCAGGGTACCACCATCATTCTGACCACCCATTACATTGAGGAAGCCGAAGACATGGCAGACCGCATTGGCGTTATCAGCAACGGTGAACTGATCGTTGTTGAAGACAAAGAGGTACTGATGCGCAAGCTCGGCAAAAAGCAACTCACGCTGACTTTGCGACAGCCGATGACCCGTATCCCGACCGGGCTAAGCACTTGGTCGTTAGCACTCTCCGATGACGGACACGCCTTGGTTTATAACTTTGACACCCAGAAAGAAGAAACCGATATTGCCGCGCTGTTGCGAGATCTAGGTGAACACAGAATCGAATTCAAAGACTTACGCTCCAGCGAGAGTTCACTTGAAGACATCTTCGTCAGTCTGGTGCATCAGCCCAAGGGGGCGCTGGAATGAATATCTATGGCATTCGCGCCATTTACCAGTTTGAAATGGCGCGCACCTTTCGCACCCTCTTGGAAAGTATCGCCGCACCCGTACTGACCACCTCGCTATACTTCATCGTATTTGGCAAAGCCATTGGTTCGCGTATGGGCGACATTGACAACGTCAGTTACGGTGCCTTCATCATACCAGGACTGGTCATGCTGAATTTACTGAATGAAAGCATATCCAATGCCTCTTTCGGCATTTACATGCCCAAGTGGGCGGGCACTATTTATGAACTGTTATCAGCACCGGTTTCATGGGTCGAAGTGCTGATGGGTTATGTGGGAGCGGCGGCGACCAAGTCGGTGGTGTTGGGTCTGCTCATTCTAGGCACCGCCCGCATTTTCGTGCCCTACGAGATTGCCCATCCCTTGTGGATGATGGCCTTTCTCCTGCTCACTGCGGTTACTTTCAGTCTATTTGGCTTCATTATCGGCCTGTGGGCCGATAGTTTTCAGAAACTACAGGTCGTTCCGATGTTAATCGTCACCCCGCTCACATTCCTGGGCGGCGCGTTCTATTCGATCAATATGTTGCCTCCCTTGTGGCAGAAGATCACCCTGTTCAATCCGGTGGTTTATTTGATCAGCGGATTTCGCTGGAGTTTCTACGGTGTTGCCGATGTGCATATCGGCATAAGTATTGGCATGACGTTGGGCTTTCTCACCCTCTGCCTGATTTTTGTATGGTGGGTGTTTAAGACGGGGTACAAGATTAGAAACTGAGGCGACGATCATGGGTCGTGACTTCTTCCCTAGGAGTCTGTCCGACTTAAGGTTTAATACTCCATTTTCTTTATAAAAAAGC
>JBAXTQ010000389.1:0-2311 GCA_037130115.1 Methylococcaceae bacterium
TTATGTTGAGTCGCCGCGATTTCTCCTGTTTATGCTCGTTATTCCTGAAATTCACTTCACATAATTTCCAGTCATACCGCATCCTTCTTGGTGTTTAAAAAACCAAGAAGGAGCGGTATATGACCAGATCATTAGTTAGCGCAGAACAACATTCCGTAACCCGTCCTGAAACGATCACCGAACTATTCGATGAGTATGATGCGTACTTGTTTCGGGTACGCAACCTGGCATTTGATACGGTAAAAATACGCCGACTATACCTGAATAGGGCCGCCACGCTACTTTCACTTGGCACTGCGGCCGACCATTTCTTCGCGCTAACGCCCAGACGTCTCATGAGTGCTGTGGATGGATATGCGTTAAAGTATGCTCCGGGTTCGCGCAGTTTTTTTCAAATGGCATTACGGTCGATTCTTCGATTCTGTTACTTGCGCCGCTATATGGATCTGGATTTGAGTGGATATGTTCCTTCCTTTCGCCGCCCTCGCCTAGCTTCCATTCCCAGAGCGATTCCCGAAGACATTATCGAGCGTTTAATGGCCAGCATTGACCCTGAGAGCGAGAACGGAAGGCGGGACTTGGCCATTATCGCGATACTTGCCACATACGGCGTGCGAGGTTGGCAAGTCAGACATTTGCTGATGTGTGAACTGGAGTGGGCGACCAGCCGCATTCATTTTCCGGCCTGCAAAAGGGGTAAGTCGATCATCCAGGTGCTGACCACAGAGGTTGGCAATCGTTTGTCGGATTATATTCGCCATGAGCGTCCGGCAACCACTATGAGCCCAGAAGTTTTCATTGGGAGTAAACCTCCGTATGCCCCATTCAAGTGGCCGGCTGAGTTATCCGTCATGATTACCAAGCGCTTGCGGCAGGCAGGGCTTCAAGTTCCGGAAGGTGTTTCGGGAGGGACACATGGCTTTCGCCACGCATTCGCGTCGCGGCTGTGCGGAAAAGTTCCATTTAAATACATTTCCGACATGTTGGGGCACCGTGACACCTCTACCGTTCTGGTGTACGCCAAAGTCAATTTTGACGATCTCGCCCAAGTGGCCCTCCCCTGGCCGGAAGGAGGTGTCCTGTGAGTTATCGCCCCTTCACCAGTATTCTCGCAAAAGATATGAACGAGTTCGTGACGTACAAGCACGCCCAAGGGGATGAATATGATAGTGGCCAGCGTGTCCTTTGGTATTTTGACAATTTCCTCTTGAAAAACGGTTATGACCGGCCGGATCTTACGCATGATATCCTTGCGCGTTACGCTGCGGCCCAGCGACATCTTTCAAAAAATACACAATATGGACGGCTTGCCGTGTCACGGGTGTTCGCCCGTTGGCTGAGTCGCCTCATCCCGGGAAGTGCCGTTATCGAGGATATTGCGGTCAAAAGGCCAGCCCTGCCGCGCTACTACCTGTATTCCAGTGATGAAATCATGGCGATCATCCAAGCTGCGCGGCAGGTAAAAGGCGATCAGATGGGGTCTTGTCTTGCCACGCTCATCGGGCTGCTCTACGCCACCGGGCTACGGATCGGTGAGGCGTTGGCCTTGAACGTTGACGATATCGATCTTGCCATGGGCCGCCTCACGGTCAAGCGCGGCAAGTTGGGCAAGGCCAGGAATGTCGTGCTGAGTGCCACCACCGTTGTGGCACTTGGGAAATATTTAGACTTCAGGTTCGAACGGCGGCCAACCGGTAAAGAGGCCCCGATCTTTATCAACAGGCACGGCAAGCGCCTTAAGTATGAGTGTGTTTCCCAGGCATTCCGAAGCATTTTACGTTCGCGTAAAATCGGCGTCGGCGCCTTGTTGGCTCCGAGGCTCCATGACTTGAGGCATACGTATGCCTGTGACTGTCTGCGCAAGTGGTATGCGGAGGGTGTCGACGTCAATGCCAGACTGCCTATTCTAGCCACAGCGATGGGGCATGTGCACATCAACAACACACAACTATACCTGCACGTAACCGCTCAACTTCTCCAAGTGGCCGCAGACCGGTTCCATGAAACATTCAACAACAACTGCAAAGGAAAAAACCAATGAACACGACAGGCACGCTTGTAATGAAGTTCTTTCACAACTATCTCGCCAATGAGCGGGGCGTCAGCATCAACACCAGCAGTAGTTACAGCGACTGCGTTAGACTGCTGCTGGGCTACGCGGCAGGTTGCCTCCACCTGAGCCCCGACAAGTTATCCTTCGACGCCATCAACGACCAGATCATCTTGGACTTTCTCGATCACCTCGAAACAGGGCGTAAAAACGCTGCCGCTACGCGTAACCAGCGCCTCGCCTCCATCAAAACGTTCTTCC
>JBAXTQ010000039.1:0-22233 GCA_037130115.1 Methylococcaceae bacterium
AACGGAAAGCGAATTACTTAATGCGTACATTTGCGTACAAAATTAAGAGCAGCAACACAGCACGTAGGATGGGTAGAGGCGATAGCCGAAACCCATCATAATGGATTCCTTATACAATGGGTTTCGCGTTGCTCTACCCATCCTACTCTTGACTATCTTAACTGGAGCATCTCAGTTCGTTACTTTACCCCGCCCACACGCTATTGACGCTTCTTTCTTGCACCGATAAGTCCTGCAAGGACTATACAAAAACAATTATGGGTTCCCTTAATTATTTTTGTAAGCTCCCAATTAATATTCCCAAGCCTGCAAATAGTTTTTGTAAGCCCCTAATTAACATTCCCAAGCCTGCAAATAGTTTTCTGGGACTCTTAAACTTATAGTCTGGGTGTGTTGACGTTGTTTGTGGTCGCCCTAACTGTTTTTAGACGCTCCCTGAAAGACATAACAAGCGGGCAATAATCATTAAGGCACACACTATAATAATTTGCTTGACAGCCATCTCTTAAAAGGATTAACTTAGCCGCTAGCCAAAAAGACCTGGCATTCTCGGCAATGCTGCCCGCTCTGCCAACCTCTTTCTAATCCCTGAAAACTTCATTTAACTATCCGGCTGGAGTCTGCCTGTTACTATGATCGCCATTAGTTTTTTCCCTTCTACTCAGTCCGGGCAAATTGTCTGGCTTACCCATTACTCCTTAAAGCTCCCTGTTGATGGCCCCCTGTGCGGCATTAGTGCCGAGGAGATCACTCAGACTCAGGCCGACATACTCTATTATATTTGGATGCTACAAGAGTGGCATCCCGCTACCCAGCGTGATGCCAAGGAAGCGACTGCTTATAAACAGCTGATGATAGGAGGTAATGGCAGCGGCACAACGGAGTATCCCAAGCCGACTGTTTTTCCCAATCCTCCCCCTGCCCCTGCTCCCGGTATCCAAAAACGTCTTTTCAGCCAGATTGCCCGTATTAAGGCCAGCCTTAATTATAATGAGGCTATCGGTAAAGATCTGGGTGTTATTGCTATACCGGATAATGTTGAACATTTGGTTCCCGAGTTCTGGCTTACCGTAGAAATGGGGCTTGATGTAACCCAAGTGCGCATCGATTTTACTAAATACGGCCACGATGGTATCTGGATTGAAAGCCGAATCAACGGCGGTGAGTGGGCTTTTTTAGCCATTGACACGGTTAAGCCCTATCTGGATGTGCGTCCACTCGCGCCCGGCAATACCCACGAAACCCGTGAATATAGAATGCGTTGGTGGGACAAAAGCGAAGCACACGGCGAATGGACCGGCGTACAAAAAGTGGTGTTAGGCTTGTAATTAATATCGGCTATCTATTTAGGCGGGACAGCGCGTAGGATGGGTAGAGGCGATAGCCGAAACCCATCATAATGGATTCCTTATATGATGGGTTTCGCGCTGCTCTACTCATCCTACTCCAATGCCGGTCGGGATTTACAACCCCGACTGAAACGTTTGAAGGCTTCAATAACTTTCAAAACAGGAGTACTGGGTTTGTAAGCCCAATCACGCTTCAGCCCGGACAGGGTACGTCGGTCAGCTTGCCACAAGTAGCGCTGGGGCTTGCGGATTATGCCCTCAATCTTGGGGACTTCGGCGTGGGTAATCTGCCTGCCTACAGGCCTATGATACGACTTGAATACCTGCTGACCTCATTGTGTTATTATCTGGTTTGTTGACAAGCAGTAGCCCTTAAGATTACATTAATATTTATAAAATAATTTACCTGGCACTTAAACACATGACCACCATTACTTTCGACACACAAGAATTAGTCAACGAACTTGAAACAAGTGGATTTACGCGTAAACAATCAGAAACAGTAGTAGCTGTGCTGAAAAAATCACAAAGTGAACTGGCTACCAAGAACGATATAGTTCCACTTGCCTCTAAAACAGATTTACTTGAACTCAAAGTAGATCTGGTTAAATGGGTGGGTGCCTTAATGCTGGCGCAGGTTGCCGTGATTGCTGCTCTGGTTAAACTGCTCTAAGCACAATTCATAAATCACCAAGCTTTAAAAACAGCTCTATTCGGTACTTTACCCCACCCACGCGCTATTGATGTTTCTTGATTGCACCGATAAATCCTGCAAGCTCTGCACAAAAATCATTAGGGGGTCGCCTTAACTGTTGTACTCATTCCCAAGCTCCAGCTTGGGAATGCAGAGGGGGATTTATCTAATAAAATCTCCCCTAACCCCTCTTTTTCAAAGAGGGGGACTGAACACTTACCACTACAAATTATCAGCGACTGAACACAGCAACCGCGCATCAGCCAGGGATTGTTCAATCAGGTTAACGGGCAGCGCCTGATTCTGACTTAAAGATAAAGCTCGCACAATCGCCGTCACTTGATCCTGGGTTAATAGTTGTTGTGGCAAAACGTCACTGTATAACCACAAGACTGCGGTATCCGCTGCGGGAACGTGGACAAGTCCGGCAATGGCCGCCGCGTTGGCCAATAGGGAGGCGGCCAATAAATCCATGACGCCTGCGCTGGCTTGCTGTTCCATTAAAATTTCCGCAGAGCGCAGCTTTGCCTCGGCCATAACAACCAGAGGATTTAACGTTTTTTGGCTTTTAACCTCAGGTTCAAACAGCAATCTGGAACCGGTAACCGGTGAAGCCGCACCCAATCGCTGTAATCCGGCAAGGGTTCGGGAATCAATAACAACAACGGGAACATCGGGCTCGGATAAGGTCTGTGCCGACTCGTCATCAGCATCGTCGGACTGATTAACAATCACCAGCAAGCCGCCACCAGAACCCAAAATACGCACAATGCGGGTATTAAAGGTACGCTGGATTTTTTCTATCAATTGTCGAATCTGGTTGTCTTCTTCCGTTTCGACAGTGACCGATTTTTTAACGACTTGAGCCTGTGTTTGTTCTGCGGCATCAGGTAAAGGTACATCGATAGCTTCAATCGGTCTATTATCTTCGACCTTATCTGCCGCAACACCCGCCAAATCATCTATCAAGGTTTGCAGCATTTTTTTGGAGACCCCGACCACATCCTCGGAGGCTTCCGGACTGACAACATTATTGAACAAATCCCGTTTGCCTTTTACCAGCTTGGCAACCTGCTGTTCATAAGAGTCTTCGGCCAGCAACAAAAAAACCTGCACATTCTGTTTTTGCCCCAACCGGTGTATGCGTGCGATACGCTGATCCAGCACCGCAGGATTCCAGGGCATATCCAGATTAATTAACACCGTTGCTGATTGCAGGTTTAAACCCACGCTACCGGCATCGGTAGAAATAAAGATTTGTATCGCATCGTCCCGCAGAAACCTGTCCATCAGTTCACCGCGTTTATGACCGGGAATGCCACCGTGCAAACGGACACAACCCAGCCCCATCGCCCTAACCAAAGACTCCACCATTTCCGTCATTAACGCCCATTGCGAAAAAATAACGGCTTTGCGATTACTTTGCAAACACAATTCGTCCAGCAACCGGTATAACTCATCCAGCTTGGGTGAGCCTTGGGTCACTTTATCCACCAATCCCGCAGCATCACAAGCCATGCGTGCCTGTTGCAAAGCAGACATCATCCGGTTTTGCTCGCCAGGCGTTAACGGCCTGCGCCTGGCTATTTGTGCCAACTGCCCTGCCGCCTGCATGGCCGAGTCATGTAATTCCTTTTGCATTTTATCCAGAGGAATATCCAGCCGCACTTCGGTTCTGTCCGGCAATTGATCACTGATCAAGCTGCGATTGCGCCTTAACATTACCGACGCGATACGCCGCCTTAATTCCGACAGATTACGATAACCAATCACTTTGCCTCGCTCATCAGTCACATGAAACTCCAGCAAACATCGCCACAGCGGCCCCAGCACCCGCGCATCAACCACTTGCAGCAGACTGTATAAATCCTCAAGACGATTTTCCAGCGGCGTGCCGCTCAACACAAACATATAGCGTGAGGGGATTAACTTAATCGTTGAGGCAATTTTAGTGCGCCAATTCTTGATACGTTGCGCTTCATCCAGAATCACCAAATCAGGTTTTAGCGTTTCGCTGATCACGCTAAGATCACGTACCGTCAATTCATAATTAACGATAAAAAACAGCGCATCAGCCCGATATTGTACAAACCGGTTTTCTGCCACACCCTGAATAATTTGCACAGAATGTGAGGTAAATTTTTCAACTTCTCTGGCCCACTGATGTTTTAATGAGGCAGGACACACCACCAGAACTTTCTTGATACCCGCATTATCAACCAGCCAGGAAGCGGCGCAAATCGCCTGCAAGGTTTTACCCAAACCCATATCATCCGCCAACAAGGCGCGGCCACGGGATGCCAAAAAGGCCACGCCTTCGGTTTGATAAGGGAACAAGCGGCCTTTAATACCCGGAAGAACACCATTAACCCGCATAATTTCTTGGGTAATCTGCTGAGATCGCACCACTTGCGACGCATCCTCCGCGCATTGATGCACATAGTGCGCCGCATCATCCCCCACAAAAAAATCGTCGCGCCCCAATACCTGCTCGGAAAAACGAAAAAAATCTTCGGGCAATCGACCGCTAAAAACACCGTCCTGACCAAAGAATTCTGAAAAAAGAGCCGTTAAATCCGCATCAACCTGCGCGGTTTTATATAAACGGATCACCGGACGAGTCGCTGATTCCCAAGCCAAATACGCAAATGAAACCGGAGAACCGGCTTTTTTTAGTTGCTTATAGCCCGGTTTGTTCTTGGCAAAATGTAAAGCCGCTTCAATGTGTTTGCAAGTACCCAACCGATTGGTCGCCAAATCAGGGCAAGTACAATAATTTAACCGTTGATCCAGTGAGCGAATTTGTACCTGATATGATTTTTTTGTATGCGTAGCGGAAATAATCGACGTGGCCTGCCAAGTGCCAAAACCTAAATTACCGCTGATTAATTTGACAGCGACTTCGTTTCTACCTTTTTTTACCCGTTCTAAAATAGCCTCATCGACCGCACTACCTAAAATCTTGTCGTCGTCATAACCAAATTCTTCAGCGTAACTATATAAAGCTGCAATCGCATGTTTGCAGAAACCGGACTCCGGACAATCACAACTGACCAGCAATTCATTGCCTTCTCCCTGCGTCAGTTCCACCCAATAAGGCTCGGTAACATCCGCATCTTCCACTTGAGCCGTTAGCACATTGTCCAGTACGTCCAGCGCAAATACCCGCTTCTCGGAGAAATAAGCCAAGCCCTGCTTCACCGTATCGTCCGAGGCAATCGTTTTTAAACGCTCGGTATCGTAGAGAAATAAATCGTTATTCATGGCAAAACAGCTCAGGCGGAAACAAAGGCCATATTTTACCGGAGTATTCCGGTTTATGCTTAGGCATTGGCGTTTTGCCAAGATAAAAACACCCTGTTGTTTCCGTCAGTACCAGAACATGAACCACGAATCATTTATGTAAGTTTACCTGGGTACTTGCCGCATTTTGTTCTAATTGTAATTGGGTGCTTGCCGCATTGCGCTCAAGTTGTTCTTTAGTAATTGCCGCATTACGGTCTAATTGTTCCTGGGTACTTAACCCGTTTAGATCAAGCTGAGCCTTAATTTTTGCAGGGTCTTGTTCGTGCTGAGCGTTTATTGACGCCGCGTTCTTTTCTGACTGCGCCTTTATTGCCGCCACGTTTTTATCCGACTGTGCTTTTATTGCCGTAACGTTTTTATCTGATTGTGCTTTTATTTTGGCAGCATTCTGTTCGGCAAGCTCCAATAGTCTTTGATACTCGGAAGATTGCCCGGCGACAACCCCTTGAGTCTCTTCACAATCCGATATTGCGCCTTTTTTGTCGGAACATGGTTTATTGGCCGCCATTGATGTTAACGGGAGTAACAGGAGCATTAACAATATTTTATTCATGGCACTAAATAAAATAATCAGCGACAAACTCGGCAAAATCATCTTGCTCGGTTTTCTTGATCGGGCTTTGTAGTTTTTTTGAAGAAATATCCTCTATATCGTCCAGACACTCTTCACGGTAAGACTCTCGAAAATACTTCGCCCACTCACTTTTGCTTTTACAGAGATCGTCAAAAGAGCCCATAAACTGGAGTCGCAATTCAATTTCTCTTAAAACCAAATTCAGACTATTCAGCAAATCATCACCCTCAGCATGGGGTGCCGACTGTTCAATAAGCCTGGCAATCTCTGCTTTGACCGCTGCCATATCATCGCTGGCACCCTCAAAAAGCGTATTGATGAAATCATTTTGTATCGCTTGTTGCATCTCTTTTTCAGTCTTATACCAAAAGAAACTGCCTCCCGCACTCTGCTCGTGATCGTCTTCAATATAAAATCCAAATGGAAATTCAAGAGGATTTCTTCCTTGCGCCTCGTCTAAAGAGTTTTTTAAATCTGCTTCCGTGTTCATTGGCTATTTACCTTTTTAATGTTGTTATGATTTGGCAGGCAAGACGATTTTAACGCCACTGATTGGAATGTCGCCTTTATATAGTTGTTTGGCAAAGTCAGGGATTAATTTTGTCATCCTGCGTTGATAATCATCTTCCCACACTTCCTTTAGTTTATCCCTCGCCAATTCATTGATATGTGCTTTACCTGATGCGTCAATTAAAACCATTGCCGTGTCCTCTTTACCCGTTATGTCATTTTTATGCGTAGTGATTGCAAAAAGGAAGTCATCTTTATCTTTAATCAGGGATGCTAATAATTCATCCAATAACTCTTCAAATTCATATTCATATAACTGATATTCCATTTTGCCATCATAGAGCAAAGCGTTTTGTAATACTATTTTTAGGTCATTTGCTGTTGTTTTCATGATCTTAAGATTGATTAATGTGTTTTATTCGGCTAACAAAGTAGCAATAGCTGACTTGGCATTACACTGCGCACTGACTTCTGCCAGCTGTAATTCGTTCAATTTATGTTTAATAGCTTCAGTGCCATTAAAGTCAAATGCTTGATAATCCTTTTTGGCAAAGGTAACGATTTGACACTTCTTAAAGGGCTGATTTTCAAACGGCATTTTTGTAGTAGTCAGATTTAAGGGTGCAGTGCCTTCCAAACCGGGTGCATAAATCATAAATTCACCTTTCATCGCCAGCACCGCACGATATTGATTGGCACCGGTTAAATACAAGTACCCTACTTCAACCTCTTTTTCTTTTAATTTCATCTTGTTAAGCTCCTTGATTTATTTCATTCCCGATTGAACACAACACACGTTTTTTGGCTACCAACCGTTGCTGTGCCGGTATTCCGGTTTATAACCATTCAGTCCGCAGCTCTGTTATTTATCGTGCAAAAATCTCGTTGTGCTGACGTTCGATACCTTCGGTTAAATTAATGCCTTCGTCATTGAATAGATCGCCGGTAAAAAACAAACGCATATTGATGATCCAGGCAACTTTTTTAACCTTATTATTTTCTATAATGATGGTTGACAGTTTATTATCGTTATTAACAATCATCGCCACCGTTGTTTTTGGGTTATTCATGTCTTCTTTTAGCGCTCCAGACACAATATGCTGAGCCGCTTCCATGGTCAGCACTCGATCATCCGTATGAATCAGCTCGGCGTTATTGGCATTTTTAAGTGACTGCGCATCAAAATAACCAATATCGTAAACAATCTTAAACAGTACAACCATCATAATCGCGCCACCAAAAACAGAAAGACCAATTTTTAATCGCCTTCTAACACGAGGATTTGATAACTTTTTTTTAATAACACGAATTTTCATGGCTACACTATTATGAATATAATTAAAAAAGATCAACTGATCCGCTGCCCGTCACCCACTGTTAACTTTATTATAAAAGAATGAGATAACAAAGTTATAAAAGAACAGTATAGTCAACCCCAAAATCCGGACAGTCGATTAAGGTAACTCGTAATAAATACCCCCCACCCTATCGTTCCCACGCTCCAGTGTCACTGCCCACAGTTAAGTACAATAACACCGTAGGAGCGGGCCATGCCCGCGATATTTTGGCTGCAATGCTTGGCTTTAGCTTCTTCATCGCGGGCATGGCCCGCTCCTACAAGGCTTAACTGTGGACAGTGACGCTCCCGCGTCACGCAACGCTGGAGCGTGGGAACCAGGCTAATTATGGGGGATATTTTCTGCGTGCTGCCTAAGCTGGCCATAACGGCAAACCTCATAAGGCCATTTACGCCGCAGCTCTCTGTCGAATATCAATCAGCACTTGAACCATTTTATCCACCTTGGCGGTTGAGAATACGCCTTCCGGCCCCTGCGGGTTAATATCGGTAAATGGTGATTCATAAAGCCGATCAGGTTCCATCACCCCATTTTCGGTGAGATATTGCACGACAAGGTCGATAAACTCAATTTGGTTCGGTGTGGCTGTGGTGCCGGAGATGAATTCGCTAAATGCCTGAGTGGCTGTCTCCCTGTCCAGTCCCACCAACGAACGGATAAACATGCCCAAGCCATGACTTTGCTCCTTCGCCAAGTTGATCAGTTCCGTCGAGCCACCGGCATCGATGAGCATGTGTTCCAGCTCGGTAAGGTCTGATGGCGTAAGCGGCTGATTACGCCGCAGGCGTTGCAGTGAGACGTGGCTTTCATGCGCTCTGAGAAACTGACGGGCTTTCTCCCTGAACTTCGCCAAATCCATACCCGTACCGACTTGAGGCAGATCAATCGGCGTTTCATAGCCCAGCTCATCCTTAAAATCCGTATAAACAACGATCTTCCTGGTTTTTTCAATCAGCCTCACCAATGCCCGTAGTTTTTTACGCATAACTTCCAGCATGGCAACCGTCACATCCTCCCACCACTCGTCACCGGCAATGGCCTGTATCAGTTGCATCTGGGCCTTGATGGCAGGAATGGCGTCTTGTTCTTCCAAAGCGCTGGCAATCGCCTGAATCTTCTCTCGAAGACTTTTGAAATCAGGCTTGGCCTGAAGAATGGCCAGTTGAGTCCGCAGCACCAGCATATCAAAGCGCTTGCCGTCTTCGTCCTCATCGCCCAATTCCGTTGGCAGGCCTGCCACGTTATTGGCAAGCTCGTTAAAATCATCAAACCCCAGCACCTGCCACGACGCGGGGTTAGCGTATTTTTCTACCGATTTGCGCTGTGTCCGCACCACAAAATTATCAAGGTTCATGGCGGCAACGTTCCGGTGCAAAAAGTCAGCCGTTTCGTTCCGTAACTGTATTTCATTAAAGTGATAATCAGCTCTTTCAGCGACTTGTTGACCGGCTTCACGTTTTTTATCCAGCTCGGCAACCATCGCCAGTCGTCCCTTAAATAACCGGGTACTTAACGATTCGCTGGACGAACCGTCATAATGATCGGGGTTCTGGCTAAAAAACTCAAGGTTTTGGCAATAGTCGAACAAGTAGAAAAGCTGTTTATGCGCTCCCGGGCCGAACAAATTTAGACACAACCGTGTCCCGCGCCCCAGCATCTGCCAGAACTTTGTTTTTGAGCGAATGATCTTAAAAAACACCAGATTAACCGCTTCCGGCACATCAATTCCGGTATCCAGCATATCCACCGAGATGGCGATATGCGGCATCTTGTCCGGGTTGGAGAAGTCATCGATCAGACTTTGCGCATACTCGGTCTTGTAGGTTATCGCCCTCGCAAAATGGCCTTTATAATGCGGATAATTGATGTCGAAGCGCTCGGCAATAAAATCCGCGTGGGCATTATTTTTGGCAAAGATGATGGTCTTGCCGAGTCGGTCGCCACCCGCCACTTTCTGGCCTTTCGTCATCAAATGCGCCAGCACCTTGTCCACAGTATCGGTATTGAACAACCATTTGTTCAGCGCAGCGGCATCGACGGAATCCGGTGTGCTGCCATCCTCGTTCCATTCCAGCGCATCCCACTGCTCTTTTTCATCCTCGCTTAGGTCGTCATATCGGATACCCTCGCGTTGAAATTTAAGCGGCACAGAAATGGCTCTGGGCGGCACCAGATAGCCATCGGCAACCGCCTCATCCAAGGAATAAGCATCAGTAGGCACGCCGGTTTCAAGATCAAACAGCCCGTAGGTATTATGGTCAATCTCGTCTTTAGGTGTTGCGGTCAAACCGACCAGCAGCGAGTCGAAGTAGTCAAAGATGGCGCGATACTTTTGATACACCGAGCGGTGCGCCTCATCGATGATGATCAGATCAAAATGACCGACACCAAAACGGCGTTGCCCATCGACTTCGCTCAGGGTGCACCCTTTATTGTCGCCTGCACTGAGCGAAGTCGAAGTGTCAATCAGCCCCATCATGGTCGGGTAAGTAGAAACAAACACCCTGCCCTCGGTCTGTTTCTCGGTCACCAAATTAACCGGCGAAGAATCCGGCAGATGCTTTTTAAAGGCATTCACCGCCTGCCGAACCAGCGCCACCCGATCCGCCAAAAACAATACCCGTTTGGCACGGTTACAACGCATCAGCAAATCAGCAAGCGCGATGACGGTGCGCGTCTTGCCGGCACCGGTTGCCATCACCACCAAAGCCTTGCGCTGATTGTCCACTTCGATGGTTTCGGCTATCCTGCGCACGGCGCGGGTCTGGTAATAACGCTCGATAATGTCGGTATTAATGACGGCGTCTGCCAACGGCTTGTGACTGGTGCGGCGCTGAATTAACAGTTCCAGCTCCGGTTTCTTGTAAAAGCCCTGAACAGCCCGAGGCGGATAACCGACATCATCCCATAACCAGTGCTCGTAACCATTGGAATAAAAAATCACCGGACGCTGGCTATATTGCGCCTCCAGACAATCCGCATAGAGCTTGGCTTGCTGCTGCCCGACCTTGGCATTCTTTCGGGTACGCTTGGCTTCAATAAGTGCCAGCGGCTTGCCGTCATCGCCCCACAACACATAATCAACGTAACCGTTGCCCGCGTTATTGGGCATACCGCTCACTTCGATTTCAAAGTTGTTTTCAGTCAACTCCCAGCCCGCTTCTTTAAGCAACAGATCGATAAAGTAATCGCGGGTTTCAGCTTCGGAATAATCGTGGGTATCAGGCTGCGCTAAATTGGCTTTTTTGGCAGCGGCAAACGCTTCACGCAGGTCTTTTAATTCTTCATTGAGTGCGGTTTTATCGGATAACAAAACAGAAAGTTTTTCATCACGGTCACGAAGCCCTGCTTCCAGCTTTTTTAGTTGCTCCAGTGTTTGCAAAGGAACGGCCACAGCCTTGGGTAACCGCTCAAAGGAAAACCGTAATCCGGGATCGGGACGTGCTCTTTGTCCATAAGTTCGGGCCAGCCAATAACAAAAATGAAACAGCTCGCGAGTGGCGGTCAACGCATCGGCAGGCAGTATTTTACGATTGCCATGCACCGCCAGATTACCGAGATCCTTAATCAGCTTGGCTTTGGTGAACAGCGCATCGCCGACCACCTGCCGGAAACTGGGTTCATGAATCAAGGCACTCAGATGATCTTGATACGGCAATCTAAGTGCCGGGTCATATTTATACAGCCATGCCACCGCCATTTCCAGAGTCCGACGGGCATAAAAGCACGCCGTTCGCGCATCGGTGTTGGCCATGGCTTCCGCTTTGATAGCGGCCTCAAGCAGCAGGGGCCATTCGGTTTCGAGAAACTGGAAATGTGGGGAAGTCATGGTTAAATCAATCCAGTCGATCAATCAATTGCTGAACTTGCTCATGCAGTTTAGGTAAATCTTCATGAATGGTTTTCCAGACCAATTCAAAATCTACTTTGAAATAGCCATGAGCTACACGGTTACGCATGGCATAAATGAAAGTCCAGGGTACTTGCGGGTGAGATTCAGCATAATCCGAATGGTAACGCTCAATGTTGCGCGATGCCTCGCCAATAATTTCGAAATTTCTGACCACAGCATCTTGAGTCTTTTCATCATCAAGAAAACTGACTTCATCCATATCTTCGATATAGCGATGAATACGCTCAATCGCTTCGACTATGTGCCCGAGGTAATCGGGAATACGCAGAATGTCTTTTTTACTCATACTGGTCGGGCCTCATTTATCACCTGGTCACGAAATTTGTCTGGTAGCGCTCGGGGTGTCAGGACATCGACCGTGATGTTGAGTAATCGGGCAACTTCAACCTGAATCTTGGCAATATCGAACAACGTGGTTTCCGGCGTTGGGTCGACCAGTAAATCCAGATCGCTATCTTCTGTGTCATCACCATGCAATACCGAGCCGAACACCCGCACGTTTTTGACCCGGTGACTCAGTGCGATTTCGCGGATGGCATCGCGGTGGGTTTGCAGGGCTATTGATGGGCGCATTTACAGTTCTCCACGGAAGGCTCGGTGTTGGAGGGAGGCGAAAAGGGCATCGAGTTCGGATAAGGCGCGACGTTGAATGATTTGCTGACTTTCAATAACGCCTGCAACGCGAATAAAATCTTGTTGGAGCTCCATAGGAGGGAGTAGTAATGGAAAGCCCCGGAGCTGAGTCACGTTGATTGATGCGATTCCGGTTGTCTGCTTTGCGGAGCGAAGAAAGTATTTTTTTCCTCGTTGACTACCAACCAGCCAGTTCAGAAAAAGTGGTGTAATATTTTCGGTTATTAACCGCACTCGAAAAATATGGTTCTGATGAATACATTCGAGCAATTCATCATTCCAAAGCGTCCCTCGGCCCAACTTATCAGGGTCTCCCCCCTCAGTGAGTAGCAAATCATTCTTTTTCAACAGGTAACGTTGAATTTCATCTTCAGTGGCATCAATTTCTTTAACAGTAGACAGATTAAGGGCTTTGTCTTGAACGTTTGCAACTGCGAGATATGGAATCGTCCGAGCTGTTTTTCCATTGAGGTTTCTACCCTTTGTAATTCCTGAAACAATTTGTGCTACCTCACCCAACGTGGTCGATTCCGGCCATGCTTTAGAATTTGTAACCGGGTCACCAAACATCTCAATGAAAATAGACTGCGTGAAGCTATCCAGTTGCGCCAAGGCTTCCCGACGTTTTTCTCTAAGCGCATCGGCTTCGTCAAGAATGGCGGCGATGCGACATTGTTCGGGTATGGGTGGATAAGGTATTGACGAAGCTAACACTATTCGGACAGATACTGCCGGATAACTTGCACCGGTTGCCTTCTTCACCATATCAGAAACAAACTGAGGTGACTTTACCCAGTGAAACAGATAGTTACTATCCAGAACATTCGTAATGGGTCGTAGGACGCAAAAACCTGTTGAAGCGGTTGCATCACTTAGATCGGCAGTAATTTTTGCTACTCCATTAAGATTCGGTCGGACAGTGGAAACTAAAACGTCGTTTGTCTCGACAAGTTGGCGTGCCCTACTTGGTGCCTCGCAGCAGGCAACCTCGCGTATTCCAACAATCTCCTTTTTGTCTTGGTCGACAGCGCTTAAGTCTATGTATTGGAACGTCTCGTCCGAACCTGCCCGCAGAGGATTCCATGTTTTGGTCGTCTTGATCAAATCCCCAATCGGTCGGCATTCCCAGCTGTTCACGTGAGCATACCATCAAGCTTTTTCATCTCAACAATCACGACACTTGGAGCCGTCTGGCTGGGTTGTTGGAGCGATGCCCACGTCGCGACGTAGGCGTCGCTCCCACAAAATTTGTTATCGACTTTCATGACAACCTTCATCACCGAATCCACTCAAAAACATCAAACCCGGCTTGCTCGAAAGCATCAAACTCATGGTGATCTGCGGTGACCAGCTTGGCATCGCTGTCTAAAGCCAAGGCCAGCGCAATACTATCGGCCAGGGATATTCGACCTTGCGATTTGAATTCGGCAGCGCGTAGCAAAACTGCCGGTGTCATCGTCCATACGATTTCGATACCCAGCTTTTCCACACAATCCAGCACTTCTTTTGCAGCCTGCGTATCCTTTTGCCTGCGCACTGCGTCATAGGCAATTTCCAGCACATTAATAGCCGTAATACGAATGGGTAAGCCGGAAACAAAGACCCGCTCCAATACAACTTTACCTTCTTCACCATTAAACAGCGCAATTAGCGCACAGGCATCGAGTACATAACCGCTCATAACCGAATTCTTTCTTCGAGTGCCTTTTCCTCGGTTTTACGAGCCATGAATTCATCGCTACCGCTTAACTTTCCTCGCAACGCCCCAAACGCGGCCTGAAAAGCCAACGCACGATTGGCTTTTTCGCTGGGCTGTCCAGACGTATTCTGTGGATTAACGACAACCAACAACGGTGTTTCCGGTGGCAGGTCAAAGGGCTCGTCAAAAATGACCGCGTGACCGTCATAATGGGCTTTCAGTGCAATTAAAGGCATCTTATTTTCCTCAGTTTTTGGGTTTGGTAATTGTGACTTAGGATAACATTGAATCAAGCTCTTTCATCCCCGCCTGAATCTCGGTCTCCAACTCGGCCAACTTGGCCATAATCACTTTGGGCGGCAAATGCTCAACCACCTCATGTACGACTTCCTTGTAGCGGTTGATGGACAGGTCATAGCCATTGGCAACAATATCAGCCTTAGGCACACAAAAACTCTGCGCGGTACGAGGGCGTTCCAGCTCAATGGTTTCTCGTGAGCCCCATCGGGTCAGCACATCGGGCAAGTTATTCTTGCCATGTTCAGCTTCGGTTAAGGCTTCGGCAGGCGTTACCCCCAGCTTTTCCTCAGGCAACAGCGGTTGGCGTTTATCATCCAGGCTCCAACCATCGGCCAGCATATTGTAAAACCAGACGTTATTCGTGCCGCCGGAATTGGTTTTGGTAAAGATCAGAATCGCCGTCGACACTCCGGCATAGGGCTTGAACGCACCCGATGGCAGAGAAATAAGGGCATCCAGCTTTTGATCCTCAACCAGCATTTGCCGCAGTTGCTTGTGCGCCTTGGACGAGCCAAACAGTACGCCGTCCGGTACAATAACCGCCGCCCGACCACCGGGTTTGAGCAAACGCAGAAACAAGGCAAGAAACAGCAATTCGGTTTTCTTGGTTTTGACAATGGCCAGCAAGTCTTTGGCGGTGTTTTCGTAATCCAGTGATCCCGCAAAGGGCGGATTGGCTAAAATGAGCGAGTATTTTTCTTCATCACCGGCATGATCTTGGGCCAGTGAATCCTGATAACGAATGTCGGGGTTTTCAACGCCATGCAGCATCATGTTCATACTGCCGATGCGCAGCATGGTATTGTCAAAGTCATAACCGTGAAACATGTCGTGGTGGAAATGTTGGCTGGCTTGGGCATCGCGCAGAATTTCCGGATGCTTCTCGCGCAAGTACTCACCGGCGGCGACCAGAAAGCCGCAAGTGCCGCTGGCCGGATCGCAAATCACATCTTTGGCATTGGGCGCAGTCAATTCCACCATCAGGCGAATAATGTGGCGCGGGGTGCGAAACTGACCGTTCTGTCCGGCACTGGCAATCTTGCCGAGCATGTACTCGTAAAGATCGCCTTTGGTATCGCGGTCTTCCATCGGGACGTGATCAAGCAAATCCACCACCTTGGACAGCAAGGCGGGAGTCGGAATGGTAAAACGCGCATCCTTCATGTGATGGGCGTAAGTGGAACCATCACCACCCATGGTGCGCAGGAACGGGAAAACATGTTCATCGATGACAGAAAACATTTCTGCCGGAGCAAAATTCTTAAAACGTGACCAGCGCAGATCGTTGTAATCGCGGCCTTTGGCATCTTGCCCTTCCGGAAAAACTTCACGTTCCATCGGTTTGCCCAAACGCACGGATCTGTTTTCTTCGAGGGTATGCAGATCATCCAGACGACGCAGGAATAACAGGTAGGTAATTTGTTCCATCACCTCCAGCGGGTTGGAGATGCCGCCTGACCAAAAGGCGTTCCAGATTGAGTCGACTTGGCTACGAAGTTCGCCGGTGAGCATGTTTCAGTCCCTGTGTATTTTTGTTGCGCCGCCATTTTTGACGGGCAGAGTTGATTAAATAGCCGATACTATACAACAGTCAAACTGAACTACGGATTTTTTTGGGATACACGACGGCGATTTAGTTTGGGAGTCGATATTTACAGACTGCTTTTTTATAAAAACAGCCGGTTGCTGTCGTCATACCAGCATTTCAAACGCGTGGGGATTAAAAGCCAAGCAGCCCCTTTAACAAAAACATGGCAAAAACATGGGGTCAGGTCTTGAAAAATAATATTTTTATGTGTTACTGCAAGACCCAATCCTGATATTCTTTCAGTTATCCTCGACTCCATTTCGTTATGTCGAGGTTACTTGCTACGATTGAGATAAAGCCATTTATTTTTCATCTGTACCCACAAAATAGTGTTATTATTTATATTTGTGGGCACACAATAGCCATTATGATAAATAGAAGGTGATTTATGACTATCGAATTAAACAAACAAGATGTCCTAAAAGTCCGCATGGATGCAGTGACATTACAATTACTTGAACAAGCCAGGGGCTATGTTGAACTGGATAGAAGTAAATTTATTCGTCAAAGCATTCGAGAAAAAGCCGCAATCATTATTTCAGAACATGAAAAAACGCGCTTTAATCCCGATGATTGGGAGATGTTTTTTTCTATGCTGGATAATCCGCCAGAACCCACTGAGCGCATGAAAAAAGCCGCATTATCTTATCAAAGAATAATCGCCGCCGAATGAAGTTTGAACGTTTAGACACCCAAAAACATCATCGAAAAGACTTTGATTGTGGCGTTATCGCACTTAATTTATATCTGCAACAATTTGCCAATCAAGGTCAGAAGCGTGGCTTAACGCGCGTTTATGTGTTGGCAAAACAGCAACAGATTATCGGTTATTATTCAATCTGCGCTCATTCGGTGCCTACCGACCAGTTACCGGATAGCACCCGATTAGGCCGTTATTCTGAAGCACCCTTTTTGCTATTGAGGCGCTTAGCCGTTGATAAGCGCTATCAAGGTCAAGGCTTTGGAGATGCCCTGATTTTCCATGCGTTTAGTATCACAAACGAAGCTGCCGAAAAAATAGGCACCTTAGGTATTATAGTTGACGCCAAAAATGAAAAAGCAGCTGGTTTTTATGAAAAATTTGGCTTTAAAACCCTATCGGCAAGCAAAAATCGCTTGGTACTGCCTTTTTCAATGATTACAAAATTACTTTAAAAACGCCAGTCATGTCGGGCACGAACAGATGTGCCCTATAGACATCAACTTAAGACATTTCACCACGAAGACACGAAGAGCACGAAGATTTTTTCAATGCACAATAATTCGGTCTGATTTGCTTGAATCCCTATCCGCGTAGTTACGTAGCGGTGTTACTTGACCGGTTTCGCGATATTTTTTATAGTCAGCAAGCACTTGGGCATGATCGAACGCCAAGGGTTCGGGCAGCTCATCTACACTGAATACACGACAATTCTTGGCATCATCGGCGGCTATCGGCGTCCCTGCGGCTTCTGCGACATAAACCGCCGTCACTGTATGTCCACGGGTATCGCGAAGCGGGTCTGAATAAATGCCCAGCAACGCTGTCAGTTGCACAGCCAAACTCACCTCTTCCTGAGCCTCACGCACAGCTGCCTGTTCAACCATTTCACCCACATCCACAAAACCGCCGGGAATAGCCCAGCCATACGGTGGATTGGCACGTTCAATTAAGACAATCGGGCGACCTGGAAAATCAGTCAATTCAATAATAATGTCAGCGGCAAGCAAAGGAGTAATAGGTTTATACATGGTAAACTTCAGAAAATAAGGATGACAAATCAAAACACGGATTAACAACAACGTTGTAACCTACTCAGCCGTTAAAAAATAGAACACAGATCACACGGATTTGACGGATAGACACGGATAAGGAAGGTTTATAAGTTTATCAAATAAAATGAAATCCGTTGAAACCCGACTAATCAGTGTCATCCGTGTTCTATGATCAAAGCCAACATCGACTGGGTCGTTACAAAACGTTTTTATTAATCCTGATCATGACCATGTTTTTTGGTCAGTAAAGCCATTGTAACGGATATAAATAACCCAAACACCATTACGATGGTATTGATCGAAAATCCGGCATCAATCATCATGGCATAAGCTCCCAACATCAATAAAATACTAAGATTTTCGTTAAAGTTTTGCACCGCAATGGAATGTCCCGACCCCATCAGTTGATGGCCTCGGTGCTGTAACAAGGCATTCATTGGAATCAAAAAACTGCCGGCAAAAATACCAACCAGTACCAGCATCATGACTGCCACTCGCCAATCAGTGACCCAGAACATGCCTAACACAACCAGCCCCATCGCTATTCCCAAAGGCAATACTTTTACGGCATGTTCCAATAACACCGTCTTGGCAGCCACCACAGAACCGATAGCAAGGCCCACCGCAACAACGGCAGTTAATTGGGTGGCCTGCTCCAAATCAAGCTTTAACGCGACCGCAGACCAAGCCAGAATGATTAAACGCAAACTCGTTCCTGCCCCCCAAAACAGTGAGGTTACGGCAAGCGATATTTGCCCCAAAGGATCTTTCCATAACAACAGGAAACAGCGCCAGAAATCGGTGACTAAAAAACCTGGCGTTGGTTTTGACAAGGTATGCTCAATGGGCAGCTTGGGAATGTAATAATTAAGCAGGGCCGCCACGAAATAAAAACCCAGTATGACAAAAATTGCAAACTCGGGAGCCGTATCAATACCGCCATTGAACCGAAGTGCGCCCAGTTGCTGAACAACGTGATCCTCAACACGATGGCCAATCAATAATCCGCCACATATCGCACCCAAAATAATAGCTCCAACGGTCAAACCTTCCATCCAGCCGTTTGCCCATACCAAACGATGTGCGGGGAGACATTCGGTCAGAATGCCGTATTTGGCCGGCGAGTACAACGCCGCACCCATACCCACCAAGCCATAGGCAAGCAGCGGATGCAAGCCCAATAACATGGCCGCGCAACCCATTATCTTGATACTGTTACTGATGAACATAACCCGACCCTTGGGCAACGCATCGGAAAATGCGCCCACAAACGGGGCAAGCACGATAAAGGCGAACACGAAAAATTGCTGTAATACCGGAATTTGCCAAGAGGGTGCATTCAGGGATTTAAGTAGCGCAATAGCCGCGAACAGCAGTGCGTTATCACCCAATGATGAAAAGAACTGTGCCGCAAGAATGATATAGAAACTTCGATTCATACAATTATGTGTCTGGTGCCGCTCTTTAAAATACAGCGTCACTGCGCTATCAATGGGTGAGGTGATTTCCTGCGTTAACCTCAAGCGTCTCAATATCGGCGATACTCGCGTCAGTCATTTGCCACTTTAAAAGCTCCAATGTGCCATTAAAATGCTCTACGATGGCGGTACAGCTTTCCACAAAATCACCGGTATTGATATATAAAAATCCGTTGATATTTTTCATTTCTGCATGGTGTATATGCCCACAAATCACACCATCCAGATCTTTGTCGGTCAGCGTACTGACGATGGTTTCTTCGTAATCGGAAATAAACTGCACCACATTTTTGACTTTAAACTTAACATAGGCAGCGAGGGAGAAGTTTGATTGTATGCCAAGCCAACGCCTGATTATTCGAAGAAAACGATTGACCCAAATTAAAAAGTCATAACCTTCGCTCCCTATCTTGGCCATCCATTTGTAACATTGGGCAATGGTATCGTATTCATCGCCATGAACAACCAGAAATTGCTTGCCGTCAGCGGAGGTATGCACATCTGAATTTTTAACGACAATATCGCCAAAGACATAATTATCGTAATCCCTGACATTTTCGTCATGGTTACCCGGTATATAAATCACTTGAGTACCATGTCTGGCCTTACGCAAGATTTTTTGAATGATGGTATTGTGATCTCTCGGCCAATACATTTTCTTGGAAAGCGACCAAAAATCGATAATATCGCCCACCAAATAAAGCTTTTCACTCTCGTTGTACTTTAAAAAATCCAGTAAAACATCAGCTTGGCATTGAGTGGAACCCAAGTGCAAATCGGAAATCCAGATGGTTCGATAGGTATTATTCATAATCAATCTTTTAAGATGACAAAATAAGCAGGCCGGAAAACGTTAAGCACGCACACATTAAAGCGGTTACCCCGGATAAGCGTGCATAAGTTAAATGCTAACAGAAACACATGAACGTTATGTTACAAGCTAAAAAAATGCCTCGGTTAAACGATTAAAAACCTAAAAACCGGCCTTGCCCTGTTATAAAATCGGCAAAGGCGTCACTTACCGCTGACCGTTTGATGTTCTCAACGTAAAAGTAACCGGACCATTATTGACCAGTGCAACCTGCATATCGGCCCCAAACTGACCAAATTGAACCGTGGGATAAGTTATTGCTGCGTGCTGTTGCAGATAGTCAAACAGTTGCCGACCTTTTTCAGGAGATGCCCCGGAAGTAAAACCGGGGCGATTACCCGACCGCGTATCTGCGGCCAAGGTAAATTGCGGAATCAGTAACAAGCCACCGTTAATATCCCGCAAACTTAGATTCATGCGGTCATTGTCATCAGCAAAAATCCGATAATTGAGGATGCGTTCCAGTAAGCGTTCAGCCTCTTTTTGCGTATCTTCTTTTTCAACCGCAACCAGTGCCATAATGCCGGTATCGATTTGGCCGATAGCTTGATTATTGACTGTGACTTTTGCGGTGGTTACCCGTTGAATAATTGAGATCATAACTTCGGCTGATGTTGGCCGTTCATTCGCCCGTGCGTGCCATTAGCTCCTGCCACAACTCGTTATAAGCGTCTGTGGAACGGCTTTTATTAATAAAACCGCCCAACGGCATACGCTCCAAGCCCATACGTTCTATGTCACTGGCATAAGGAATCGCGGTATTTAAAATCTCCGGATGACTCTGGACTAAATTTTCCATAATATCTTTGTGCATATTTTTGCGACGGTCGGCCATCGAAAAAAAGGGTATCAGTGTCAAATTATCCAATTTATTATCTTTAATAAATTCTTTCAACTGCTCCAACGTTCTTAAAGACAGCGTAGTCGGAATAATGGGCGACAATAAAATATCAGCCGCTTCAAAAACAGCTTCAGAGAGTAATGAAATATTCGGTGGGCAGTCCAGAAAAATAAAGTCGTACTCTTCTGCCAAAGGTTTAAGTAATTTTTTAAGTTGTTGGGTAGGCTTTTTTTTGGTATCCAGTACCAGATCCAAATTTCTAAAAGAAAAATCGGCAGGCAACAAATCCAGATTTTCAAAATCAGTGCCTTTAATCAGCCCGTCCAGTTCGCGTTTTCCGGCGATTAAATCTTTACTGCCGCCCTTTACCTTGGGCTTGATACGAAAGTAATAACTGCTGGCACCCTGCGGATCCAAATCCCAAACCAAAGTGCGATAGCCTTTGCTGGCAGCAATATACGCCAAATTAACGGCACTTGAGGTTTTACCAACGCCACCTTTAATGCTGTACAAAGCCATTATTTTCATCATAGAGTCCTGTGCTAATAAATCTGTTTCTTAAATCCGGCAAGCAAGCACTTGATATTAACTCATACCATCGCTCATATTCCTGCTTAATGAGACATTTTAGCTTATTTAAGACCGCAGAGAGATGATTTTTCACGCTTTTATAATAAGCTGCATTCCCAAGGCAGAGGATAATCCATTGAATTTAAAATTAAATATTTTCCATCACCAAGTTGTGCATGAACGCAATCGGCTTATAGTTTATAATTACCCTCTTTTTTAAAGTTTTCATCGACCAATGCCGCTTTATAACGCGCTTGGTATCGACTGTCATTGGTTAAAATATCCCCCATGCAAGAAATAAACCCGATCAAAAATAAAATAGCCGACCTGAAAAGCCGTGGTGATGCCCTTAGGAGGTATCTTTGACTTTGATATTAAGCATGAACGCTTAGTCGAAGTTTTACGGGAACTGGAAAATCCAAAAATCTGGGATAATCCCGAACTGGCGCAAACCTTGGGCAAAGAACGCGGCCAGCTTGAAGTTATTGTTAATACCATTAATGACTTGGAGCGCGGCTTAACCGATGCCGAAGAATTGCTGCTGATGGCCATTGACGAGGACGATGAAGAAACCGTTGATACCGTTGTTGATGATTTGGCGCATTTTGAAAAAAGAGTAGCCGCCCTTGAATTTCGACGCATGTTTTCAGGTGAAATGGATCCCAACAATGCCTTTTTGGATATACAATCGGGTTCCGGTGGCACCGAAGCGCAAGATTGGGCCTCCATCATTGAGCGCATGTTTTTACGCTGGGGCGAACGCAAAGGCTTTAAAACCGAACTGATTGAAGAAT
>JBAXTQ010000390.1:0-2298 GCA_037130115.1 Methylococcaceae bacterium
TTGAGGGGGATTTATCTAATAAAATCTCCCCTAACCCCTCTTTGTTAAAGAGGGACTGAATAATTACTAACTGGGTTGGTAAATCATCGCTTTACCTTATCACTTGAGTCCATGATACAACGAAATTGATACATAACCTGAACTAAGGAACGAGCATGAAATAACTTTACCATTTATATCCCCTCACCCCAGCCCTCTCCCGGAGGGAGAGGGAGCAAGATGCCGAAATTATTTCATGCGCACTCCTAAGCTAATTTTATGCACCACAAAGGATACGAAATTTTTTTCTTCGTGTCCTTCGTGTCTTCGTGGTGATATTCTTTTAAGATTTCCATCAAGAACCGGCGATTTGTTCGCGAACTTCCATGACTTGATTGACTACCGAATCAATCGCTTTCAGGTCAGTCCACGGACTCATGATAAATGACTTTAAAGCGGCAACTGCCGGTGCGTCCGGATAATTTGCATACCGGTAAGCCAATGTCCAGGAGAGTAATACGCCTTCGCCTTGCATGACGCGCTCATAAATCAAATCAAATACCTGCCGGTTATAAGCATTATTCGCCAATAACTGGCTGTGGTAGTCGGGGTCATTCAATTCACGGTGCAAGGCTTTTTCGGCATCAACCCCTGGCGGATAAACCCGAAACAGCGTGACCGGGCCGTAATTGCAGTCATTTAGCACCTGAATGCAGCCGTGCCGCTCCAAACGCTCACGAAGCATTTCCGCCATTTCTACATTATGGCCGATAAGTACGCGGTAGCCTTGTTTGCCCAACAGCGTCATACTCGCCAAAGCCGCAAGTGCTCCGGCACCGGAACGGGAACATTCAAGCGTGTAAATACCGGGATGATGGTGGCCAACCTGGTAAAGATACGGCATTTGTTCCGGCTCACGACTGAGTAACGCCAATGAGTGCCGGTCTTTAACCAAAATAACACTTGAAATATAAGGGGCATAGCCGGTCTTGTGTAAATCAATACCAATACTGTCAGCCAGTTGCAAGCTCTCAATACGCTCTAGCGAATCCGTTAATGAGCGCAGGGTTCGGGCATGAAAACCCAAGGGGTTATCATCAAAATCGTAATCCCGAAACACCGACCATGCCCAACCGATCACAGCATCCGCATGAATATGAGGCACATAATCCAGCCCGTATTCGTCCACCAGATCGTTACGTAAATGCACGATGGCGGCCAAGTCATCAATACCAAAGGCATCGGTCGTGCCCAGTGTGGCAATGATAGCCGCCACTTTTTCCCCGCGACCGAACGAAGCTCGCAACGATTCTTCCAATGCCGATAATGACATCTCATTGTTTGAGGTCGAAGGAATGGCGATCAGGTTTTTGGTTCCCAAACCCAACCATGCGGCAACGTTAAGCCGCGAATAATGGGACACATCAGAGGAGAAAATTTTAAAATCTTCACGAATACCTTCCTGCATTCCCCTGCCCCCGAGTATTTTTTCGATGCCCAGTTTACAGCCATAAAGAATAGTGCCGGTGCCGCCAAAGGTAAACACGCCGCCCGATTGCAGAGGATCGTAACCGACCAAATCGGACAGCATCGCAATAGACTGGATTTCAGCTGCCGAGAAACGTGCTGCGTATTCATCGGTGATAATATTGGGATTATAAATAGCAGCCGCCATAAACGCCGTAATACTGGAAATGGTGGGTGGCGGGATGACATTAATTTGCGCATTGGGATGTGACCAGATCGTCATACCCTGACAATAATCGGCCAACAATTCGGTCATAGCCTCAACAGAACTTATAAGCTCCGGAAATACTGCCTGCTGACTGGTGTCGTAATGATTATCCTTAACCCCGTTACCCAGCAATGGCTTGGCCGATTTTAGGCTGTCCACCTGATCCAGAAAGCGCGAAACAGAATGGACAAAATAACCATCCATAATGGGGTCGGACACGGGCGATGGAAAATAAGTCTTCAGATGCTCAAGCACATCGGCATAGTGACGTAGTTGTTTGCGCTCAATTTCCATCGTAACCCCTTTTTATTTATTAACCTGGTTAGCCTGTATTAACAGTTTACCTGAGGAGTTTAGTTTGAAACAACCATCTTGTGTCAATATTAAAGGCTTACAGTTAAGCACCTTAGAGTGCAAGGCCGATATATTGAACCGTAATTGCAAGCAACGGGATTTTTAATGGCTGCCAGAAAAAGCATTCACCACGAAGACACGAAGGACACGAAGAAAAGCAAAAACGGTTAATGCCCTTCTGGTTCCCAAGCTGGAGCTTGGGAATGAGTAAAAAAGAAAAGCATTCACCA
>JBAXTQ010000391.1:0-2288 GCA_037130115.1 Methylococcaceae bacterium
CTTCCAAAATATCCCATTTAGAAGAATCCAGCATAATCGGCACTTTGGCGATATCGGGCTCCGAGGCAATCAGCATCAAAAACCGCACCATCGCTTCTTTGGACTCCAACATGCCCTCGTCCATATTGATGTCGATAATCTGGGCACCATTTTCAACCTGCTGTTTGGCAACGTCCAACGCGGTTTCAAAATCACCGTCGATAATCAACCGTTTAAACGCAGCGGAACCGGTTACATTGGTTCGTTCGCCAACATTAACAAACAGGCTGTCTTGGCCAATAGACATGGGTTCAAGCCCCGCCAGCCGACATTTCTTTTCAATCTCGGGAATCATGCGGGGCGGATGCATTTGCACGGCCTCAACAATGGCTTTAATCGTGGCCGGTGAAGTGCCGCAACAGCCGCCAATAATATTCAAATAGCCACTACGCGCCCAATCCGCCAGTTCATTGGCCATTTGTTCGGGTGTCTCATCATATTCACCAAACTCATTAGGCAGGCCGGCATTGGGATGAGCGGAAATAGAGGTGTCAGCAATGCCCGATAATTCAGCGATATATTGACGCAGTTCAGTTGCACCCAAGGCACAGTTGAAACCGAAAGAGATGGGTTGAACATGTTTTAATGAATTCCAAAAAGCCGCAACGGTTTGTCCTGACAGCGTTCTGCCTGAGGCGTCAGTAATGGTTCCGGAAATCATGACCGGTAATTTGTAGCCGATGTGTTCAAAATAATTTTCAATTGCAAAAATGGCGGCTTTCGCATTGAGCGTATCAAAAACGGTTTCAATCAATATAATGTCTGCGCCGCCATCAATCAGGCCACGCGTTGCTTCTGTGTAGGCAACAACCAATTGGTCAAAGGAAATATTTCTAAAGCCGGGGTCATTGACATCGGGTGACATGGAAGCCGTACGATTAGTAGGCCCCAAGACGCCGGCAACAAAGCGCGGTTTATCGGGTGTTTTTTTGGTGTATTCATCGGCGGCCTGTTTGGCTACACGTGCCGACTCAAGGTTAATTTCGTAGGCTAACGATTCCATTCGGTAATCAGCCATGGCAATACTGGTTGAGTTGAACGTGTTGGTCTCAACAATATCAGAACCCGCTTCAAAATAAGCCGAGTGTATGGCTTTGATAATATCAGGTTGTGTTAATGACAATAAGTCATTATTGCCTTTAAGATCAACATCCCACTGGGCGAAACGCTCGCCGCGATAATCCCTTTCTTCCAGTTTGTAGCTTTGGATCATCGTACCCATAGCCCCGTCAAGAAACAAGATTCTTTGGGACATGCATTGTTTTAATAATTCTGTTTTGTTCATCGATTGTGCCACGGGTAGTTATGTTGCTTGAATATAATCATTGCTTAAAAAGCGTGCTGGCTCTATTATTTTTGTCACTATATTAGGAGATTAGCATGTCAAAACTTAACATCACTCAAGTTTTTAAAAGTGTTCTAGCTGCTTTTGTCGGCATACAAAGTGAGAAAAACAGAAAAAAAGACTTTGAAAGTGGATCGCTTTCAACTTTTGTTATTGCAGGATTAATTTTTACGATCCTGTTTGTTGGAGCCCTTATTTTTCTGGTATCCACTATCGTTTAGAACGCAAAAAGAACCATAAAAAAAGCCCAAGCATTACTTGGGCTTTTTTACAAAAGCTTGTTTTTTTTATTATTCTGGTGATTTAAAACTTTGCTTTATATTTCCGAACATTGCTTTAAGACCACTGAATAAATTAGCTACTGAAAAACTTTCTTTAGTGATCAATTTAAGACGCAAAAAAGCGATCACAACAAAACTGATAATAGAGGGGGACAGTTCTTCATAAAGCGACTTGAGTATCCCTGAAAAACCGGTAAAATCGCCTTCATTTTTTCTGTCAGCGCCCTGAATTGCCTCGTAATTTGCGCCGCCTTCACTGGCTCTAAGTGACTCCAGGATGTTGATATTAATATATTGCAATAAAAATACCAGCGTAAAAAATAAAGCCGCGCCACCCGCAACCCATATCATCAGATTATCCAATTTTGCCTTCATGGCTGACTGATAAATCCAGATTGCTACAAAAACCATCACCATACCGCTGATCATAACTTATACCCCTTTTTTATATTATAATTAATTATATTTTTGTTAGAAAATAGTACAAAAACGGACACTTCAGAATCATGTTGGCGCCCTCTTTTTCAACGACACTACATGACTCATACTTTTCTTGCCCGGGTTTTGTCTGCTTTTTAATATCGCCATTCTCGATAGCGTATTTAATGTCTATTTTCATTTCT
>JBAXTQ010000392.1:0-2283 GCA_037130115.1 Methylococcaceae bacterium
ACAGGCGGCGTGTTTTCGTCATCATAGAGCTCGGTGTAGCATTCATCGGACGCGATAATAAAATCATGTTTTTCCGCCAGCTTAATCAGTTTTTCATGATCGGCTTGCGAGAGCACAGCGCCACTAGGATTGCCGGGCGAACAAATGTAAATTAATTGGCAGCGTTGCCATACGGCTTCAGGCACGGCATCAAAATCGGGTAAATAATTCGATTCATTTACGGTATTTAAAAAATAAGGTTCTGCTCCCGCCAATAGTGCCGCGCCTTCATAAATCTGATAAAACGGGTTGGGCATAATCACCACAGGGTTTGTGGTCGGATCAATCACACACTGGGCAAAGGAAAACAAAGCTTCACGGGTGCCGCTGACAGGCAGTATCTGGGTTTCAGGATTAATAAATTCGGCCGGAATCTGGAAGCGTTGACTAATCCAATCGGCAATCGCACTCCTCAATTCAGGTATGCCTTTCGTGGTGGGATAGTTTGATAATCCGTGTAAATGGGTTAACAGCGCTTCTGCAATAAAATGCGGGGTGTTATGGGTCGGCTCACCTATCGACAGCACAATGGGTGACTTGTTTACCGGTGGAACAATGCCGTGTTTGAGTTGTGCCAGCTTCTCAAACGGGTAAGGATGTAAGTATTTTAAATTAGGAGTCATTGCTACGCCGCCCGCAGTTAAGAAAAATCCTCTCCTTAGCTTGAGAGAATAGGGATGAGGGCAATAAATAGTTTGTTAAATGCGTCCATCATACCCTTTTTTCCGAATAAAAAGGGATTTGATCGTCAGTGGCTCATGGTTTAATACATTCCGGGTGCTTGCCGGAAGCTTGGGCTTGTTGGTATAAGTCCATGGCTTGCGGGAGATGCTGCTCCAGGTTTTGAATGCGTGTTGCATGTGCCGGATGTGTTGACATAAATTCTATCGGTTGCTGGCCTTGGGATGCCTGCTCCATTTTTTGCCATAGCCCAATGCTTTGTCTTGGATCAAAACCTGCTTTGGCCATTAAATCCACGCCAATCATATCGGCTTCGCTTTCTTGAATCCGGCTGTAAGGCATTAGTATGCCATATTCGGCACCGACACCCAGCAGACCAAACGCGGTTTGACCTAAAGCCGATTGTGGCGAGCCCATGGCCTGAATTACGGCCATGCCCTGGTTGACAGCCATTTCTTGCGAGGCCCTTTCGTTGCTGTGTTTAGCCAAAACGTGCCCAACTTCATGGCCAATAACCGTGGCTAATTGATCCTGATTATCAACCAGCGTGATCATGCCGGTGTATATGCCAATTTTATTGCCGGGCAAGGCAAACGCGTTGGGTGATTTATCTTCAAAAACAACGACCTCCCAGTTGCCGCCCAGCTCTTTTATGATGGCTTGGGAAATGCAGTTGGCAACCTGATTGTATTGAGCATTATTGCTGACAGGTTTTTCTTTTTTTAAGGTGTCAAAAGCCTGCAAACCCATTTGGTTGATTTGCGTATCAGGCATGAAAATAAATTGGCTTCTGCCTGTAGGACTGGTAATGCAGGCACTTAATAGACAAGGGGCTATCAGAATAGCAACGGTTTTTTTTAACATTAAAGTAAGCGCCGGTAGTTTTTACAATAGCCGCCATTTTAACGCAAGTTTTTATCTAAAGCTGAAAAATGTGCCTGCTAAAACGCAGTACAGGGCTTAATCATTAAAGTTACGGGTGACTTTTATAGGTCACATTGCAATTATCTCTGCTGGATGGCGTTAGATGTAGGCCGGAATAAGGCTTTTCAAGCGTAAGCGAGTTGAGCGTTTCCGGCATGTTGAATGAATGTCCCGGAAACGCCACCACGCGCTACGCTTGGGTAGTCTTATTCCGGCCTACGCCTAATGCTTGTTATCGCTGAATTCCCCGAAATCAAGAATTAAAAACTTGAAGATTAAGATTTAGAGATTTCCCGCAAGCTTTGCCTCTGGTTTTTATTTTAAAATTTGGGACAATCGGGCTTCATAATCCGCCTCTGATAACACACCACTGATACCTTCCCGCTGATGTGTCTTATCGAAAAAATAAGTTCTCGGTAGTTCGCCATACCATTTTGGATCAATCTCAAATTGTAGTTTCTGGGTATTTTCATCCGCATAAACCCAGTTTTCAAGTCCGGATAATTGATTTTTCTCAAGGATAGGCTTGATCTGATCCGCTTCGGAAATATCATCCGCTGCCAGCATAATTATTTTAAGCTCGGGTCTCTTTTGATGAATCTGGCTTAATAATGCCATATCTTTAAGGCAGGAAGAGCA
>JBAXTQ010000393.1:0-2212 GCA_037130115.1 Methylococcaceae bacterium
GCTCCGCGTCACGCAACGCTGGAGCGTTGCCGGATGAATTCCCACGCTGGAGCGTGGGAACTAGGCGGGTTCTGGGGGGTATTTTCTGCGTGCTGCCTTATCCGTTAGCATCGAAATTATTTATCTGAAAAGCGATATGTTTAATGATTAATATGCAGAACATCTACAGTGTTCCAGATAGCATCGATAAAGTCAGGTTCCATTTCAGGCATGCCGTCCTGTATCCATTTAACCAACACGTTGGCGATATTGGGATAAGTGATCTGGATGGCGCGATCATCATGCAGCCAGTGCTCAATAACCGAGCTATCCATATCATGCATGGTTTCACCATAGCCCAGCTGTTTTAGGGCGGCGGCATTGGATATTTGTTCCATTTGTGCATGTAGCGGCTTGGCCAGGATTTTTTTGCCTAGCTGTAAGGCTTCACTGGCCAACTCAAAGCCGGCATTGCTGATAATACCGGCACTATCATATAAATCTTTCTGAAATTCTGCACGCGAAAGAGGATGGCATCGGATATGGTCGACTGTTGATGTAATAACATCCGGTGCATAAATATGAAACTCAAAGTTTTTAAACGGTGATAAAAGCTTGATAACTTCTTGTTGGTCTTCAAAGGGAAGATACACCACGATTTTATTTTTGATAATGCTTTTGGGTGTTGCCGGGGTATCAATGATAGGCGGCAAGATGGGCTGGCCAAAGTGATGCCAGTGCAAGCCTACACCTCTATCAGCGGGGGCAAAATATTTCATGACTTGATTGGCGATGGGATCGGAACCTGCTCGGGGGATGGCATGGTTAAATGCGTATTGATGGCCGATGCCTAAAACCGGCTTTTTTTGGTTTTTTGCGGCCCACGCGGTTACCGGTTCAAAGTCGCTGATAACCAAGTCATAGCCACTTAAATCCAGGGCTTTTAAGTCTTTGATAAAGGTAATCGGCTTGGCTTCAAAAGCTGTTTTTAGATAATTGACCTGGCCTTTATCGGTATTAAAGGTTAAGCCGGTACGTAATTGATAGCCGTTAAAAATATCCATATCGAAATATTTATCAGCCGGGCGACCGGTAAATTGAAAAGTCACGTCAATCCCGGCGGCATAGAGTTCTTTCGCCATGACTCTTGCGCGTGTTATGTGGCCGTTTCCGGTTCCTTGTACGCCATAAAAAATTTTCATAATTGTCCCAAGCTAAAGAGTGCCGTGCTAATGCCTAAAATAATACCGACCAAAATATCGGTAGGAAAATGTACGCCCAGGATCACCCGTGAACAGCCCACCAAGGTTGCCCAACCATAAAGCGGTATTATTAACGGCGGAAAATAATAGCCGAGCAAGGTTGCCATCATGAAGGCGGCTGAGGTATGTCCAGAGGGGAAACTGAATTGGTCTGACGGGGTAATAATGCTGCGGAAGTTTATTAAGGCGGCCTGGGGGCGGTTACGTTTCAGGCTGTTTTTTAGTACAAAATAAACGGGCCGTTCTATTAAAAAAGCCAGTAATACGGCTTGTAGGCGGGGACTTTCGATTCCTTCCTGCCAAAATAAAGTGGCTGCCACCAACACATAGAGCGAGCCATCGCCGGTTTTTGACAGGTATCGACTCACTGTGGTTAAGGCGCTGTGCATTCTGGTATTAATTAACCAGGTGAACATGAAAACGTCGTATTTATGGATGGAGTAGAGCAGCTTCATTTTGTATCCCCTAATAAATAGTTCTGTAAAAGTCGCCAATGCACGACTACAGTGATGAAAATCATGGATTTTCGGTTGTGTATTTTTCTCGGGTATTCAGGACAAATAGTAAAGTTTTTTTGTGACAAAAAAATGAATGTTTGATTAAAATTCTGTGACAATACGGTTTAATGTTCATTTCAGGATGAAGCTGCAAGACTTAACCTTGATAGAAACAGCTTATGATTTGGGGTTGATGTGTTAAAATAAGCCAATATTTACAACTGGATGCAGCTTTATTTGGCACTTAATCAGCGAATCCGGTGGGTGGGTGCAATCTTGTTGTTGGCTACCCACGTAAGGCGGGACAGTTTAAAGGTAAGGAATACGCATGAAATAACTTAGGCATCTTGCTCCCTCTCCCTCTGGGAGAGGGCTGGGGTGAGGGGATGTAAATGGTCAAGTTATTTCATGCATGCTCCTAACTCGCAATAAATAACCCCCGCCCTATCGTTCCCACGCTCCGGCGTGGGAATG
>JBAXTQ010000394.1:0-2195 GCA_037130115.1 Methylococcaceae bacterium
GGCGTACCGGCACCTACCAATCTGGAAATTCCTCCTTATCGCTATATTAGTGATACCCGAATAATTGTTGGCGAGTCTTCCGAGGAGAATGCTGCATGAAACCAACCCGTTTAACTGAGTGTGGCAACTGGGTTTTAGATCGCTTCCCCGTCACTAAATTCTGGAATGATCACATGGCGCATTACTATGCGCCCAAAAACTTCAACTTTTGGTACTTTTTTGGTTCTTTGGCGTTATTGCTTTTAGTCAACCAAATTCTGACCGGCATCTTATTGACCATGAACTACAAGCCGGATGCCAAGCTGGCATTTGATTCTGTAGAGTACATCATGCGTGATGTACCGTGGGGCTGGCTGGTGCGCTACATGCATTCAACCGGTGCGTCTGCCTTTTTTATCGTTATTTACCTGCACATGTTCAGAGCCTTGATTTACGGTTCATTCAAGCATCCGCGCGAATTGATCTGGATTTTTGGCATGTTGTTGTTTGTGGCTTTAATGGCGGAAGCGTTTATGGGGTACTTATTACCCTGGGGACAAATGTCATTTTGGGGCGCACAGGTTATTATCTCGTTGTTTAGTGCAATTCCTGTTATAGGCGATGACTTATCCTTGTGGATTAGAGGTGATTATGTGATTGCCGATGCAACGCTAAACCGCTTTTTTGCTTTTCACGTTATTGCTGTGCCTTTGGTTTTGGTGATGCTGGTTTTTATGCATTTAGTGGCGCTGCATGAAGTCGGTTCCAACAATCCTGACGGTATTGAAATCAAGGCTTCCAAAGATCCTTGGGGACATCCTGTAGACGGTATTCCTTTTCATCCTTATTACACCGTTAAAGATTTGGTCGGTGTTGGGGTGTTTTTATTGTTTTTTGCGACGGTTATTTTTTACATGCCGGAGGTCGGTGGCTATTTTCTTGAACATGCCAACTTTATTCCCGCTGATCCAATGAAAACACCGGAACACATTGCTCCCGTTTGGTATTTCACACCGTTCTACTCTATCTTGAGAGCTATTCCTGATAAATTTGCCGGTGTTATTGGCATGGGTGGCTCTATTGTCGTGCTGTTTTTGATGCCTTGGCTGGATCGTTGTCCGGTTAAATCAATTCGTTATCGCGGTGGTATTTTCAAAAAAGCCCTGTTTTTGTTTGTCATCAGCTTTTTGGCATTGGGTTATTTAGGTACTCAGCCGGTAACACCGTTGGCAACAACCATGGCCAGGCTGTTTACCACTATTTATTTTGGCTTTTTTCTGTTGATGCCCATCTACACGCGCTGGGAAAAAACCAAGCCGGTGCCAAAAAGATTGACCAGATTGCATAGTCTTGAAGAGCAGTTACATGCATTTGAAGAGCAGTTGCCAGCGTTAATTGAGGAAATCACTGTAAAGCCGGTCGCTACCGAAATTGGTCACCCTGCATTTAAAAGTACCTTTTTTAATAGAAGACCTAACCCGCAAGGTATGGCTCATGTAATTAGTCGATTGGCTAAAAAATTAAAAGGGAGTCTCGACTGATATGAAAAAATTAATAACCTTACTTTTATTATTGACCTTATCTTTTGGTGTGGCAGCTTCCGAAGCAATAGAATTGCAAGAAGCGGATATAGACCTTTCAGATAATGAGTCATTGCAGCGTGGCGCTCAGCATTTTGTCACCTATTGTTTAGGTTGCCATTCTGCCAAGCACATGCGTTACTTGCGTTTTGCAGTCGATGTGGGTGTGGATCAAAAGAAAATGTTAAAAGATATTGCGCCTGAAGGTGCCAGTATCTATGACCAGTTCCACAGTGCCATGAACAAACATGATGCTGAAAAATGGTTTGGCGTACAACCACCCGACTTGTCGTTAATTGCCAGGTCGCGTGGTGCAGATTGGCTGTATAGTTATTTAAAAAGCTATTATACTGACCCTTCCAGACCCTTTGGCGTTAATAACCTGGTTTACGAAGATACCGCCATGCCTAATCCATTATGGCAGTTACAAGGCGAGCAGCATGCCGAGCCCAGAAAAACCATCTATGGTGAATATACCCAGTTGGTTCTTAAAGATTCAGGTGCTTTATCAGAAAGAGAATTTGATATTTTCGTTAACGATCTGGTTAATTTTCTGGTGTATGTGGGTGAGCCTGTGCAACTGGAAAGAGAGCGTCTCGGCAAGTATGTAATATTTTTCTTGTTGTTGTTCTTGGT
>JBAXTQ010000395.1:0-2190 GCA_037130115.1 Methylococcaceae bacterium
GTTAAGTTAAGCGCCTCTTGGCAAGATAAACCGTTGGCTGAGCGGAGCCGAAGCCGACAAAATCGCTTCGACTCCGCTCAGCGAACGGCTTAACTTAATGACATTGGTATCTGTCCCGTCGTGCCAGATGAGTATCAAAATACTTTTTCCAGCATCCGTTGCTTAAGATCAGTCCACATAGTGAGTCGATCTGCGTTACCGACGGGGAGGCCGTTTTCCTTTATTTTAGCCAGCCATAAACTGCTACCGTTAAAACTATACACCGGTAATAAATCACTACGCTCTGTCGCAGAACGGATGTTCGGCATCAGGTTGTCCAATACCAACGGTATAGCTTGTGGGGATTCAAAATAAGTCAGTACCATGTGCGGGAGATTAAGCTGTAACGCCTTGACATAAGTAATTCGCAGCTTGCTTTCATCTACACCGGTTTCTATCAAGGTAAAATATTTGGCAATCGAAAAATCCTCACAATCACCGGCTCCTTTGGCTAACAGTTCGACAGGCGTAGCCCAATAGTCGTTTTTTAGCCAGACAACAAGATCGCTGGAAAAAGTGATATGACGATTAAAAAAATCGTTAACGTGTTGTAGCTTGTCTTGTTCCGGCAGCATTTTTCCGGTAACCATCAGTTGTTGCCAATCGACAAAGCGTTGTCTTGCCGCCAGGCCATATTTGCGTTCAATCTTATCCAGCATAACGGGTTGAAGCGGCAACCAATCTTCATTCTTATCGGGTTCTGAAAAAAAACCATGGATAACGCCAAGACCGGCGATGACAACAATAATAAAGAAACCGGTCAGAAGTCGATAGTTAACGGCTGGCACCGGTAATTCCTGTCGCCTTTAAAGAATCATAGTCGTCATCAGTTTGAACATTTTCAGCCAGCACAATGATGTCCAACAAGTCACCCATTTGCTGCAAGGTCTGCACAAACTCCTGTTTTTGCGGGGAAAGGCTAATACCGTTGCCTATTTCTCTGGCAAGCCGGATAAAATCGGGGTTAAGCTTTTTTGTAACGTCAGGCGACATGGATTGGGATTCAAAACGTTTAATCATAACCCGGCCACCCCATTGATGTATCACCTCAATAAAATCGAGACAGATGTCCAGCTCCTTGGCAACCGCATAGGCTGAAAAACTAAATACCAGTTGCCGGGTTACGAAGGGGTTATTTTTGAAAAGTTTTTCCAGCCAAAGACGAAAGCCGATATTTTTGATGGTATCGATGGACACGTTAACAGCAATGGCATGAGCAATAGGGATGCTGAGGATATGAGCAAGCACGTGGCTGATGACCTCTTTATCAAGATCGATGATTTTGGCAAGTTTCTCGGCCATTGCAATAAAAGGCCCAATCGCAACTAATTGGCCGTTCTTGTCCTGCACTTGAATAAAAGCTTCTTCCATCAGCAGTTGGCCCGTTTGAAAGCTGGTGATTTGTCCGGTATACGACAGCGAATAGTCATTATTATCAATGCAGTTGAAGACTAATTCTTTCCATTCCCTAATGTCCTTGGCAAAATTATCATCAGCACGCAGATAATAACTATTTGCACCGATTAGCCTCGCCAATTCATAAGCCTCATGAGCAGAGTCAAGCATTATTTTCGGGGTGCATACCGGATTAACACGAGCTATACCGATATGCGCCAAATCAGCTTTTGACTGTTTTTCGCCCAGATCCAAAAAATCATTGCTTAATGCTTTGGCGATGGCTTCAATCTGTTCGCTGTCGCCGTTATTAATCAGCATTGCAAATTCACCGCCGTAAAAATGGTAGATTTTTATGAGGGTTTCCGGATACCGTTCGGCCGCTTGTTTCAAGGTGTTGGCAAACGCTTGCAGAAGTTGGTCAATAGCCTCATTACCTCGATCTTTAATAAGATCAGGCAAGCTATCTACCTTGATAATCATCAAATAAGCCGGACTATAAGCCATCATTAGATTCATCATATCGGTATCGAACACCGATTTTTTATAAAGCCCGCTCAAATCGTCGCGTAACAGGTTGGCACCCATCTCATCCAGTTTGTTGTTAAGCGCGGTAATAGAGTTTTTTATTTTTCTCGACATGGCATTTATCGAGACCGTGATATTTCTAACTTCAGTGGTCCAGGGCAGGTTTTCTATGATTTCAAAATGGCCTTCGCTAATGTGCAGCGCACATTCATTAATTCTTTTTAAGGA
>JBAXTQ010000396.1:0-2182 GCA_037130115.1 Methylococcaceae bacterium
ACATCGTAAGCTATTGTTTTTTTAGGGTGGCTTGAGATGCTCTGAATTGCTGCCGTTGTCTTAACGTCAGATTAAAGCGCTCAATATAAGAGGTATTTTGGGTTTTTCCTTTAAAATCCGCTTCCGATCCTTTCACAAAACATTTCTTGACGGTGACCAAACGCATTTTCACTCTTTTCTTAACGATTTGCAGATAAACATAGTCTATGTCAGTGAATACGGATTGTAATGCATTCTTGTATGCCGCCAGTTTGTCAGTCGTAACCTTTAATGGCTTAATCCGAGACAGTTTGCCGATGTAGTGTTTTAAGCGTGTCCCAGCTTGGTTGCGGTATGCGTGGTTCGGCTACCTAACTCAAAGTTCATCCAAAAGCGGGAGTCAACTTCGAAGCCAATAAATACCCACAACTGGCTTTTCTTGTTTCTCAAAAACGACCACAATTCATCCATCTGTATAAACAGAACAGTCAATGTTATCGATAAGCAGATAACGTCATGAAATAGATTGGCTTTCTTACTCACTCCCCGTTGCCATGCGGCAATAGTCCGGGTTTCTTTGAGCAACACATCCGCTATGGCATCAGTCGATAAACCATAACAACTTAGCTTACACATTTGTTCATATTCTTTGAAACTGCCATGCTTGCCAAATAAATCACAATAACCCGTTTCAGAAAAACGGTGCTTTCCTTTTCCGCAGTTAAACATCTGTCGAACCACGCCATCATTTTTGGTCGTGTAGATGCCGTCTTTGGTGATGTTGTTATCCAAAGATTGATAGCAGGGGCAGTCGGGTCTTGGGCAAAATAATTTAAATTGGGTTGCTGTGTGATTCATGCCATAAGTGCCGTAAAGTTTGGCATTGTACTATGTCAAAAATCGATAAATATTACCACCTGCATTGATTTGTAGGGACTACCCAACAGCGCGATCACCTGGATTCAATCCTAAAAGCAATAACAGCCTTATCTATGTCGGCATAAAACCAGCAAGCACAAAAAACCGTGCTGCATGGTTTTACACCTTTAACGAGGCGTTGCGGTTAATAAAGCAAAGCCATAAAACAAGCGCAGAAAAACATTGCCCTTGTTTTTCGTCTTTGCCTCGCTGCTCCTAATCCGTGGGCAATAATAAAACAGCCATGCCACTCAATTGATCGGAGGTTATATAAATCATTTGTAAAGTGTAAAGCATAAAGATACACTTAGGCATGATTAAAAGCTTTCGCCATAAAGGCCTTCAACAATTCTTTGAAACCGGTTCCAAAGCCGGTATAGCAGCCGAGCATGAGGCGAAACTGGGCCGGCAATTGCAATTACTGAGTGCCGCCAAAGCCCCACAAGAAATGAATATTACCGGCTGGAAACTGCACCCGTTAAAAGGTGAACTCACCAACCATTGGGCAGTAAAAGTAAACGGCAACTGGCGCCTTACCTTCACCTTTGAAGGCGAAGATGCCATCTTGGTTGATTATCAAGACTATCACTAACAGGTGCGTAAAATGACAATGTTTAACCCGCCCCATCCGGGCAGTATTTTAAAAGAAGATGTATTGCCGGAATTGGGTATCAGTATAACCGAAGCCGCTATTCAACTGGGTGTATCGCGTATTACCTTGTCCCGTGTTGTCAACGGTCGGGCAGCGATCAGCGCAGACATGGCTATTCGACTTGAAGCCTGGATGAATGGCCCGACCGCAGAAACGTGGGTACGCATGCAAGCAGAATATGACCTCTGGCAAGCGCGACAAAAACCGCGTCCCACCATTACACCGATTGAAATATCCCACGCGGCTTAATAAAATCCAATAAGCACCGGTTTTAATCCTAAAGGCATTTAATAGCCTTATCTATGCGGCATAAAACCAACTAGCACAAAAGGCCGTGCTACATGGTTTTACACCTCTAAGGTCGCTGCGCAATCTTATTTGTTGGTTCAACAAACAACGGCAGAAAAGCCAAGCCTCCAAGAGTGTGTTGATTTTTAGTTGGAGCTGACCGCCAGCTGACGACCCACTGCTGACATTGGGATAAGGATGTAAGCTTCCCAATACCGGTCATTGGTAAAGTAGCAATATCGACCCAAAAGCTGTCATCCAAGCAGTTTATTCATGAAAGACATGATATCTACTAGGACTTACGCATTGACAAGATTGATACAATCTGCATTAGCAACAGGCGTA
>JBAXTQ010000397.1:0-2174 GCA_037130115.1 Methylococcaceae bacterium
ACCATACCCAAAGTATTTAAAGGGGATGCCAACCAGGCGACCGTTTCTTGATAAGGCGCGTTTAAGCTTAAATCGAGAAAAATGATTAACCAAAAAGATAGGGGAACCAGCGCCACTGCGGTGACACGCTGCATCCACCAATGCGAAGTTCCTGTCTTTGCGGAACCCAATCCAACTGCCTTGGCTAAAGGCGATCTATATTTCATAAATAATCCTTAACTTAGACAAACAGGAAGGTAATGACGGTAAGCACCAATGAACTACCCAGCTCAATCATTGCGTAACGATTCAGTGTATCACGCTCAAAACTGTTACCGGCATCCCAAATTATATGACGCACACCGTGACATAAATGGAAAAAAAGCGCATAGATAAACCCCCAATAAATCACTTGCATTAATACTGGACGCATAAAATCCTGCATGGCCGTGTAGCTGTTGGAACCACCCGCGACTGCGTAGAGGACATAAACAATCAAGATTAATCCGACCGACAACAGCACGCCGGTCATGCGGTGTAAAATTGAGATGACACCGGTTAAAGGAAGCTTGTAGACTTGGAGATGTGGTGAAACAGGTCTGTTACTATTTATTGCCATCGTGTTATCCAGTGGTTGTTTTAATCAAAAATCAACGCAACGACCCTTTTTCCCCCAATCACCCTGGCGAGTAGGGAGCAAATTTTTTTACTCCCCCAATTTTTTCAATAAACGCTTGGGTAGAAGTATTATCGGGCATTGGCTGATCCGCTTGTACGGTACTCGTGTTAATAGTGTCTTCTATCATGTTTTTTGAAAAAACCATTTTACAATAATAACCTTTTATAGCTTCAGGTTTTATCGTTTGGATATTATTCGCGCTCACTTTTCTCTCTGTAGAAACAGCGAAGGCACAAGGTCGCAACCGTGTGCCGGTGAGCTTTTTAACGTTTAATCACGCTCTTTTTGGGTTATATTGCCGTTACGATCAATGATAACACTCCAATTATTGCCTGCTGCATTAACGGTCAAATCATATTCTTCACCAACGCCATTAGGATTTACCACCAAAATCGCCTCTTTAATAGAGTAGGTATCGAAAGCGGCCTTTAAATTATCATGGGCAATAGCGGGCATCATATTAGAGGTGGTCACGTTATCACCGTTAACAAAAAAATGGCCATTACCTCTATACAGCTCAATTATAGCCGCTTTATCTTTCTCTTCTTTAAAAGTGATTTCATATAAAGCCTGCTTGAAATGAATTTTCTTTTCCGCAGAAATATCGATAGCGTTTGGATGTCTTTTGTAAAATTGATCCAATATCGGCGAGGGTATCGCATCTTTACTCAAAATTTCAGCATTAACCGAAACTGATGACAATGCCAAGACTAAAAAACCCAAATTTAAAAAATTGTTACGCATTACTATCGTTACCTGTAAATGATTGTTATAAAAGTTAATTATTATTCTGTTAAAAGGGTATCGATTTTATAGTGCTTTGCTTTACCATTCATCTTACCGCTTTTTAAAGCGTTGCCATTACCACAAATGACTAACGCCAGTTTAAACACGCTTGCCATTAAACCCAACATTGAAATAAACCCGACGCTTTCAATATAACTTACAAATGCAAAACACCAAAAGATAAATGCATAATACTGTTTTTTTTATGCCACACTTTATAGATTTTGGTATAGAGCCATGTAGAAGTAAAGCGACATTCGATCACCCTCACCCCAACCCTCTCCCGGAGGGAGAGGGAGCTGAATGTTGCTTTACTTCTAAGTCACTCTATAATAAGCCATCCCGCTATCTTTGCATTTCATAGGCAGTAAAATGTAAGCATTCACCTCCCCCTTTGAAAAAGGGGGATTGAGGGGGATTTATTTAACAAATCTCCCCTAACCCCTCTTTTTCAAAGAGGGGGACTGAATAGTTACTTTTTTGAGTGTATCGCCCGATTTTCCTCACAACAACAGCATCAAAGATGCACTTGTTATCCATCAACTCAAGACTGATTAGCAAGACTTGACTAAAAAATTTATCTATCTTACTCGTTCAAGGCTTGCTTTCCAACATTTCAAAGTTAAGCGTCCAACCTAAAACCGCAGCTTATCCACGAAAGACACTATAGAGTGCCTTAGAAGTAAAGCAACATAAAGCTCCCTCTCCCTCCGGGAGAGGGCTGGGGTGA
>JBAXTQ010000398.1:0-2173 GCA_037130115.1 Methylococcaceae bacterium
TGTAACGATAGCACCGCCGAAAATAGCCACAAAAAGCGGGCCGGTTAAAAATCCCAGAGCCATTATTCTGGCACCAACACGCGAACTGGCCATTCAAATTCATAAAGACGCCTTACTGCTGGGCAAACATCTAAATTTGAAACTTGCCCTGATTTACGGCGGCACTGACTATCAAAAACAACTGGATACCATAAAATCCAATGTTGATATTATCATAGGCACACCGGGTCGTATTATTGATTTTTACCGACAAAATGCCTTCACGCTGGACAACGTGCAAGTCACCGTCATGGATGAAGCCGACCGTATGTTTGATTTGGGTTTCATAAAAGACATCCGTTATTTATTACGGCGTATGCCGGCACCTGAACTGCGCTTAAACATGCTGTTTTCAGCGACGTTATCTTATAAAGTGACTGAACTGGCTTATGAACACATGAATAATCCGGTGTTGATTCGTATAGAAACTGAAGAAGTCACCTCGAAAGCCATACAGCAAAGCGCGTATTGCCCGGCTAACGAACAAAAAATCCCCTTATTGATCGGCTTGTTAAATCATTATCAGCCACAACGCAGCATTATTTTTGTTAATACCAAACGCTGCGCTGAACAACTGGATGACACGCTGAACGCCAATGGCTATAAAACCGCCGCCCTGAGTGGTGATGTACCGCAAGATAAACGCCAGCAATTGTTGAATGACTTTCAGGAAAACCGAATTACCCTGTTAATTGCCACGGATGTTGCCGCCAGAGGCCTTCATATTCCTGACGTGTCCCATGTTATTAATTATGATTTACCGCAAGATGCAGAAGATTATGTCCATAGAATCGGCAGAACTGCACGTTTTGGTGCCAGCGGCGAAGCTATCAGCTTTATCTGTGAACATTATGCCTATTCAATGCCGGATATTGAAGATTTTATTGGTCAAAAAATCCCTGTTAAAGCCATCACTGCCGATCTTTTAGCCGAGATTATAACGCCGAAAAAAAGACCGCAAAAACCTAAAACCGAGTATCAAGGCAAGCGTCCCAACCCTGACAGAAACCATAAACCTACAGCCCGATCATAAGCTCACGAAAATCTTCAATAGCCCGATAATCAATGACGGTTTTTTTAGGCAGTCTGCTATCGGGTTTACTGACAGAAATTAAATGCGCGATACCAAACTGCCGCGCTGAATTTAATACGGCAAGGCTGTCATCAATCAATAACGTGGTTTGTTTATCAAAGGCTTGCTGTTGCTGCAACAGTGGCCAAAAATCGGTATTTTCTTTAGGAAATCCCAAGTCATGCGAACTGATAATGCCATCAAAAAACGGCTGTAAACAGGTTTTTTCCATTTTTAAACCCAAGCTGTCTCGATGTGCATTGGTCACCAGCAGAACCCGTTGTGAGGATTGCTGAAGTTTTTCCAAAAATTCTGTGACGTGCGGCAATACGGCAATTAACCCGGAAATTTCAGCTTTTAAGCCGGCAATATCCAGTTGTAAAACTTCACTCCAGTAATCCAGACAATACCATTCCAGCGTCCCTTCCATGCTTTTAAACTGCGGTTCTAACGCTTGTTTTGCAGCGTCTACGCTTAAGTCTTTTTGCTGCGCGTATTTTAACGGCACAAACTCTTTCCAAAAGTGATTATCAAAGTTCAAATCCAGCAGGGTGCCATCCATATCCAGTAAAACAGTATCAATTTTTTTCCAATCAATCATCATAGTGGGTTATATTTGTCGAAAATAATTACCACTTAAAATAGCACAATGTCTGACAAACCGATCATTCTAAACAAAACGACTATCGCTAAAAGCCGTTTATTCCGCATAGAATCGCTGGATATACAATTTAGCAATGGTGAACTGCGCAATTATGAACGCCTGGCTCGCGGTAACCCCGGTGGCGCTGTATTGATTGTACCTATGCTGGATAGTGAAACAGTGTTACTGATTAGAGAATATTCAGCCGGTGTACACCGTTATGAAATAGGCTTACCCAAAGGCAAAACCGATGCCGGTGAATCATTTTTGGAAGCCGCCAACAGGGAGCTTAAAGAGGAAGTCGGTTTTGGTGCCAGAAAGCTGCATCACTTAAGTTCTTTCTCTTTGGCACCCTCTTATTTGGAACATATTACAGAAATAGTCATCGCTCAGGATTTGTACGCAGAAAAACTGGCGGG
>JBAXTQ010000399.1:0-2163 GCA_037130115.1 Methylococcaceae bacterium
GTTAGCGACAGCGTAACCCGACAAATCGAAGTGTCTATAAATCAATTAATTGTATACTTTGTAATTGCCATCCATGGCAACTGGATTCCGGCAATCCCTGCCGGAATGACGGACTTTTTGGTACTTTGCGAATTATTCTGCTGCTCAGTGTCCCGCCTTAAGTTGGTAGCCGTATTCCTTAATGGCAGTGACTCCGGAGCGTGGGAACGAGGTAAATTGTGGGGGCTCCGGCGTGGCAATGCAGGCTCAGACGCTCCAGCGTCGACAGCAACACCACCAAATTACGCAACCCAACCACGCCAGCGGTAAACCCACCAGCCGATCATTTCATGCAATGCAGCCGTGCTGCCATTCAGCGCCGATACGCTTGGAATCCAGTTCATTATCAGGGATTGCCTGGTATTTATCTCAAAGTCTGTAGGCGCCGGAATGGTAGTAACCCCAGCCATACGGAACGCCGCTTCTGCACGGTGCATGTGCAAGGATGACGTCACCAAAAGCGCACGTTTAAGCCCTAATTCATGCATCAATTTTGCGCAGTTAAGGGCATTCTCGCGGGTGGATAAGCTTTGATTCTCCAGCACAATAGCCGAATTTGGCACACCCAGATCACGCAGAAAATGTTGCATCGATTCAGCCTCGGTAGCGCCCTCGATCATCCAGTCAAAACGCCCCCCCGAAAGCATTACCCGACTGGACTTACCGGCATGATATAGCCTGGCCGCATGCCAGACACGATCCGCAGCAGAGCCCAGATCCGGGTAAGGATGACCGGGGCCACTCGAATCCATAACGCCACCAAAGACCACAATGACATCCGCCGCAGGTAGATTTTCCACAACCTGATTGAGATATTGACCTTCCAACGACTTACGCAAAGCGATAGAAACCGGCGGTAAAGAACACAGCAACAACCACCCTAACGCCCCTGACAGCAGAACTGCCGCCCAACACTGTCGATTCAGCCCCCACAACAAAAGACCCAAGCTCCCCAAACACAACGACAAACCCAGCGGGTAGATAAACAAATTCAAAATTTTTTCAAAAAACATAAATTTAAGTGTTTAAAAGGTTCTGTCCAAAGTAAAGTACTGCGGTGTGAGGACACACTCAATGCGACGCTCCAGCGTCGACAGCAACACCACCAGGCCGCCATCATTACTATCCTAAAATGTGGAAACAGTGTAACGAGAAATAAATGAAACTTTACTCACTTAGGAACGTGCATGAAATAACTTGACCATTTATATCCCCTCACCCCAGCCCTCTCCCGGTGGGAGAGGGAGCAAGATGCCAACGTTATTTCATGCATACTACTTAACTTTGTGAAAGGTTGTTAATCTCTGCTTCAGTCAGCCCGGTCACCTCAGCTATGGTAGCCATATCAATGCCTTTGCCAAGCAAATTAACGGCAATGGTTTTTGATGCCTTGTCTATACCCTCTTCGCGGCCTTTTTCTAAACCTTGCTCTCTGCCTTGTTCTAATCCTTTCTCTAATCCTTGCTCTATACCTTGCCTCAAGCCGGTTTTAGTGGCAAGCTCTATCGAACTCTTTTGAATATAAATCCAGTCCCTCTTTTTATGCTGAAGCTCTAACTCTTCCGGGCTTAAATTGGCTTCATTGGCAATATTAAAGGCTTTTTCTAATTCCTGATCGAGGTTATTAGGGATGTAATCCAAATCGCCTGCATTTTTTATAAAATAAAGCCATTTATCCTGAATCGTTTCAAGCTCATCTTCCTGCTTAGTGAATTTTGGTAATTCAATAAAAATAAGTTCTATATCATCGCTATATTCAATAAACTGTTTCTTTTCTATCAGCTTGAAATTGTTGATTAATTCAGGATTCCCCTCAAAAAGCACAAAGTCGGTAATGGTTAGCGCAATGACGGGGTTAAGCAGATGATAAGCGTCGCCTTTTGTTAATTGTATCGAATAGTTTTTTGCCGCATTATATAAAACTCTTTTTTCAAAACCTTCGTGATTCAGCACCTGCATTTCAATAATCACACGACTACCGTCATCCAATTCGGCTTTAACATCAACATAAGTATCTTTCATCCCTTTCAGCATCGGGATGTTGTAAGGGTCAGCAATCGTTAAGTCCCGGATTTTACGATTATTTTCAAAATCTATAATGGCATTTAAAAAGCTGATTAAAAT
>JBAXTQ010000004.1:0-63593 GCA_037130115.1 Methylococcaceae bacterium
CTTCATTTTTCTTGTAAAAATTCATGATACCTTCCCAAGTTGCCCATTGGGTATCGGTATCAATGTTCATTTTTACAACGCCGTAGCTAATTGATTCTTTGATTTCTGCAGCAGAAGAACCTGATCCGCCGTGGAAAACAAAGTTTAATGTATTTGCAGGTATACCGTATTTTTCAGACACATATTTTTGTGAATTGTCTAAAATGGCCGGTGTTAATTTAACGTTGCCTGGCTTATAAACGCCATGTACGTTACCAAATGAGGCTGCAATAGTGAAACGATGACTGATTTTGCTTAATTCTTCATAAGCATAAGCAACATCTTCCGGTTGTGTGTACAACAAGGAATGATCCAGGTTGCTGTTGTCAACGCCGTCTTCTTCACCGCCGGTAACACCCAGTTCGATTTCAAGAGTCATGCCCATTTTGGACATACGCGCTAAATACTGGCCGCAAATTTCAATATTCTCTTGCAGACTTTCTTCAGACAAATCCAACATGTGCGAGCTGAATAAAGGTTTGCCTGTTGCGGCAAAATGTTTCTCGCCAGCATCCAACAAGCCGTCAATCCAGGGCAATAATTTTTTTGCTGCGTGGTCGGTGTGTAAAATAACCGGTACGCCATAAGCTTCTGCCATCAGGTGTACATGTTGAGCGCCTGAAATAGCACCTAAAACAGCAGTTTCCTGCCCTTCCAATTTAAGGCCTTTACCGGCAACAAATTGAGCGCCACCGTTAGAGAATTGAATCACTACCGGTGATTTTACTTTAGCCGCCGCTTCTAATACCGCATTGATTGAATCGGTATTGATAACGTTAACAGCCGGCATTGCGAATTTGTTTTCTTTGCAAATTGCGAAGATTTTTTGAACATCTTCACCGGTTACAACGCCGGGTTTAACTACATCTAAAATTTTTTGTGACATTTGTAAATCCTGTTTCAGTCGATTACGTAGACGCTTGTAAAGTCGAAGCCATTCGGATGTCAGTCAAGAAAACAATCTTCTTCCGAATGGCCTGGAGCTTTTTTAACCTTCGAGACTAGCCAAACGCGCAGCAAGAAGTTCTTCAAGTGCTTCCAATGCTTTCGCGAAACCACTGATGCCTTCAGCCAGCTTATCGTTAGCCATACGGTTTTCAGCATGCATGGCTTCAAAAGTCGCTTTATCTATGGATAATTTTTCAATTGACAAATTAGCTGCGTTTTCCGGATCCAGTTTACGTGGCAATTCGCCTTCGGTGGCTTGTAATTCAGCCAATAAAGAAGGAGCGATAGTTAATAAATCACTACCTGCCAATTCAGTAATTTCGCCTACGTTACGGAAGCTGGCGCCCATAACTTCAGTTTTGTAACCAAATTTTTTGTAGTAGTTATAGATTTCTGTAACAGAAACTACGCCTGGATCTTCTGCCGGTTCGTAAGAATCACGGCCGGTATCTTTCTTGTACCAATCAAGAATACGTCCAACAAAAGGAGAAATCAGGGTAATGCCGTTTTCAGCACAAGCAATTGCTTGGTGAAGACCGAACAATAAAGTCAGGTTACAGTGAATGCCTTCTTTTTCAAGAACGGCAGCTGCTTGAATACCTTCCCAGGTTGCAGCAATTTTAATTAATACGCGTTCACGAGTCACAGCAGCCGCTTCGTATTGCGCAATCAACTCACGGCCTTTGGCTATAGTCGCTTCAGTATCAAAAGAAAGACGTGCATCAACTTCTGTTGAAACGCGACCTGGAATGATTTCAAGAATCTTAAGGCCAAAAGAAACAGCAAGACGATCAAAAGCAAGAGAAACCACTTCCGCAGCTGAAGCCGCTTGTCCCAAGCTGGCTCTGGCTGCTTTCAAAGTGTCATCAACAATACCCTGGTATTGTGGCATTTGTGCCGCAGCGGTAATTAAAGATGGATTAGTCGTTGCATCACGCGGCTTGAAAGTTTCAATAGCCTGGATGTCGCCGGTATCCGCAACAACAACAGTGACTTCTTTGAGTTGTTCTAGTAAATTTTTTCCCATGAGAGATGCCTTTATATATAATTAAAAAATTTGAATATTCGCGCGTCATCATTAAATAGTGCCGCGAATGCATGAATTTGGAAGCTGACAGAAACATGACCGACCCAAGCTAAACCTGTCCCGATAAAGGGAGAAACAGAATCATCAGTCCGTGCTATCAGGAACACGGTAACCGAGTTCTGTTTCTCAGAGATTTATCAACCTTGGTGACGCATGTACTTTTCAACACCCGTTTCAGTAACAACGGGTTTTTGTTTTTCAATCAAAGCTTGTCTTACCATGTATTTGGCAACCCGACTAATCTGTGGCAGACCGGCCTGATCCTGTAGATACTTGGCAACTCCGGTTGGACCTACCTGTTGCTTAACCTGCTTGGCAGATAAAGCCGCTAAAGCGGTTTGTTTTGCCAAATACTTGGCAACTCTGCTAGGTTGTGGCAAACTTTCCTGACGTTGCAAATACTTGGCAACTCCAGATACCTCTACTTCAGCATGCTTTACTTGCAACGCAGACAAAGCGGTTTGTTTTGCCAAATATTTGGCAACTTTGCTCGGTTGCGGCAAACCCGCCTGGTGTTTCAGGTATTTTGCCACACCACTCAGTCCTGGCGCTTCTTTTTTATTTTTTAGATATTTCGCAACGCCGGTTACTTCAAGCTCACCTGATGACTGCTTTTTCTGTTTTTCAGCTATAGACTGCCTTAGTAAATACTTGGACACACCACTGGTCGGAAACTGGTCACGGCTTTCCAAATATCTGGCAACGCCACTGACTAATTTGGCAGGTTCCAGGCTTTCTTGTTCTTGCGCTTTTCTGGCGGCAACATGATCCAGATACTTGGCAACCCCGGTAATTCCACTATCATCTCTTGAGTAAACAGGATAATCCGTCTTAACTTCCTCAACTTCCTCAATTTTGGGTCGTTTCATGAAAAAGAACAGTCCGGCAACCGCCGGAAAAAACAAACCATTCAAGTTATTCTGGCTCATTGATTACCCCCGGTCGCGCATGTACTTTTCAACTCCAGTTGCTGCTTTCGCTGACGTTGTTTTTTGTGACGCTGCCTGTTTTGCCATGTACTTGGCAACACCGGTTGCTGATGCGGATTTAACGCGCGTTTCCAGATACCTTGAAACGCCAGTGCCTGATACTCTATTCAAGTATTTAGCGACACCCGTAGTCAGTGCATAAGAGGCTTTAACAGGTTGTTGGGTTGACGTTTTTTTCTCTACGGTAGCCGCGCTGCGTATTTTGAAGAAATAAAACCCAGCCAAAGCAAGAGCAATCAAACCAATCAGATAGCTCGTAAAAGAGGACTCTTCAGCACTTTCAGTAGCTTCAGCAACTTCCGTAGCGCTTACACTTTCATTTGAAACTGAAGCTGAAGCTGAAACAGCTTCTTTTTTCGATGCAGCTGCCTTCACAGATTCAATGTGTTTGTAATTGGGATCATGATACAAAACTTCTGGTTTGAAGTCGGCAGCAGGATATTTTTCATCATGAACAATTGTAGCTGGTTCGCTGGAAGCTGTCGCAGGTTTGGCTGTCGTTGTTTTTGGGCTATTCTTGGCGATATAATCACTATCTTGGTATAGCACTTCCGGCTGGAAGTCTGCGGCAGGATATTGTTGATTTGCACCGGCAACGGTACTTGCCAACAGCAATACCGCAAATGCACCACTGGTCAAATTATTCTTTTTCACGTTGTTCACCTAAAAGTCGGAAGAAGTGGATTAAGACCCCGACCTGATAGACTGCTATGCGCATCTAAAGATTGAGGTCTCTCTCCAAATATAATGTGTGTAACTACTCTATATTTCGTTTTAAAATTAAAGTACTGCTTCTACGTTCTTAACTACGTTTTCAACGGTGAAGCCAAACTCTTTGAAAAGCTGACCCGCTGGAGCAGACTCGCCGAAACGGTCGAGACCTACAATTTTACCGTTGGTTCCTACGTACTTCCACCAGCCATCAGTCACACCGGCTTCTACAGCAACACGTTGCGTCACGGCAGCAGGCAATACCAATTCACGATAAGCGGCATCTTGAGCATCAAAGATGTTTGTAGACGGCATAGAAACAACACGAATTTTCTTGCCGGCGGCGTTTAATTGCTCAGCGGCTTTCAGTGCCAATTCAACTTCCGAACCGGTAGCAATAATAATCGCTTCCGGTTGACCATCACAGTCACTCAGGATATAGCCACCGCGTGAAATGTCTTCAATTTGTTGTTGAGTACGTGGCACGTGAGGCAGATTCTGACGAGAAAAAACCAAAATAGAAGGGCCATGTTGACGTTCAAACGCGGCTTTCCAGGATACTGTCGTTTCAACGGCATCGCAAGGACGCCAAACCTGAATGTTTGGAATCAAACGCAGTGTTGCGATTTGTTCAACCGGTTGATGAGTCGGACCATCTTCACCCAGACCGATAGAGTCATGAGTATAAACAAAGATGGAACGGATCTTCATCAAGGATGACATACGCAACGCATTACGTGCATATTCCGAGAACATCAGGAAAGTCGCGCCAAACGGAATTAATCCGCCATGCAGTGCGATACCATTCATGATTGCAGACATGCCAAATTCACGTACACCATAATTGATGTAATTAGCATCCGGTTTATCAGCACGCATGGGTCTGTAGCCAGTCCATTCGGTCATATTGGAACAGCCCAAGTCAGCAGATCCACCAAAAATTTCAGGTAAAATCTTTGCAAAACCTTCAATGGCAGCCAGTGAAGACAGACGTGTAGCAGTTGTCTTGGCTTCAGCATTAACCGAACTTACAAAAGCATCGGCATCAACTTTCCAGTTACTTGGCAAGTCACCCGCCATACGACGCTGATATTCAGCGGCTAATTCAGGATGGGCTGCTTGATAGGCGGCGAATTTTTCATGCCATTCGCTTTCAGCTTTTGTACCTTTTGCTTTAGCATCCCAACCCGCATAAACATCAGCAGGAATTACAAATGCTTCATGATCCCAGCCTAAAGCGGCTTTGGTCAGATTAATTTCGTCCTGACCTAATGCAGCCCCGTGACAGGCATGACTACCCGCTTTGTTCGGTGAACCAAAACCAATCGTTGTTTTGCAACAAATCATGGTCGGTTTATCGGTCATGGCTTTAGCCATTTGGATTGCTTTGCTTAGTGCAGCATGATCGTGACCATCGACATCAGCGATTACATGCCAGCCATAAGCTTCAAAACGCATCGGCGTATTGTCGGTAAACCAGCCATCAACATGTCCGTCAATGGAAATGCCGTTGTCGTCCCAGAAAGCGATTAAATTACCTAAGCCCAAGGTTCCTGCCAATGAACAGGCTTCGTGGGAAATGCCTTCCATCAAACAACCATCACCTAAAAAGGTGTAGGTGTGATGGTCAACAATTTTATGTCCATCTCTGTTGAATTGAGCAGCCAATGCCTTTTCAGCAATTGCCATACCCACTGCATTGGTAATACCTTGACCTAAAGGACCGGTCGTTGTTTCTACGCCAGGTGCATAACCATATTCTGGATGACCGGGTGTTTTAGAATGAAGCTGACGAAAGTTCTTCAGTTCTTCGATAGGTAAGTCGTAGCCGGTCAAGTGCAACAATGAATAAATCAACATTGAACCGTGACCGTTTGAAAGCACGAAACGATCCCGATTTGACCATTGTGGATTGGTCGGATTGTGGCGCATAAAATCGTTCCACAAAACCTCGGCGATATCCGCCATCCCCATTGGGGCTCCTGGGTGTCCAGAGTTTGCTTTTTGAACGGCATCCATGCTCAAAGCGCGTATGGCGTTCGCTAATTCTCGGCGCGAAGTCATATTATTCTCCTTTATTATTTTTATAGTTACGTGTAGTGACTTTTATCAGTGGTGCGATTTCGTCACGAAATGTTCTTTTGATGCAAACCAAATAACAATGATAGAACGAGTGGATAACCACTCGTTCTTCTGTCATTATTCCAAGTTAGCGTGCCTTTCTCTCATTATTTCTTCAGGAATTCCTTTTTCATGAATAATATGAGAAATAGTTGCTTCCAAAAATAACAAGGTAGATAGCTCAAACACTGTTCCCATTGGCATGCCCAGAACCTTGCCATACAGTTCATTCTTGCCAATTTGAAATACGCCATCTGCCAAATCGCCAATGGTTGAATCGCTTTTCGCAGAAATCAGTACTATTTTAGCGCCTATTTTTTTTGCATTTTTGGTGAATGCTATTAATTGTTCAGTCTCTCCAGATCCGGAAATAATGATCAACAGGTCACCGCTTTTAATACTTGGCGTCACAATTTCGCCTACGACACTGACATCGTAGCCACCATGTACCAATCTCATCGCAAAAAAATTGCCAACAAGTTTGGATCGTCCAGCGCCTGCGATAAAAATGCGCTTTGCGTCGTCAAGTAACTGGGTCAACTTTGCATCATACGAATCATCTGTAGCTTCAAGAACACCTGAAATCTTTTCTATGATAAGTTGCTGATGCATAATTAAACCGCGTCAACCAATTCGCGAATTTCACGAGCTGCATCGGCAGGTGATGCAGCGCCATAAATGGCCGCGCCAACTACTACAATGCTTGCACCGGCTCTAACAACGTCTTGTACTGTTGAAGCTTTGATACCGCCCGCTACTGAAATTCTTACAGGTAAGCCCAGTGCCGCGATGTCATTCAAATCAGCAAAAGGTGTATGACCTGCTGCTTGAGCATCAAGACCTGTGTGAATACCCATGATTTGGGCGCCAGCTTCACAAGTGGCTTTTGCACAGGCGACTTTGTCTTCAACATTAATCAAGTCGATTTGTGCTTCTGCACCATGCGCATTAGCTGCTTTGATAACGCCCTGGCAAGTTGCCAAACCAGATACACCAAGAACAGTAACAATATCAGCGCCAGCTGCGTAGAAAGGAGTTGCTTCGTACTCGCCAGCATCCATTGTTTTAAGATCAACCAACAGTAATTTGTCTGGAAATCTTTCTCTTAATTCTCTAACCAGATTGATGCCATTGTGTTTGATACAAGGAGTTCCAATTTCAAAAATGTCAACATAAGGGGCTACCAAGGTAGCAAGTCCTACTGTTGCGTCAAAATCCAGTGAATCTAATGCCATTTGAATTAATGCTTTTGCCATGATAAGTGCTCCGAAGGGTTATATTAATAATTATTTTTGGTTACATACTTGTTTTGCGGACATAACTGTAAATTAGAAAGGGTGCTGATGTCAATGGCAAATCATCAATGATCACTATCTTGCGCACCCCCAAGGGTATAAAGTAGACTAAATTAACCCTAAATACAAAGCGTGATTAATGATCTCACTCTTCTATCCGTGTTTTAAACGACTACTTTCCCGCATTAATTTACCGATAGATGCCTGATGACTGCTTTAGTTTATCAAGAAAATTCCGGGTATTCATTGCCGGTTTCAACAGCCTGCCCAACCACACTGCAAGCCCTTATAACTTAAACAAATCATAAAAATTTTGAGTCGAAAGGTCGGCTATTTTATTGACTGATACGCCTCGTAATTCGGCAATCTGCTCTGCGACATAGCGCACATAAGTTGGATAGTTGGGTCTGCCACGAAAAGGTATCGGCGCTAAATAGGGCGAATCCGTTTCTATAAGAAAGCGGTTGGCCGGTATTTTTTTAGCGACCTCTTTTATTACGGTGGCGTTATTGAAGGTGACAATACCGGAAAAAGATATATAAAAATTTAAATCCATTGCTTGTTGGGCAAATTCCCAATCTTCGGTAAAGCAGTGAATAATTCCCCCGACTTCGCCGGCACCCTCTTCTTTAAGAATGTGCAAGGTGTCTTTTTTCGCTTCACGGGTATGAATGATTAACGGTTTTTTTAGTGCTTTTGCAGCATTAATATGATTTCTTAAGCGCTGATGCTGCCAACTTAAATCACCTTCGCTACGAAAATAATCCAGTCCCGTTTCGCCTATGCCAATCACATTATCGGGCTGCCCTAAAGCAATAAGCTCATCGACACTCGGATCTTTGCAATCCTGGACATTGGGGTGCACGCCAACAGTCACCGATATTTGTTGAAATCCGGCCACCAGTTCAAGCATGGCAGGATAGGATTCCAAGTCAATGGCTATGCACAACAAGTGTTCAATTTGTTGTGCCGTTGCTGCCTGCATAAAACAGGAAAAATCATTTTCGTAGGGCGCAAGATCAATACGATCCAGATGGCAATGTGAGTCAATTAACATGAATTAGAAAGTTACATGGTGTGGGTGGATCGGTCAGACGTTAAGGTGCCTGCCAAATAGGTTTCTATTTTTTTTCGCGCGATGCCGCCGTCCTGATCGCTAAACTGTACGCCAATGCCACTGGACCGATAACTTCCTGCTTGCGGCGGTGTTTTCCAGATGACTTTCCCGACAATGGGTAGCCGTTCAGTTTCTTCCATTAAATTTAACAGCAAAAAGACTTCCTGCCCCATTTCATAGTCCCGATTGGTAGGAATAAACAAGCCACCGTTAATGACAAAAGGCATGTAGGAGGCATATAACGCACCCTTGTCCTTAATTGAAACGGTCAATATACCTTGCCTGGGTGCCGGTTCTGCCATGGTTATTTGCCCGGATTAAGTTCAAACCATTTTATTAAAATCTCTTCGAACAGAGTCTGTTTATTTATTTGGGTATTCAGTCGCTGCCGATTCACCAGCATTAAATCATACAATTTGTAGAGCTCTTTTAATTCCAATTGCGAAGACAACGCTTGCAATGATTCTATCAAATCCGGATTATATAAGCCGTCAGATTTTATTGGATAACGGCATTTAATCATGTCCATGATCCAGGACGTTATCCAGAATAGTAAAGGTGATTCAGGTAATTTATACCAGTCTTCAGCAATAATGACAGGATGCCTGCGCTGTTTTGCTATATCCACCCATGCCTTGAAACAGTCATTACGAAGCGCCAAGGTGCCATCCCTTGCATAATCCAGCGCCAGTAACGGCGAGCCTTGCGCCAAACTATACAAGGTCATGGCGTTATCTTGTGATATTTCTGTATTCTGCTGTTTTAGCCACGTAACGACCGTTGCTTTATCCGGTCTGGCAACGGCAAGTTTCTGGCAGCGACTCATAATAGTCGCCGGCAAATACGTCGGCTTATCAGTCACCAAAAGGATAACGGTGCGCTCTGTTGGCTCTTCCAGGCATTTTAAAAAAGCATTGGCGGCGGACTTGTTCATGAGATCAGCCGGACTGACAATGACAACGCGCCAGGACTCAAACTGGGGTTTTAGGGTTAACCGGGTTACCAGACTCCGAATTTGTCCGATAGTAATGGTTTTTCCGGGTTCTTCAGGGCTTATCTCGATAAAATCAGGATGTGTTTGGGCATTAAGCAGCAAACAACGCTCACAATGACCGCACCGTAAACCGTTATCTTGCGGCTTGATACAAAGCAGGGAAAAAGCAAATTGTCGGGCTAACTGCTGCTTGCCCAAACCTTTGTTTCCGGTTATTAGCAGAGCTTGGGGGACGCGATTTTGCGCTCTATAGTCGCACAGGTGCGCCCAATTTGATTGCTGCCAAGGCAATACACTCATCTTAAAAAAGTACCAATAACGTCAATCAGCGCCTTTTGCACATCAGCCAACGACTGGTTAGCCTTAATCAACTTAATACGTTCAGGATGTAGTTCCGCTTGCAATAAATAAGCACGCCGGACCTGTTCAAAAAAACTGATTTTTTCTGATTCAAAACGATCAAATGCGCCTCTTTCCCTGGCACGCTCAATACCTATCTCAACAGGTGCATCCAGTAAAACGGTTAAATCGGGTCTTAGATTGCCTTGCACCAAATTTTCCAGCCACTCAATCGTGCTAACGCGCATATTTCTGCCGCCGCCTTGATAAGCGTAAGTGGCATCAGTAAAGCGGTCACAAAGCACCCACGCCCCTTTTGCTAAAGCGGGCTCAATCACATGCTTGATATGCTGGGCACGGGCTGCAAAAATCATCAATAATTCGGCATGTTCAGAAATGGCTTCACTGTCCTTGTCCAGCAACAAATGACGAATTTTTTCGGCCAGCACCGTCCCTCCCGGCTCTCGGGTAACCACAACAGAAATAGCATGCTGCTGTAAATAATCCTTTATAAAGATCAAGTTGGTGGTTTTACCAACCCCTTCCCCGCCTTCCAGTGTTATAAATTTACCTCGGGGCATTTTTCTTCCTTTGAAAGTTGTTGACTGCCAGATTATGATCTTTTAGGGTAGCAGAAAACTGATGGGTACCGTCACCACGCGCTACAAAATAAAGGCTATTGCTATTATGCGGATGCAGAACGGCATAAATGGCATCACGTCCAGGCATGGCAATCGGTGTTGGCGGCAAGCCTTTTATTATGTATGTATTGTAAGGTGTCGCGGCTTTTAAATCTTTATAGGCAATATCGCCCTGATAGCTGTCACCCATACCATAAATAACCGTAGGGTCGGTTTGTAGCAACATGTCCGTTTGCAGTCTGCGTATAAATACCCCGGCTATCAGCGGTCTCTCTGTAGTGACGGCGGTTTCTTTCTCGACAATTGAAGCAAGAATCAAGGCTTCATAAGGCGTCGTGAAAGGCAACGCTTCGGCTTTATCTTGCCATTCCTGCTTTAATACCAACTGCATTTTGTCGTAGGCTCTTTTTAATAAAGCCACGTCAGTGGTGTGCTTTTCAAAAAAATAAGTGTCAGGAAAAAACAGACCTTCCGGCGACTGCATGGATGCAGGAGGTACGACCCCAGGGACGGGGGAGGTAGAACAACCCATGGCGCAGTTGTCGAGAGCAATGCCGGGAGCAATTGCCGGTTGCTTTACGTCAGCACCCCACTGAAACATTAAGGCGTTATAATCAACTTGCGGCAAGGCATGTTCAAGATTGGGATTATTTTTAATTTCCAACACTATTTCCTTAAAACTCCAACCTTCCGGAAAAGTAATGGCGTACTGCTTGGTTTTTCCTTGCACAAACACGGCTAATATTTCAGGCAGGGTTAAACCGGAGGCTAACTCGTATTCTCCGGTTTTAAGTTTTTTAACCGCGTTTTCGGAAACAGCAAGCACTTTAAACCAGAGCGGTTTAATGTCTACGTTTTGGACCAACAACTTATCGATAATCTGATTAAACGAATCACCTTTATTGATTTCTATAACAACCGGCTTACCCACCACCGCCGGCGTGATTAAGGCGCTTTTAAAGTCTCGCCACGCCCAACCACTAACGATAATTAACGTAAGCAATACACCGGCGATAATTTTAAAGGCCACCGCTGGCTACCTCATTTTGAAAGCGAGCGAGACCGGTTTGTAATTGACGGGTTATTTCGCCTACCGGAAAGCGGGTCTTTTCGATTTGTCTGACCGGCCAAATACCTGCAATCGAATTACAGACAAAGACCTCATCGGCCGATAACAGCTCATCTGGAGTAAAGGTATGCTCTATCGCAAAAATACCCTGAACAGAAGCTATCGCCATTAAAATACCGCGAATAATCCCCGCAACACCTGCAAACGTCAGCACTGAAGTATAAAGAGTGTGATTTTTAACATAGAAAAGATTGGTCATTGTTCCCTCAATAACATGCCCGTTAATATCCAGCATAATACCTTCCTGAATAGCGGGATCAGTCCATTCCGCCCTCCCCAGTATTTGTTCAAGCCTGTTCAGATGCTTAATACCTGCCAATGCCGGATTTAATCCCAAACGGGTATCGCAAAAACGGGTGACTATCCCCTGCGCTTTATAGCTGCCCGGGTAATCAGGAAATGGATGTAAACTTAATACGCGGGTAGTCTGAATCAGGTCAGGTTGACGATAACCTCGCCCGCCAGAACCGCGAGTGAGTATCAACTTAAGGACGGCACTACTTGAATGTTCGGAAAGTTTTTGAGCCTCAAAGGCAAGCAGCTCAGTACCCGGAAAAGGGATATAAAGACGGCGGCAACCTGCTTTTAATCGATCAAGATGCCGATCAAAAAAAACAGGCTGCCCGTTGAGCACGGCTATTGTTTCAAATAATCCATCACCGTATTGAAAACCCCTGTCGGATATTTCAATATGCTCCCTGCATTCACCATTAACCAGTATCATTCGAGAGACGCAACAGGTGCGCCTTTACCCTACTCGTACCGCTTAAAAACCAGAGAACCATTAGTGCCGCCAAAACCAAATGAATTGGACATGGCCACATCGATTTTCATATTTCTTGCCGTATTTGGGACAAAATCAAGATCACACTCAGGGTCTTGATTTTCGAGATTGATAGTTGCCGGTGCAATTTGATCTTTAATGCTTAATGCAGTAATCACGGCCTCAATACCTCCGGCTGCACCCAACATGTGACCGAGCATGGATTTTGTAGAGCTGATGGCTACGTTATAGGCATGATCGCCCAATGCCGCTTTCATCGCATGGGTTTCACCTAAATCACCGGCTGGCGTAGAGGTGCCATGAGCATTAATGTAGTCAACACTGTCGGCATTTAAGCCGGCATCACGCAAGGCATTGCTCATGCACCGTGCGGCACCTTCACCACCGGCTGAAGGTGTCGTTATATGATAAGCGTCAGCACTCATGCCATAGCCGACTAATTCGGCATAAATTTTTGCGCCACGCGCCTTGGCGTGCTCCAACTCTTCAAGCACCACAACACCCGCACCATCGCTTAATACAAAGCCGTCACGATCCCTATCCCAAGGACGACTGGCAGCTTGAGGGTCATCATTACGACGCGATAAGGCTTTGGCTGAAGCAAAGCCACCCATAGCCGTTGGTGATGTTGTACAGCGTTCTGCACCACCGGCAATCATCACATCGGCATCGCCATATATTATCTTGCGGGCGGCATCGCCAATATTGTGCGTACCGGCTGCACAGGCGGTAACAATGGCAAAGTTAGGGCCTTTTAATCCGTATTTGATTGAAAGGTTACCTGAAATCATGTTGATAATGTTGCCTGGAACAAAGAATGGGGAAATGCGCCGAGGGCCGCCTTTCTCATAAGTTGCATAACATTCTTCAATACCGGTAATACCACCTATGCCGGAGCCGACCGCTACGCCAATCCGTTCTGCATTGGCTTCGGTGATTTCAAGTCCTGAATCTTCAATGGCTTGAGAACCTGCCGCCATACCGTAATGGATAAAAGCATCCATCCGCTTGGCATCTTTGTCGGAAATATATTGGCTAATATCAAAATTTCTTATGACGCCGCCAAAAGTGCTGGCAAATGCAGAAATATCAAAAGAATCAATTGGACTGATGCCGCTTTTACCGTTAATAATGCCATCCCAAGTTTCTGAGACAGTGTTGCCTAAGCAGGTAACTGCACCCAATCCAGTTATTACAACTCGACGTTTGCTCAATGTAATGTACCGTAAGATAAGGGGGAAGATAAAAATGAAGGGGAGGTGACTTAAAGACCGTTGTTAAACAACGTGAACAATCTATATTTTAATAATCCGGTGTGTTACCGGATAATTGCGTACCTTTTGTGCACGTTATTTACAAACAGCTAACCAGTGAATGAACGATACGCTCATCCACCGGAAATCAGTGTTACGCGTTTTTGCTCACGTAATCGATTGCTTGCTGAACAGTAGTGATTTTTTCAGCTTCATCGTCTGGAATTTCGCATTCAAATTCTTCTTCAAGAGCCATAACGAGTTCAACTGTATCCAGAGAATCGGCACCGAGGTCATCTACAAATGAAGCATCGATAGCGATATCTTCTTTAACACCTAACTGCTCTGCTACAATCTTTTTTACTCGTTCTTCAATGTTACTCATAATTATTATCCTCAAACAACGCAAGTTTTTCTATCTTAAGAAACTTACATTGGTATTGTTATTAGTTTTGACTGAATTCCCGTCTCCGGCAAATCCAGACGGTTTCGCAATTATACTTAATATTACAACAATGTCACCAAATTAAGGCATAAACATCCCGCCATTGACGTGCAGCGTCTCACCGGTGATGTAAGCTGCACCTGCCGAAGCAAGAAAAGAAACAGTGTGGGCAATTTCTTTTGCCTCGCCTAAACGGGACAAGGGAATGGATGCCAATAAGGCATTTTTAATGTCATCACTCAATTCCCGGGTCATATCCGTATCAATAAATCCAGGTGCGACGGTATTAACGGTAATGTTGCGTGAACCCACTTCCTTCGCCATTGACTTGGCAAAACCCACCATACCGGCTTTGGCGGCTGCGTAATTGGCCTGACCTGCATTGCCCGTAAAGCCAACCACGGAGGAAATATTAATAATACGCCCTGTTTTGGCTTTCATCATGCCGCGCAATACCGCCTTGCTCATCCGAAAAACAGATGTTAAATTGGTGTTGATAATATCATCCCATTCATCATCCTTCATCCGCATCAACAAATTATCCTTGGTAATACCGGCATTATTGACCAATACTGTCGGCGCACCCAACTCGTCATTAATCGCTTTCATCACGTCCGCAATGGAGCCGACATCAGACACATCAAGCTTAATACCCCGACCCTTTTCACCTAAATAAACGGAAATTGAATCAGCGCCCGCGTCCGATGTCGCGGTGCCAACAACAAAAAATCCATCATCAGCCAATCTTTCGGCAATTGCCCTGCCAATGCCACGACTGGCACCTGTTACTAAAGCTATTTGCTTAGTCATTGAATTGCTCCAGCACCTTGTTTAACGTCTCGGAATTATAGATGGAAAGATGCTCGGCATCTTTGGCGATACGCTTGTTTAACCCAATCAGTACCTTGCCTGGGCCGCATTCAACAAAGCGGTCAACCCCTTGCTCATGCATAAATTTAATGGTATCGACCCAGCGCACAGGTTTATAAAGTTGCTCTTTTAACGCGTGGCGAATCTTTTCAGGCTCACTATGAGAAGCAACGTCTACATTATGTATCAGCGTCATGTTCGGTTTATCAATCACTGTATTCAGCAGATAGTGATCCAGCTTCTCAGCCGCTGATTGCATCAAGGCACAATGAGAAGGCACACTAACCGGCAACAATAAGGCACGCTTGGCACCCGCTTCTTTTGCTGCAAGCATTGCCCTTTCAACCGCCGCCAGATTACCGGCAATAACCACTTGACCCGGCGCATTAAAATTAACCGCTGAGACCACTTCATGTTCAGCGACTTGGGCACAAATAGTAACAACCTGGTGATCTTCAAGACCCAAAATTGCCGCCATTGACCCAACACCCGCAGGCACCGCCTCCTGCATTAATCGTCCTCTTTCAGCAACCAGCCTGATGCCGTCTTCAAAAGACAAGGCACCCGAACAAACCAGCGCCGTATATTCACCCAGACTATGACCTGCCATCCAGTCGGGTCGAATAATGCTATGCTTACACCACACATCCCAAACAGCGACTCCGGCCGCCAACATGGCAGGCTGGGTATTTTGGGTCTGATTAAGATCTTCTTCCGGCCCCTGCGTAACGATAGCCCATAAATCCTTTTCAAGCACCTCGGATGCTCGAGCAAAGATTTGTTTTACTTCGTCATGACTGTCAGCCAAATCCGACAACATGCCCAACGACTGGGAGCCCTGACCCGGAAAAACAAAAGCCAAATTTTTCATTTGCTTGTTCATTTTCAAAAACGCTTTAGTTAATATTTAATTAATGCTGAGCCCCAGGTAAACCCGGCACCAAAGGCTTCAAGCAAAATGACTTGTCCGCGTTTAATGCGCCCATCACGAACGGCTTCATTAAAGGCAAGCAGCACCGAAGCAGACGAGGTATTACCCTGATTTTCAAGCGTCACCACAACCTGATCCATGGACATTTTTAATTTTTTAGCGGTTGCCGCGATGATTCGTATATTCGCCTGATGAGGAACCAGCCAGTCAATTTCAGACTTGTCCATATTATTGGCCTCCAGTGTTTCATCGACAATGCGGCCCAACGTATTAACAGCAACCTTAAACACCTCGTTGCCGCGCATATTGATGTAGCCCGCTTCATCCTTATTGTCATCGGTAGCCGCTTGTGGATTTGGGCAATACAACAGGTCTTTATATTCCCCGTCAGAATGAATGTGCGTAGACAAAACACCCGCCTCATCCGAAGCACTCAACAACAGGGCACCCGCGCCATCGCCAAATAAAATACAAGTACCTCGATCCGTCCAGTCAAGAATGCGCGAACAAATTTCAGAGCCCACAATAAGCACCGTCTTGGCGGCACCTGACTTGATATATTGATCGGCAATACTTAAGGCAAAAATCGAGCCTGAGCAAGCGGCCTGCACGTCAAATGCAACGGCATTTTTAATACCCAAGCGCTGTTGTAGCAAGCAACCGGTACTCGGATAAACGTGATCAGGCGTTCCGGTTGCAACAATAATTAAGTCAATGGCTTGCGGATCACAACCGGCAGCGTCTATGGCCTGCCTGGCTGCAATTTCAGCCATGCTTGCAGCTGATTCATTTGGGCCGGCAATTCGACGACTTTTAATACCGGTTCGCTCATAAATCCAGCTATCTGAAGTCTCAACAGTCTCTGATATTTGCTCATTTGTGCGAACTTCTTCTGGTAGATAACCACCCGTACCAATTACTCTTGAATAACGAATCATGCATTTTCTCTAAGAGCCAGGATTTTCTCCACTTGCTCGCTTATCTTTCTGATAACATCTTTTTTGACTTCAATCTCAGCAAGCACAATAGCCGTTTTAAAAGCGAGAACATCCGCGCCACCATGACTTTTAATAACCAATCCCCTAAGCCCCAAAAAACTTGCGCCATTATATAAACGAGGATCTATACGCTGTTTAAAAGACTTCAGAACCGGATAGGCAATCAATCCCAGCAACTTGGTCAGGATATTCCTGCCAAAAGCTTCTTTTAACGCAGAGCCAATCATTTTGGCCGCACCTTCAATGGATTTAAGTGCGACGTTACCCACAAAACCGTCAGTAACAATCAAATCAACTTTAATATTTCCGGCATTTAAAGAGTTACCTTCTACATAGCCAATATAATTTAACGACGAATTTTCCAATAATTTTGCGGCTGCTTTGACCTGCTCGTTACCTTTGGTATCTTCTTCGCCAATATTTAACAACCCCACTTTAGGATTATCAATTGCCTCAACCGCCTTAACCAATTCATTGCCCATGATGGCAAATTGAAAAAGATGTTCAGCAGTGCAATCTACATTTGCACCCAAATCAAGCACATGGGTATGCCCATAAATTGAAGGTAATGTGGAAATAATGGCAGGACGATCAATGCCGGGGATCATTTTCAAAACAAAGCGTGCCGTCGCCATTAAAGCGCCGGTATTACCCGCACTCACACAAGCGTCGGCATGGCCATCACGAACCAAATTGATAGCGACACGCATGGAGGAGTCTTTTTTGTTTTTTAGGGCTTTAGAGGGTGACTCATCCATTTCAACGCATTGAGAAGCGTGATGGATTGCAAGTCTATTTTGATAATAGTCCAATGGGTTCGGCAATAACTGTTTAATGACAGTTTCATTGCCTACTAAAATTAGCTTTAAGTCCGGATTGTTTTTTAAACAATCCAATGATGCCGGAATAGTGACTTCAGGACCATGATCGCCGCCCATCGCATCAATTGAAATTGTTAAACTCACGCTGATGAACAACTCCGCAGTTATTGAAGGAAGCCGAACCGGATAGGGTTCGGCATAGCATCATGCCAGAGCGGAAAGATTATTAATCTTCGTCGCTTTTATTGACTATTTGACGACCTTTAAAAAAGCCGTCCGGGGTAACGTGATGACGTAAATGCATTTCACCTGTGATGGCATCTTGAGACAATGCTCTGCCTGTTAATGCATCATGTGAACGACGCTGACCACGTCTTGAACGCGATACTTTACTCTTTTGTACGGCCATTATAAATCTCCAGTGTTTTTAAGTTTGGCTAATATGGAAAAAGGGTTTTCAGTGGATGACGGCTCGTCATTCACTATTGGATCTACGGTGTTATTGTCAATTTTTTTGACAAAACAAGGTTGCTGATGCTTTGGGAATGCCGGCAAAGTGAGTAATATTTCATCTTCAATAATATTTTTAAGAGGAATTTTTCCTTCCTCAACTATTAATGGCTCATAGTCTTCGGGCAATCTATCGGCTTGATCTATTGAGGTAACAATGCCTAATTTGATGTTGCAATCAACAGGCCAGCTAACAGCTCCTAAACAGTTTTGGCACTCAAGCTCCAAAACAGCCTTGATATGACCCTCAATTTTGGCCAGCCGCCCTTCCCGACCAAAAAAAAGGTCGACAGTAACTGATCCGGAGTCGTTAACCAGCATAGTTGCCAAACGATCCAGACTGCTTAAGGGTATTTGACCTTTCAATTCACCGCGCTTATCAGCCAGGTGCAAGGGGTCTATATATTCGGGTAATCTATCTAACATAACTGCGAAATAATATAGGTAAACCCTAATCGCGTCAAACTCTAAATACAATTCTTGTTAAAGTTAAGCCAAAAAGTACACCTTGGAAGGTGCTATGAGTGAGTGAGAAAACCATCTGTTTGCGCCCAACTTATTTTTTAAACGCACCAAAATGAAGTTATACTTGGGTTAATTACTGCTACGGCAAATGAAATATTCGCACACCCTATAGCGACAGCATTACCAAAGCTTTTAAATTCAGCATTATTAATACACAATGATTATGACAGATAAAAAACCCACGCTTGGCTTCATAGGTATCGGTTTAATGGGCAAACCCATGACCTTACGTTTATTAAAGGCAGGCTTTAATGTCAACGTATGGAATCGCAACCCTGAAAAACTGTCACCCGTGACGGATGCGGGCGCTAACGCGTGCTCATCCATTGCCGAATTAGTCAAAGCATCCAACATTATTTTATTATGTTTGACGGATACCTTGGCTGTTGAAGCGGTTATACGCAACGATATTATGAACAATGGTTCAGCAAACCAGTTGCTGATTGACTTATCCAGCATCCACCCCGAGAACACTCGACAGTTAGCGGCCATGCTGCATAAAAAATGCGGCATGGGTTGGGTAGATGCGCCGGTTTCAGGCGGTGTTACGGGAGCCGAACAAGGCAATCTGGCGATTATGGCAGGCGGCAGCCTGGAAAACATCAATATTGCGCGTGTCGTCCTTGCTCCGCTTTATAAGCAACTGACTCACATGGGTGACTTGGGCAGTGGCCAAGTCACCAAGATTTGCAACCAAATGATTGTCAGCTGCAATGTCCTGGTTATCGCCGAAATGATCGCACTGGCCCGGCAAGCCGGTGTCGCTGCCGAGAAAATACCGGAAGCCCTGTCCGGTGGCTTTGCTGACTCAAAACCCTTGCAAATTGTCGGCCCGGAAATGGCAACAGGCACCTTTGAGCCGGTAAAATGGTACGTTAAAACCTTATTGAAAGATTTGAATATGGCCGTCGATTTAGCCGTTAAACAAGGCCAAGCCATCCCCATGTCCGGATTGGCCTCTCAACTTATGCAATTGCACGGCAGCCATGGCTATTTGGAACAAGACCCTTCAACCTTGATTAAATTATTTACCAAAAACAATGCTTAACTTCAGTGCCAATTTAAGCTTGTTGTTTACTGAAGTAGACCTTATCGATCGCTTCAAAGCGGCTAAAAATGCAGGCTTTGAAGCGGTTGAAATACAATTCCCCTACAGCCTGAGCGCAGAAATTATAAAAAACACACTGGAAGATCAGCAGTTAAAACTGGTGTTGTTTAATGTGGATGCCGACGATCTATTACAGGGAGGCGAAGGACTTGCCTGTGTACCTGAAAAGCAGGCTCAATTCCGCCAGGCAATCGCTGAAACACTTGACTACGCAAAGCTGTTAAAACCGGAAGCCATCAACGTACTGCCTGGACGATGTTTTAATGAAAAACGAAAACAGGACTACCTGCAAACCTTCAAAGAAAATCTGGGGTTTGCTGTTGATGCCTTTGCCCTCCTGGGTATTAAAACCGTTTTTGAAGCCATCAATAGCCACGACATGCCTGGATTTATCATCCATAACGGCCAACAAATGCTTGATATATTAGACCAGCTCAACCACCCGAAGCTGTTTATGCAATACGATATTTATCACGCGCAGATGACGGGCGACCATCCGGCTGAATTTATTGCCCGACACGCCAATAAAATCGGCCATATTCAATTTGCAGATTGCCCTGGTCGCGGCCAACCGGGTACTGGACATATTAATTTTGAAAGGATTTTCCGGGCGATTGAAAAGTCGGGTTATTCTGGCCGGGTTGGCGCTGAATACAACCCCGTTGGAACAACATCAGCAAGTTTGGGCTGGCTTTGACGCGTAGCTTTAGTCGCCAAGGCATTTAAAAACCGGCCATTCATGGTTTTTTCATAACAAAGCCGTTATTGGCCAGTACCGAAAGGGCACAGAGCTTTCTTTCTTCGTGCTATTCACGCCTTCAGGGCGATAATCTTTCAACTATTTATCTGCCATTAATAAGAAATCAGCGCCCTTCTTCTACGTAAGCCATTGATAGTTATCAATCCGACTTTTTCATCTTAGCGTCACATTTAAGGTGCTCTTAAGACTTGCCAAGTTAAAATTACCTCAACGTTAAAACATTAGCGTTCAAAACTTAAAGCAAAACAATTGCTTTAAGTCGACAAGGCAAAGAATCAAGCGGCCTGGACATAATCCGACACCCCTGATTCTTTATATATGGCCAACTACTGAACAGGCCATAGATTTTAATTAAAAAAGGCTTTTTATTTATGAATAAACTGATACTGGCAGTTTTTGTTGTTGTTACCTACAGTTATTTTTCTAACCCAATACAATCGGCAGAAGCATCAAGTCGCCACACGACTCACAAGTCAAAAGCTCATACCACCAAGCATCATTCAAAAACTCATCGCCAAAGTACCGCTTCCTGGTATGGCGCTGATTTTCATGGTAAAAAAACCGCTAACGGCGAAAGATTCAACATGTATGCAATGACTGCGGCACACAAAACACTGCCTCTTTCATCTTACGCTGAAGTCACAAACCTAAAAAATCATCGTAGCGTTATCGTGCGCATCAATGATAGAGGGCCTTTTCATGGCAAAAGAGCATTAGATTTATCTTATGCTGCCGCAAAAGAACTCGGCATTAGAGGAACCGGTTCAGTACAGATTACTCCGCTAGGGCACGATCAAACAGTGGCAATGTTAAGCCAGTAAACCCAACAGACACAATATACCTTCTTAAACTCAATGGACACTTGCAAGTTTTGTAGGGCGACTAGCTAAAGCTAACCGCCCTACCACCTTTCTTTTCTGATTGATAAGCCATCCCAAATCCTTAACCGCCGAGATAATCACCCGAGATTATTTGCTGTAGTGTTGAAACATCATGGTTATACAAATACACCCAAGCCACCACCGAATCACCACTGACAAGCTCTATAGAGCGCTGCTTGCGACTATATTCATGGGGCATCGGAAACCGGTCACTACATTCTTCATATTCATCCAACCGCTCTAATAACGACTGTTGATCAAGGATTTTATACAGCTCACCAAAAACCTTATGATTGGCATTACTGGATTCAATAGCGCCGGGATAGCCACACACTTCATATGGTTTTCCAGGCATAACGCCCTCTGAAAAATACGCGCAGTAATTGGCTAATAAATGCTGCTTGCTTGAAGCTGTTTGTTTACGCAACGTGCCATAAACAAATATAAATTCAGTCGCCACGACTAAACCACTGACTTGGCTTTTCTTGGGTTAACCAACCAATACTGTTACTTATCCGGCTCCGCAACAACGCTTAAATTTCTTGCCGCTACCGCACGAACACAGCGCGTTTTTGCCCTGATTAGTTTGCAGCCCCACTATACCCATTGATTTAATAACGCCATCCAGATAAAACCAGCGTCCGTTGATTTTCGTAAAGCGGCTGATTTCATTCATAATATGCTCTTGGCCATCCTGCACATAAAATGCCTTAAACGCCACCACGCCTTTGCTGTCTTTAATCGCACCTTTTTTTATTTCGGTAATTTCCAGTCGTAACCAGTCAATATTTTCTCTGGAAAAATCTATCTTCTCAGGTCGCCTGGTTGTATCCCAAGTCTCCTGTAAATAAACGGCATTGCGCAACACATAAGCCGTATAACGCGACCGCATTAACGCTTCAGCAGTAGCCGGAAATTTTTCACCGGAATGAAACGGCTCGCAGCATTGTTGATAGGCTATGCCGGAGCCGCAGAGACAAAGTGTTTGATTGTTCAAAAAGATTCCTTGTAGCAGGGAGAGTATTACGCGCTTGTTATTGGTGCTGTTTAGCTTGTGTACGTAACTGCGCCGTTAACCATCATTTCAGTTTTTTCTGGTGATTGATAAAACTTTAAGCGCAGGCTATCGGCACAAAAATCAATATCCTGTTTTTGCCATACAATGGAACGCCCTTTATCACCTATTTGCACCTGGCCAAAAACAGCAGAATTTTTTAATAACGTCATTACACCTTTTTCCAGTAGCTCTTTAAAATCGGCAGTAATAACAACGTTGTCGCTGTACGTTATTTTGATGCTGTAATTATTTGCATCCGGTTTTATGGTTTTAATATGATAAAACATGACATTACTCCAATGGCTCAATGGCAAAAGGAGGCTGCATGTTTTTACAGAGCTCCCAATCCCGCAATAATTCTTCCTGGTGTAAAGCCGTCCATTCCAAAACCATCGACTTAACACGCTTGGGCGCATCGCCTTTAATGATTTTAATTGGGCTAATCGTGATCACGAGTTCATTTTCACCGTAATTCGGCATACTCTATACATTGGCTCAAAAAAATTATCCACCAGCAACTTTTTTATGGATATATTCTGCTATTTTCTCAGGTCTATCATCGATAATTACACAGCCCAGCTTATAGCGATCTGCTTCTGCTTTGACTTGATCTACGATAGAGCTGTTTATTGGTTTGTTTATGGGAGCGGTAATAATAATTTCCATATTCTCATACACAGACAAAAAATCTTCTTTCAGATCGTTAATGTCAATAACCTTTACCAACGCTCTATCCAGAGATGCGTTGTTAGCTGCAACAGCAATATTGGTAACATATTGATGATAAATAAAACTATAGCGCCTTCTTCGAGCATCATTAAGATCAATGATTTTATTAATGCAGTTTTTATAATCTGAATTAATATCAATCAGACATGTTTTGATTGCTGTTCTTACTTGTTGTTCTTGTACTTGTACTTGCTCGTCATTTTCTTCTTGTCCTGTATATAATCCTGACAAGCTTGAGCAGCGCTGAATGCCTTGATTAATTATGTGTTGAAATTCAACGCCTTCAGCTTGAGTGATTTTTCCTTTGATAATACCGGAGAGAGGCGAGTGCCAATGTTGTAAGCTTTTTTCTTGCGCAATAAATTGATTTAATGATTCAAGAGCAAAATCGATAATACCTAATATTTCATCAGAGCGATCTTGATACATGGCTTTAATTAAATGGGGATCTATCGTTTTGAACACACGTTTGTCACCTGTATTTGCAATCGCGGCAATGGCTATAGTAAACCGTTCGCCCGACATGTGGATGGGCTCGATATAAATGGGTAGCCATTCGCCTTTGATGCGAGGCTTAAACTTTATTCTTGATGCAAGTGTATTCATCTTAAGGCTCGCTGTTTATTTCCCATACCTAACTGATAAACGATATGATCTTTAATAAAATCAATACGATTTCGCAAAAAATTAACAACATCATCGATACTGACATCATCCATATAATCAGTTGCTAAAGTCTTTGCCGACAGCATATTGAAAGGGATTTTCCCATAAGACTCTAGTTTTTTATAAGCCGATTTTTTATATCTTGCCTTAGCTACATCATCTTCATTTTTCACTATATCAAATAGCAAATTTTGAAAGTTCGGCATGTTATGACGATGCGTTTCTTTAATCGCTAAGCCATGATCAATCAAGGTAATGTTTTTACCGTCGAATAGAAGATTGCCAATATTACGATCAGTATTACCGATAAATTCATCAAAGGTGGCCGAAGAAATAAGTTCAGGCCATTTTTTTAAAATTGCTATTATTGCTTGCTCATTATCTGGGCTCTGTCGTAGATATTGTCTAAAGCTAGGCGTTTTTGCATCAACAGTCGCGAAAGCGGGTATTGTGTGCTTGCCATTAATAGGACAGACTTCTTCACTCATGATGAGCAGATAGGGTTCTGGTGTGGGCAGCCCTAAATGGCTACAAAGTAGCGAGCAAACAGACTCAACAAATACTTCTCGGGGTGGAATTATTTTAAAGTAAGCCAGCAAAGGCGCGTCATCCTGCTCTGGTTGGATGTGTCCTCTGTAAACTGAGTTTATATTTTGATCATCAACTTTCTCAAAACCAGGAAGTAACTCGGCAATTTTTATTTCATCCATTATTTTTTCTCTTGTGAGTCAGCGCATAGATTGGATTGCGGATGCAGAAGCATTTGCCGATCAAGAGTGTAACCCAACATTTATCGTTTCGATATGTTGGGTTACGGCTATCGCCTAACTCAACCTACGCAATTTCTCCTGACTTCTGCTTCATCAACAAATAATCCAGCCATAGATTGGATAATTTTTCCTGTACGGTATTTTGCCGTAAGCGTGCATTCAAATGCGGGAAGTCGACTTTATCCAAATCCTGATCCTGGTTGTAGCAGGAATAAACAAAGGTTTCTTTACCCGTTTCCGGATCAATATGTTTGCACATACACTGGGCGCAGATACCTTTCATCATGCACTGCATGGGTGAGTTAATTGAACCGACCGCGTGATGGGCTTTATTGAGATACGGTTTTAGCACATCAAAACGGGCGGATTTTACTGCCGCCATCATGCGGTCTGAACCGATCACGATAAGATGATCAACATCCGCCAGTGAAATGGGCTGTTCGCCCAATTCGCCGGTAGCATAAGCCACCATACATTCCAGAATATTACCGACAAAAGTTTTATCTTGCGGACGGGTTGGCACTATTGCTTCCACGCCTTCGCCTTTATCAACAGCCCAGATAATTAAATCAGCGGCCGCTTCAACGTCTTCAACTTTGAAACGGTCTTGGGAAAATTTATAACCCGCAAAATAAATAACCCGGTTACCGGCCGCGCGTAGTGCTTTACCAATGGAAAACAGGACGGCATTACCCAAGCCACCACCGAGTAACAATACGGTTTGGTTAGTCGGTATTTCGGTTGGCGTACCGGTCACGCCCATAACGACCAGTGGATCACCGACTTTCCAGGTTGCGCAAAGTCGCGAAGATGAACCCATTTCCAGTGCAATCAGGGAAATAGTGCCTTTTTCTTTGTCGACTTCGGCACCGGTCAACGCCAAGCCTTCCGCCACCAATGCGGTGCCTTCAACCGTTGGCGCAATGGCTTCATAGTTTTGCACCCGATAAAATTGTCCGGGATGAAATTTTTCAGCGGCCAGCGGTGCTTTTACCACCACTTCGATAATGGTCGGTGTCAATCGATTAATGGCGACGATAGTGGCTTTGAAAGAGGCATCCAAGCGTGCAAACAAATCTTTTAAGGCCGCATCACGTTCCGGCTGTTGTGCAGGATTTAGGTTGGCCAGTTGTTGTTCAAATAATTTAACAATGTAGGGGTAACCATTTTTGGCACTGGCCATCGCTTTTACCACATTACCGGCATAGACCGGATGATTGTCGCCGTAAAAGCTGATAAATTTACCGTCTTTTTGATAGGACGTCAGCGGCGCAGGTTTACCCAGCTTAGGGAACGCTTCATCGCTCATAGGCACTAATTCAACAGAATCGTTTGTCCATTCGGGTTCATAACGTTGGAAAAACCATTTATCCATCACAAAGGTGTCGGGATATTCACTTTGATAAATCGTGTTGGGCGAAGTACCCGCTGCCACATACAAACTGCGTAACGGAACCTTGATGATCTGTCCCGAGCTTTTCCAGCGACCGTCTTCTGATACCAATTTCTCAAAATCGACGGCATTCAAATGTCCGTATTCGTCGGCATCGGCACTCAGCGGACTCATACCTTCAGCCAGGGCAATGCCTTCTTCCAGTGCCTTGTTGATTTCTTCGTGGTTTTGGCGATACGCAGGGGCATCATTGATGCCTTTGCGATAGAACAGCGTTACGCCACCCCACGACTCCACCAACGGTTGAAAATGCGGTTGCTCACCTTCCGCTTCAGCGCGTTGGCGTTCAGCGTGGATAGCTTTGCCATGCGCCAGGAATTCATCAAGAATAAGCGTTTCTTCTTTATCGTAACGACCACGAACCACCTGCTCACCATAAACGGCAGACAATGTTTCATAACGATGCAGGATTTTTTCCACCTGAACAGGATAATACGCCATCAACTCGGTTGCGGTATCCATCGCCGTCAAACCACCACCGATAACACCTGCAGGTAGGCGCACTTGCAAGTTAGCCATTGAAGACGCCTTGGCCGCGCCGGTCAATTGCAACGCCATCAAGAAATCAGAAGCTTTGCGGATGCCGCGTATCAAATTGTTTTTAATATCAATAACAGTGGGCTTGCCTGCGCCGGACGCGATACAAATATGATCAAAGTCCATGCTCCAGGCATCTTCAATGGTCAATGTGCCACCAAAACGGACGCCGCCATAAGCACGAAACGCTTCACGCCGTTGCAGCGTTAAATAAATCACTTTTAGAAAGTTTTTGTCCCAACGAACGGTAATGCCATATTCAGCCACACCACCAAAACCTGCCAAAATACGTTTATCCAAATCTTCATAAAGATCATTAAAATCAACAATCGGTATGGGCAAGGTGTTTGCATCACCGGTTAACGCTACCGGCAAAGGCTCCAGTTTTAAGCCGTCAATACCGACCACACCAAAGCCTTCATTTAACAAATAATGGCTCATGGTATAACCGGCGGGGCCCAAACCGACCACCAAGGCATTTTTACCGTTGTACGGCAGCATGGTGGGGCGCTTAACGTTTAACGGATTCCAGCGGGTCAGCAAACTGTATATTTCAAAACCGTAAGGCATGAACAACACATCAGTCAGCACATTGGTTTCAATTTGCGGAATGTCAACGGGGTCGGTTTTTTGATAAATACAACCTTTCATGCACTCATTACAAATACGATGACCGGTACCAGGGCACATCGGATTATCGATGATAATAATCGCCAACGCGCCAATATTGTCGCCTTGGCGTTTAACCAAATGCATTTCCGATATTTTTTCATCCAGCGGACAGCCGATAGTCGTCACACCCAGCGGATCCACTTTAAAGGTATTGGTTTTTTTGTTACGCATACCTTTTGAGCATGAATCGGTATCGCGTTCGTGGCAATAAATACAATGATTAACTTCTGACAATACCTGCCGTTGATTAAGGCGTGGATCTGTCAATTTAAAGCCATCCCGGCGGCGGCGATGTTCCAAACTACCCATCCACGCAGTAAATTCACCACGGTCTACGGTGTCATGCCCAACCAAATAGTCAAAATCACGTTTTTCAGGAAATTTAAAACTCAACCAGTCAGCGACGATATCGTTATCTTCTTGAGCGACAAAGCTCCAAAGCTGCACCACATCCATTAAGCCGCTGATAAATTCAGCCGCATCCGCTGTATTAATAATATCGCTAAATTCAGTTGCCGCCAGTTCATGAACTGCCAATTTTGCGCGTAACGCAGCAACTTGTTCATCGGCATTTTCGTAAGCACTGGCTTTACCTTTGGCAAGCAGTTTGTAATGGCTGGACAACAAGCCAATCACCGCACCAACACGCGCAACACGGTGTTCAGGATCATCATCTTGATTGGCTTCCGGAAAACCGGCCTCAATCAACAAATCGAAACGATTCAAGATAGCAGAAATAGCCCAGTCACTGGTATCCTGGCCTTTAAACACAACACCCAGTTTTTCTACCACTTCATTTTTATAGGTAAAAATGGTGTCGATTTCATCCTTGATTTTGACGCTTTGCACTTGATGTTGCTCAGACACATTGAACAACTTGGCGACAAACTGACCGACATAAGGCCCCATGTTCACCAGTAACTCGGAAATCTCCTCCGGTTTCAGCCCTTCACCCTGGTTTTGGCGATAAGCGGCAAACTTATTGTAGAGTTCAACATCATGATTTTTAATCGACCCATCAAACACCTCCAGTAAATCTTTTAGGCGGACAGCATCGTATAAATCGGCGTAAGTGAAGCTAGGGATTCCAAGGGTTAAAGTATGTTGTTCCATAAGGCTTATGTTTGATTAGCTTACATCTGTGCAAACAAGTCACTAAAAGCAGGACTGCTTAAACAGTTAGGGTTACTGAAAGGGATTATTTTAGACGTATTTTAAGTAAATATGACTAATTTATCCACCGATAATGTTGGCAGGACAATTACCGCAAGCATCTGTAGTTCTTGAGTTCCTGTTCAGAAGTGATTTTCAGTATTTAGCGGCGTGCAACCGGAGCACAGGTAAGAAAAATTGAGGACTTGAAGATTGGTATAGATTAACCCCGTGTATGCGACTTATTTCATTGCACGGGCAAAATACGAAAAGCGTCACAGCGCATTAACGGGACTATCAATGTACTGAAATTTCAAAAATAACCCCATCCTGGAAACGAACGAAACGTGACGGGATAAATACCCCGCCACGCCTGAACCTTGCATCTAAATTAATCCGCCTGCCGTCTTAAAAACGCCGGAATGTCCAGATAATCCAGATCTATCTCTTTTTTGGCTTGAGCACCAAAACGGGTTTCCCTGTTTTCATGGGTGCCGCCTTTACGCATAACGGTTGGTTTGTCCAATTCATCATAATTTGCGTTACTGGTCGTCGGTTTATGCATCATTTTAATCGGTGCTTTAACGGCCACAGGAGGCGCACCCATGCCGGTAGCGACCACGGTAACTTTGATTTCATCGCCCAGGGTTGAATCAATAGCCATACCAATTTTGATAATGGCATCTTCTGAAGCAAACTCGTGAACGATATTACCGACTTCGTTAAACTCGGCAACGCCCATATCAGAGGCAGAAATATTAACCAAAATGCCGCGTGCGCCTTGCAGATTAATATCTTCCAGCAAGGGGCAAGCAATGGCTTTTTCAGCCGCTTCCCGCGCACGATGTTCGCCTGTTGCCGAACCCATGCCCATAATAGCCGCACCCATTCCAGACATAACGGTTCTAACGTCAGCAAAATCAACGTTAATCATGCCAGGATGAACAATCAGCTCGGTAATGCCTTGTACGGCATCCAGCAACACGTCATTGGCCGCTTTAAACGCATTCATCAAGGATACGTTATTACCCAGCACCGGCAATAATTTCTGATTGGGAATAGTGATTAATGAATCCACGTATTTTTCCAGCTCTATAATGCCCTGCTCTGCAACCGCCTGTTTCTTTTTACCTTCAAACAGAAAGGGTTTGGTCACGACAGCAACCGTTAAGATACCCATTTCTCTTGCGACTTGTGCAATAACGGGAATGGCACCTGTACCCGTACCACCGCCCATACCGGCCGTCAGAAAAACCATATCTGCGCCCTGTAAAACTTCTTTAATACGGTCTTTATTTTCTTCTGCGGCATGTTTGCCAATTTCCGGATTAGTACCGGCACCCAAGCCTTTGGTTAATTCAACACCTAACTGGATTACCGTATCAACCGTTAGTTTTCTTAACGCTTGCGCATCGGTATTGGCGCAAATAAACTCAACCCCTTCAATATGGCATCCAACCATGTGATTGACTGCATTGCCACCACCGCCGCCGACACCAATAACCTTGATGACGGCAGTTTCACTATACGTATCAACCAATTCATATTTCACGACACTACCCCTTAAATAAACTATTAAAAATTACCCTGAAACCAGTTTTTCATTTTTGAAAACCAACCCAAACCATCAGAATCACTGCTTCTTCCCAAGTTCTGATGGTCTTTTCCATACATTAACAATCCGACTCCTGTAGAGTGAATGGGATTTCTCACCACTTCTGTCAAGCCGGTCACATTTTGTGGACCACCCATTCGAACCGGCATGTGAAAAATCTCTTCTGCCAGTTCGATGAGTCCCATTACTTTTGAACTGCCACCGGTCAATACGATCCCGGCAGCTATTAATTCTTCATTGCCACTGCGTCTAAGCTCGGACTGTACCAGCAGCATCAATTCTTCATAACGCGGCTCAATAATCTCGGCCAGGTTTTGCATTGAAATCTTGCGCGGCGCTCTATCGCCAATGCTGGGCACTTCAATAGTGCCATCAACATTTGCCAATTGCGTTAATGCACAGGCATATTTTCGTTTAATATCTTCTGCATTTATTGTTGGCGTGCGTAATGCGACCGCAATATCGTTAGTCACCTGATCTCCGGCTATCGGTATGACGGCGGTATGCTTAATGGCACCTTCAACGAAAATGGCAATATCCGTTGTGCCACCGCCAATATCAATTAAACAAACGCCTAATTCTTTTTCATCCTCAGTGAGCACAGAATTACAAGATGCCAATTGCTCAAGCACAATATCCTCAACCTCCAGCCCGCAGCGTCGGATACATTTAATAATATTTTGCGAGGCGCTAACGCTACCCGTAACCATGTGCACTTTGGCTTCCAGACGAATACCCGACATCCCGATAGGCTCTTTAATCCCGTCCTGGAGATCAATGACAAACTCCTGAGGCAAAATATGTAAAATTTTCTGGTCGGCAGGAATAGCAACCGCACGAGCAGAATCAATCACCCGGTCAATATCGTATTGCGTGACTTCTTTATCCTTGATTGCCACAATACCATGAGAGTTAAGGCTTCTGATATGACTCCCCGCAATACCTGCAAAAACCGACTTGATCTGGCATCCTGCCATCAGTTCAGCTTCTTCAATGGCTTTCTGTATGGAATGAACCGTTGATTCCAAATTAACTACAACGCCTTTTTTTAGTCCGCGCGATGGCGTAGTGCCTATGCCTATGATTTCTATATTGCCATCACTGGTGAGCTCACCAACAATAGCCGCAACTTTTGACGTTCCAATGTCCAAACCGACTATTAAATTACGCTCTGTTTTTTTTGCCATTTTATCTACTCTATATCGCCTTTACGTGTGCTGGTTTATTCATTAGGGGTGGTTGCAATGGCATGCCAATCAATCTCAAGGACTCCCGGCTTCCATGAGACGACATAGCCGTTGGGGTATCTCAAATCAACGACTGCTATTTGCTCAACCTGCTCTTGTTTTAATACGGTTAACGTTTTTAAAAAACGTTGTAATTTTTTTAATTGTTCATTGCGTCCCAGCAATATTTCCAGACCCGTTGACAACTTGATTTTCCATGCCCATCGGTCATTAACACTAAACTCCACCAATTCCATGGACTGATCTGCCAAGGCTGTTTTAATGCCCTTCATTATTTCCAGCACCCTGACTTGCTGCGACTCCGGCCCCGTCACTAATGTCATATTCTGAAACTGGTCTACATTCTTGGGTGTAAATATCACACCCTGCTCAGTAATCAGGCTGTTTTTACCCCACCGTGCGTAGGGCTTTCTCTCGCTTACCTTGATGTCAATCGCATCAGGCCAAATGCGCTTAACCGCCACGGTATCCACCCAAGGCAATGTGGCAACCGCAGCCTGTATCGCCTGCATGTCCACATCAAAAAAACCGGTTACTACCAATGGCTGTAACACAGCCTGTACCTCGTTTTTACTAAGGTATTGAAAAACGCCTTCCGTTCTCACGTACTTAAGGGGCATGGAAACGCTTTTAATCGGTAACGACCCGAGGTGCCATTTCGTGACTGCTTCATACCCGACCATTCCAACCAGACCCAATAACAGTAATCCGATCACCCCGATTTTAATGCCTATATTGCTCATTACCCTAGACTGGTTTCCAACACTCGCCAGACCAATTCTTCAAAATCAATACCCGCTTGTTTAGCTGCCATCGGCACCAGACTATGATCGGTCATGCCAGGTACGGTATTAATTTCAATCAATTGATACTGCCCGGAATCGTCAATAAAAACATCGACTCTTGCCCATCCCTTTGCGCCCACGACTTTACTCGCGGTTACCGCCAGATTTCTCAAAAACAACTCTTGGACTTCATCCAAGCCACAAGGACAGTGATATTGGGTGGTCGTCGCATTATATTTTGCTTCGTAATCATAAAAGCTATGGGGCGATTCCAAACGAATAACCGGCAAAGCCTCGTCATTTAATACCGCAACCGTATATTCCTTACCGGTAACCCAGCTTTCAGCATACACATCACAACGATATTCCAAGGCGACTTGCAGGGCTTTGGACAACTCGTCCCGTGAGTTGGCCTTGCTCATGCCTATACTGGAACCCTCTTGGGCAGGCTTGACAATAACCGGAAATCCCAGTTTTTCAATACAGGCCTCCAGATCATTTTCATCCTGCAATAAACACCACTTGGGTGTCACCAGTCCGTATCCTTGCCAGCATAATTTGGTTCTTAGCTTGTCCATTGTTAATGCAGAAGCCATCACGCCGCTGCCGGTATAAGGAATGCCTATGACCTGCAAAACGCCCTGAAGCACTCCGTCTTCACCGCCACGGCCATGAATGATATTAAATACCCGATCCACTTTTATTCCGGCCAAGGCATCGATGGGACTATCCGTTACATCAATGGCAACCGCATCCACACCTTTACGTTTTAAGGCGTCATAAACGGCTTTACCACTTCTTAGCGAAACCGCTCTTTCTGCAGCCGACCCACCCATCAATACGGCAACACGCCCAAATTTTTCCGGATTGGACGTGTCAATCCGCATTATTTCAACTTCACCTACCATACAAACCTCAGTCAGCAATTCCACGCCTTGATGCTCCTTTACTTTATCTTGAACAAAGTAAATTAAGTTTTCTATATCCGCTGCGGAGGCATTACCCGTATTTACAATAAAATTGGCGTGTTTTTCCGATACCTTGGCACCCCCAATCGCAACCCCTTTCAATCCTGTCAGCTCTATTAATCTTGCCGCGTAATCACCTTCCGGATTTCTAAATACCGATCCGCAACTCGGTTGATTAGTTGGCTGTGTTTTTGCCCGCGTTTCCAAAAAGCCTTTTATTTTTTGCTGACTGGCCACCGTATCACCTTGCGGCAATGCCAACCGGCAACTCAAAAACCATTCGTTTTCAATGCCTTTTACGGAGCGGTAACCCACTTTAAAATCATCGGGATGTCGAAGCGCTATGTTACCTGACCGATCAATTATTTCTACCTGCTTAACAATGCCCCAAGTCACTCCGCCGAAGGCACCCGCGTTCATTTTTAAAGCGCCCCCCATGGTTCCGGGTATACCGGCCAAAAACTCGGCCCCCATCAAACCTTGTTCGGCACAAAAACGGGCCACATGCGCACAAGGAACACCTACTTCCACATAAACAGAGCCATCTTCGGCACGCTTCATTTCTTTCAAGCGTCCTTTGGTATTAATAACCGTGCCGCGTATACCGCCATCCCTGACCAATAAATTACTGCCTAACCCCATCCAAAACACCGGTTCCGAGGCAGGTAACGTCGTTAGAAACTCACACAAATCCTGCTTGTCAAACGGAATATAAAGCCGGTCCGCAGGCCCGCCAACGCGCCAACTGGTATATTTAGCCAGTTTTTCATTACTTAATAAGCGTCCTTTCATGTCGATCGGGTCAGTGGTGACGATGTCCGACACGCAAGCGCTTCCGTTAACAATTCGGGTAATTGGGTAGCAATCTGGCCAACATTACCGGCTCCCATCGTCAAAATCACATCATCAGGTCTGACGATGCCCGCCAAAATTTTTGGCAATTCTTGCCAGTCATCAACAAATACCGGATCAACTTGAGCACGCATACGAATGGCTCGGCTTAATGCCCGACCGTCTGCGCCCGCAATTTCTGCTTCGCCTGCGGAATAAACATCCATCAGAATCAGGACATCGACGGTCGACAGCACCTGCACAAAATCTTCAAATAAATCACGAGTCCGCGTATACCGATGCGGCTGAAAAATAATTACCGAGCGTCTGTCCGGCCAAGCTTGGCGCAAGGCCTCCAGGGTTGCGGCAATTTCTCGGGGATGATGTCCGTAATCATCAACCAGGGTTAGCTTGCCGCCATCAATGGCCAAGTCTCCCTGAACCTGAAAACGCCTGCCAACCCCCTTAAACGCGCCCAGACTTTTAACGATAGCTTCATCAGCAACCGCAAGGCGGGTTGCCACGGCAATAGCCGCCAAGGAATTAAGCATGTTATGCCAACCCGGCATATTTAACGTCACTGGCAACAGCGGATAATCCCCTCGACGAATAACACTAAACGTTGTCAGCATACCGTCCTGTTTAATATCTACCGCACGAATATCCGCGTCTTCATGAACGCCATAGGTAATGACCGGCTTGGATAGCTGCGGCAAAATCTCTCTTACGCCTTCGTCATCCAGACACATCACCGCCAAACCATAAAAAGGCAAATGATGTAAAAATTCTACAAACGTATCTTTTAAACGTTGATAACTGTTCTGGTAAGTTTCCATGTGGTCTTGGTCTATATTGGTGACCACGGCCATCATGGGCTGGAGGTATAAAAATGACGCATCACTTTCATCCGCTTCAGCCACCAAATAATTCCCTAAACCCAGCTTGGCATTAGTGCCTGCACTGTTTAATCGCCCGCCAATAACAAACGTAGGATCCAATCCGCCTTCCGCCAAAATACTGGCTGTTAAACTGGTGGTGGTGGTTTTGCCATGCGTACCCGCGACGGCAATACCAAAGCGAAAACGCATCAACTCGGCCAGCATTTCGGCACGCGGAATAACCGGAGTTCTATTAAGATAGGCTTGGTCAATTTCTTCATTACTACGATCAATGGCCGTTGACGCAACTACCACATCCGCTTTCGTAACATTTTCCCGCTTATGTCCAATAGTAATCGTCACACCCAAAGCTGCGAGCCGTTGTGTTACCGCGCTTTCTTTTATATCCGAACCCGACACTTTATAACCCAGGTTGGACAAGACCTCGGCGATACCGCTCATACCGGTGCCGCCTACACCCACAAAATGAATGCGCTCGATATTACCGAAGGTAGAGGCTGCGTGCGTACTGGCTGGAATTTTCATAGTCCCGCCTCAGCGCTGCAGTAGCCTGCGACAACAGCGGTTGCGTCCAAACGCGCACAGTGTTTTGCAGCTGCGCTCATTGCCGGCAATTTTTTAAGTGCCTCTGTTATCTGTTCAGCCAGTGTTACCGGATTCAAATCTTTTTGCCTCAATAGTAGTCCTGCGCCAGCATCCGTTAAATAACGGGCATTGGCCGTTTGATGATCATCAATAGCACCCGGTAACGGTATAAAAATAGCCGGAATACCCATTGCCGAAACTTCACTGACCGTCATGGCTCCTGCCCTGCAAATCACCAAATCAGCCCATTGATAAGCCGCCACCATGTCCTCAATAAAGGCACTGGTTTCTGCTTTAATACCTAAATCCCGATAGCGGTTTTCAACCTGGGACAACATGGCTGCGCCGGTTTGATGCTTTATTTGCACGGTTTGTGTTTGCAAACCGGCGCTTAGAAATTCAGCAATCGCCTCAGGCACTGTTTCATTTAATATTTGGGCACCTTGGCTGCCGCCAAAAACAAATATCCTGACTTCCTTTTCAGAACGCAGGCGGTCATTTTCCAAGGCCGCAAGAAACTGTTTTCTTAAAGGATTTCCTGTACATTTTGCTTGGGTTTTTGCATTAAAACTGTCAGGAAATGCCTCTAATACTTGATTGGCCCAGCGAGCAAGCAAACGATTAGTGGTGCCTGGAATCCGGTTTTGCTCATGAATGACCAAAGGCAATCCCAACAGTTTTGCCATCAACCCACCCGGCCCTGCAACAAATCCACCCATACCCAGCACGACATCCGGTTTACGCTTGCGCAATATTTTCATGGCCTGTACACCGGCTTTTAACAACATAAACACCGCCGTTATTTTTGCCGTCAAGCCTTTGCCGCGCACACCGGCTACGGATAACCAGTCGATTTCAATACCGCTGGCTGGAATCACCCGACTTTCCAAGCCCTTCTGCGTGCCCAACCAACTCACTTGCCAGCCTTGCTCTTTTAACAATTCTGCGACCGCCAGTGCCGGAAAAACATGCCCGCCGGTTCCACCGGCCATGATTACTATACGCTTGCCCATTTCGACCTTTCTTTTGGCGTGTTGGCATTAATCTCTGCCACTTCGCTTTGCACACGGAATAACAACGCAACCGCGCAACACATAATCATCATACTGCCGCCGCCATAACTCATTAATGGCAAAGTCAGTCCTTTGGTTGGCAAAATGCCCATATTAACGCCCATATTGACGAATGCCTGAAACCCAAACCAGATACCCAGGCCATAAGCAATAAAGGCAGAAAACCGTTCCCCGGCTTTTTCTGCTGCCACGCCTATCTCAAACGTGCGCCAGACCAACAAGGAAAACAAACCGATAACCATCATTACGCCCAGCAATCCAAGCTCTTCACCAATGACTGAAAATAAAAAATCGGTATGCGCCTCAGGCAAATAAAACAGTTTTTGTATGCCGCTTCCCAAGCCCACACCCAGCCACTCGCCACGTCCAAATGAGATAAGCGCATGCACCAATTGATAACCGCTATCTTTGGCATCTGCCCAAGGATTCATGAAACTGGTCACGCGTTTCATGCGATACGGTTCAAAATAAACCAATAACCCGGCCAGTACGCCCACAAAGGACAACAGCATGATGAATTGCGATAGTCGCGCTCCCGCTAAAAACATAATACCCATGGCAATAATTAATATCACCACGGCGGAACCAAAATCAGGTTCCATTAGCAGCAATACGCTCGCCACTGAAAACAAAATTAACGGTTTAATCAAGCCAAAAGCGGATTCCCGTATTGATTGCTGATGTCGGGTTACATACCCTGCCATATAAATAACCGAGAAATACTTAACAACTTCTGATACCTGTATCCTCAAACCGCCTAGCGACAACCAACGTGTACTGCCGTTAACCTTTACCCCAAGACCGGGTATCAGGACAATCACCAGTAATAATAAACCGACTATAAACAACGACTGCCCCGCTTTTTCCCAAACACGGATGGGGGTAAAGGCAACGCATGTCCCTAAAAACAGCCCAAGACCTATATGCAGGGACTGTCTGACCGGATAATAAAAACTGTTGCCGGTCATTTTTAAGCCCAAATGCAATGATGATGATGCCACCATGACATAGCCAATGAGCAACAGACTCATCGTCACCACAAGCAACAAAGGGTCAAAATGAAACCGGCCGATGCGTGACGGCTTTGCGCGTTTGTTCATGCCAGCAAGCCCAATACGGCTTTAGAAAATTGATCGCCTCTGTCTTGATAATTTTTATATTGATCAAGACTGGCACATGCTGGCGACAACAATACACTGTCACCGACCGTTGCAAGACTGGCGGAAATTTTTACCGCTTCCGCCATGTTTTCGGCCGCATAAACGGGCACACAATCATTCAATGCCTGTTTTATCAAGTCCGCATCCTTGCCCATTAAAACGACACATTTTGCTTTTTCTTTTATGGCCGGTGTCAACTCGTTCATATCTGCGCCTTTAGCATCACCGCCAGCAATCAGAATAACTTTGCGCTCATAACCTTGCAATGCGGCAACACAGGCACCAATATTGGTTGCCTTTGAATCGTTTACCCAAGTGACGCCACGTATTTCCGCAATACGCTGCATACGGTGATCCAAGCCTTTAAATAGCTTCAACGCTTCACATATCGCTAGTTCATCCAATCCTACAGATACCCCTAAGGCCAATGCCGCCAATGCATTGGCGGCATTATGCCGACCTTCAAGCGGCAATTGCGCCAGTGGCATCAAGCACTGTTTATTGTGCATCAGATACTCGACATCATCCTGGCGGGCAAGGTAAAAATCAGCGTCTTTTTTTATTGAAAACGTAAACAACCGTCTACCTTCTTCCCGCATCGCCTCAACAACAGGGTCATCAACATTAATGACCATGACGCCGTCACCCCTGAAAATGCTTTGTTTTTCGTGCGCGTAATCGGCCATATCATTATGCCGGTCAAGATGATCGGCAGAAACATTAAGCACGGTTGCTGCGGCAGCGTTTAATGCCGTGGTTCGTTCGAGCTGAAAGCTTGAAAGCTCCAATACAAACAAGTCAGCTTCCTGTGCCAGCAATTCCAAGGCCGGTATACCCAGATTGCCACCTACGCCCGCCTTTTTTCCAGCGTATTTGGCCATTTCGCCAACCATGGTGGTAACCGTACTTTTACCGTTTGACCCGGTAATGGCAATAATCGGTACGTTAACCGAACAGGCGAACAAATCAATATCGCTGATGATCTTTGTGCCGTTGGCGACGGCTTTGACAATTGACTTTTCAGTCAGCGCAACCCCGGGACTGACCACCAAATGGGTTGCGACCTTAAAAGCCGCCTCATCAAAACCACCGGTAAAAACAGGGGTATCAGGCATCACTTCAAAAAAGGCATCTATCAACGGCGGCTTGGCGCGACTATCGGTAATGGCAAAATTAAACCCCAGTTTTTGTAAATAATGGGCAACCGAAATACCCGTATTGCCTAAACCCACCACTACCACTTTGGCGCTTTGTGGCTCCAGTGCAAAGTTCTTTTTTAACGCGTTTAAAATCGCTAAGCTATCCATTTTTATCTCAATTTTAAAGTTGCCAATCCGATCAGCACCAAGATAACGGTGATAATCCAGAAGCGCACGATAACCCTGGGTTCCGGCCATCCTTTCAATTCAAAATGATGGTGTATCGGTGCCATCCGAAACACCCGCTTGCCCGTCAACTTGAAAGAGGCAACCTGAATAATCACGGATAAGGTTTCCATGACGAAAACGCCGCCCATAATCATCAAGACAATTTCTTGCCTGACCAACACCGCCAACACGCCTAAAGCGGCACCCAACGCCAATGCGCCAACATCCCCCATAAACACCATCGCGGGATAAGCGTTAAACCATAAAAAACCTAAACCGGCACCCACTAAAGCGGCGCAAAAAACAATCAGTTCACCGGCATTGGGCAAATACGGAATAGCCAGATAACTTGAAAAAGCGACATGCCCGGATAAATAGGCAAAAATACCCAAACCGGCAGCAACCATCACCGTAGGCATAATGGCCAAGCCATCCAGACCATCGGTCAAGTTGACGGCATTACTGGTTCCAACAATAACAAAATAGGTCAGCACGATATACATCCAGCCCATATCCAGCATAAAGTCCTTAAAAAAGGGGACGATGAATTGGGTTTCCGCCGGTAAAATGGCTGTTTTATACAAAAAAACCGCAGCCGTTAAACCGATGACTGATTGCGCCAAATACTTGGCTTTAGCCGATAAACCATCACTGTTGCGCTTGACAACTTTCCTATAGTCATCAATAAAGCCGATGACGCCATAGCCCATGGTCACCAACAGGATGACCCATATATACCGATTACTCAGATCCGCCCAGAGCAACGTACTAATGGCAATGGCAATCAGTATTAAGGCTCCACCCATCGTGGGCGTTCCTGATTTTTCGTAATGTGATTGCGGCCCCAGTTCACGGATGCTTTGCCCGATTTTTTTAGCGCTTAACTTTCTAATCATTACCGGCCCGATAACAAAAGAAATCAACAAGGCGGTTAATGCACCCAAAATGGCGCGAAAAGTCAGGTAATGGAATACCCTGAAGCCGCCATCAAAGGTCATTAAATAATCTGCAAAATAAAGTAACATCGTTTAATTCCTGAAATTTTCAACTAAAGCGGCGGCTACATTTTCCATGTGCTGCGCTCGTGAGCCTTTAATCAAAATCGTTTCATCGCCTTTTAATTCTTGTCTTAACACGTCAATCAAATCTTGTTGTTTTTCAAAAAAAGTAGCCCCTTTACCAAAAGCTGCCACCGTATTCTTGCTATCCTCGCCAACAGCCAATAACCTTACAACGCCGCTTGCTTTAATACATGCGCCCATGTCTTCGTGCATTTTTGGGCTATCCGGCCCCAATTCACCGAACGCGCCCATTACCAGCCAAGGCTTTCCAGTAAAATGTGTCAATACATCAAGACCGGCTTTTAAAGAAGCCGAATTGGCGTTATAGGTATCATCAATAATAATATTGCCCAACCGACCCGCCAAAGGCTGCAACCTGCCGGTTACCGGCTTTACACTTTCCAGGCCTTGTTTAATCTGTTGCAGGTTTATTCCCAACGCCAAGCTTGCCGCAGTAGCTGCCAAGGCATTAACCACATTATGCTGACCGGCCAGTTTTAAAATAATATCAATCGTGCCCCGTGCAGTAATCAGTTTAAAAGGGGTAACAAATGTGTTATCACGAATTTCTGTTTTAATCGCTGTAGCGGTTACATCGGCACGGTCACTCAAACCAAATGACAATACACGTCTATTGGCTGCGATGGCTTGCCAATAGTCAAAATAGTCGTCATCCTGATTAATAATGGCAACTCCATCTTTTTTAAGCGTCTCGATGATTTCACCTTTCGCTTTGGCAACGCCCTCAAGACTGCCGAAACCTTCTATATGCGCCGCGCCTGCATTGGTAATAATGACCACATCAGCCTGCGCATAAGTGCTGGTGTAGGCGATTTCTCCCGCATGATTTGCACCCATCTCAATGACGGCATAGCGATGCTGCTCATTCAGGCGCAATAACGTCAAAGGCACGCCAATGTCGTTATTCAGGTTACCCTGAGTAAACAGAACCTGCGCATTAACCGCCAGTATGGCCGCCATCATTTCCTTAACGGTGGTCTTGCCGTTACTGCCCGTAATGCCGACTACCGAAAGTGTCTCGTTTTCACGAGCAGACAGCGATTGCCGCCATGCTCCAGCCAGTTTAGCCAAGGCTAACCGCGTATCATCAACGACAATATGCGAGATGTTTGGCTTAACACCGTTATGCACAATAGCCGCCATTGCTCCGGCTGTTTCCGCTTGCCCGACAAACTCATTGCCATCAAAGTTGTGCCCTTTAATGGCAATATAAAGTTGCCCCGGCTTAATGGCCCGCGTGTCTATGCAGGCACCGTTAATGGCAACATCTTCCCCGACGAGTTTCCCCTGCACCGCTTTTGCACAGTCACTCAGCATCATTTTCATTTTTATACGGCTCTCATTTTTAATGCGTCAATCACAACCTGACTATCACTGAATGCTGTTTGCACGCCATTGATTTCCTGATAATGCTCATGGCCTTTACCTGCAATCACAATACAATCCTTTTCAGTCGCTCTTAAGAGCACATTTTGTATTGCCTGCGCCCTGTTTTGAATGACTTCTACCTTACCGCAAGCATTTTGCTCAACAGAATCGCTACAGCCCGCTAAAATGTCGTTAACGATAGCCAGTCCACTTTCAAAACGCGGATTATCATCAGTGACAATCACATGATCTGCCCACTGCTCGGCAATACGCCCCATTTGTGGACGCTTTCCCTTGTCCCGGTTGCCACCACAGCCGAAGACCACCCATAAGGCCTGACTGCAATGTTTCCTCAAGCTGGATAAAACCTTATCCAGTGCATCGGGTGTATGCGCATAATCTACAAAAATCAGTGGCTGTCCAGCACCGCCAAATCGCTCCATGCGCCCTGTAACCGGCTTTATAAACGGTAGTTTTTTTACCGCCTCAGTCATTGACAGCCCCATAGCCAGCATTACAGCCAAAACGGTTAAGATATTCTCGGTATTAAAATCACCATAAAGCGGCACGTTTACCCGTTGACGGTCTTCCCGCCAGCGAACGTCAAATTCAATACCATCCACTTTATGCACAATAGCGTCTGCCGTAACGCATTCGCAGGAAGCCACGGTTTTTCCCTGAACGCTAATGCCCCATAAAACAATACCTTCAGGTACTGCGGCAATAATCTTGTCGCTATAATCATCATCCAGATTGACTACGACAAAAGCCAAGCCGGGCTTGTTGAGTAGCGTCAACTTGGCTTGTAGATAAGCTTCCATAGTGCCGTGATAATCTAAATGATCCCGGCTAATATTGGTAAATACCGCGCCTTTAAAAGTAACGCCATTAACCCTGCCCTGTTCCAAACCATGCGATGACACCTCCATCGCCACTGTTTTTTTGTTGTCTTTTAGTAACTCAGCCAGTATTCTTTGGGTTTCCAAAGCATCAGGCGTGGTATTAAGGGTTTTACTCAACGCGCCCCACTCGCCCCAACCCAGGGTGCCGATGATTCCGCACGCATCCAGCAGCTGACTTAAAAACTGACTACACGATGTTTTACCGTTAGTACCGGTAATGCCAATCACCGCCATAGAGCCGGAAGGATTGCCATAATAACGGGCGGCTATATCACCCAACTTCAAACCCAGATCCGCTACCGCAATCATCGGTATCGGATGCCCCGGCTCTACCCGTTGCTTAGTATTCCCTGACGGGTCAAAAATAACCGCACAGGCTCCCTTATCAATCGCTTGTACAACATGACTCAAGCCATGCTGATTAGCGCCCGACAAGGCAATAAACAAATTGCCCTCAACGACCTTCCTGCTATCCAACGCCAGTCCGGTAACGAGTACATCGCCGATAGTTCCCAAGTCTGACTTTGGCAATGACAGCATTCCTTCCAACAGTTCTTTCAGTCTCATCAGTCGTATTACCGGCTTTTTTGCGTTAACAAAACGGGCATCGTTTCTTCCTGATCAGGGGCAACTTCCAGTATCCTCAAAGCGCCAGCCATGACTTTTGAAAATACTGGCGCTGAAACCAAGCCACCGTAGTACTGTCCAGCAGAAGGTTCATCAATCATAACGACAATAATCAAGCGTGGATCTCTAGCCGGTGCCATTCCGGCAAAAACGGCAAAATAACTCTTCTCGGTATAACCCCTGGAACCGGAAGCTTTTTTTACCGTCCCGGTTTTACCGGCTGCCGTGTAACCGTCGACCCTGGCTTCATAAGCCGTACCATCTTTCATCAATACGGTTTCCATCATTTTTCTGACGCTTTTGGCCGTTTTAGCTGAAAATACCCGAACGGCATCATCATCTTCCTCACGCTTTAGCAAGCTCACTGAATGCAAAATACCGTCATCTGCCAACGCCGTATAAGCTCTTGCCAACTGCAACGCCGAACTACTCAAACCATAACCGAAGGACATAATCGCGCGATCAAAATCACTCCATTTTTTATAATCCCGCAGAGTACCACTGGCTTCACCCGGAAAACCTGATCCCGCTGAAACGCCAAAGCCAAGCTGATGGTAAATACCCCAAAAATACTTCGGCGGCATTTTCAGTGCCATCATGCTGACCCCGACATTACTGGATTTTTTTAACACATGCGTTAAATCCATGGTGCCATAATTATGAGTGTCTTTAACCGTATTGCGTCCGATTTGATACGTTCCCTGAGTGGCAAAAGTGGCATTAGGACTTACGTAACCACCGTCTAAAGCGGCTGCGACTACAAAAGGCTTAACCGTTGAACCCGGTTCAAATATGTCGGTAATAGCCCGGTTTCTGTATAAACTTTCCTTCAAATTATTTCTGGTATTCGGATTAAACGAGGGCTGATTAACAGCCGCCAGGATTTCGCCATTTTTTGCATCCAATACCACTAAAGCGCCTGATTTTGCTTTATTGGCAGTCACCGCTAACTGTAACTCCCGATACGCCAGATATTGAATGCGCTGATCAATACTTAACTCAAGATTTTTTCCTGAAACAGGTTCTTTTATATTTTCTATATCATCAATAATTCGACGTTGCCCATCCCTGATGACCCGTTTACTGCCTGAATTTCCTTTTAATAGATTTTCATAGCCGGATTCCATTCCTGCCTGCCCGATATCATCAACATTGGTAAAGCCAACGATATGCGCGGAAACCCCGCCGGTAGGATAAAAACGTTTGAATTCGCGTTCAAAATAAACGCCTCCAAGCTTTAATGCCTTAACTTGATCACCCAATTGCGGATTAACCCTGCGTGCTATATAAAGAAATTGTCTGCGCGAATCTTCCTTAATCCATTCAGTGACTTTACCCGCAGGCAAACTCAATAACTTTTCCATCACCCTTAACTGGTCTTCTTTTGCAAATTTAAGCTCACGCGGATTTATCCAGATAGACTCAACAGGCGTACTAATTCCCAGAGGATCACCATTTCTATCTTTAATCATGCCTCTGTATGCAGAAACAGAGACTTCATCAACCTGCCTCATATCGCCCTGAGCTTTAAGAAACTGTTTGTTCAGAACCTGTAAATCAATGGCACGTCCGGTCAATACCAACATGCAAACCATCATAAAAACAACCAAAAATTTTCTTCTACCTGAAAAATTGTCGGTCGGTTGTTTTGCCGTACTTCTAACTCGAAAATCTAACATTTACGGTTTTATATAAATAATTTTTTCTCTTAAAGGCATCACCAACTTCAATTGCTCGCGTGCCACTAGCTCTACCCGATTTTGTTCAGCCAGCATCGTTAGCTCCAATTGCATCTGCCCCCATTCAACCTCATACTGATCCAGGGCTTTTTCCTGTTTTTGGATCTCGATAAAAATCAAACGTGAGTAGTATTTGCTATAAATAACCGCTAAAGCTGATAATAAAAGCACAATGCCTGCGACACTTAAAAGCCGATTTATAACCACTTAAACTCTCTCGGCAACTCGCATGACTGCACTTCTGGCTCTTGGATTTTGTCTGATTTCCTGGGCATCCGCTTTCAACGCTTTACTCACTTTCTTTAAAATACCTTTGGCAATATCCACTTCCTTTATAGGCAATTTGCCCGGATTATATTTGGCTCCGGATTCATTTCTAATAAAGCGTTTAACAATCCTGTCTTCAAGTGAATGAAAAGAAATGACTACCAAGCGTCCTTCCGGCTTCAAGACCCGCGCAGACTGCTCCAAAACAACCTTTAATTCATCCAACTCCCCATTAATTTCAATACGTATTGCTTGAAATGTACGGGTTGCAGGGTGCTTATGCTTCTCCCTGACGGAGACTGCATTTTCAATCAGCAACGCCAATTGCCGGGTTGTTGTAATCGGTGCTTGCGCCCTTTGTTCAACTATCGCTCGCGCTATGCGTCGTGCAAACTTTTCTTCACCATACTCAAATAAAACCTTGACCAGATCTTTCTCGTCAACAGTCGCCAACCATTGTTCAGCCGAAACCCCCGTACTGCCGTCCATGCGCATATCCAACGGGCCATCCCGCAAAAAGCTGAAACCCCTTTCCGGATTATCGAGTTGTGGCGACGACACGCCCAAGTCCAGTAAAATACCATCGACTTTTCCGACCAAGCCTGCACTTTCGACTATATTTTCCAATTGAGAAAAACAGCTATGCTTTAATTTAAAGCGCTCGTCCGCAAGCATGGCTTGCGCATAATCTGAATTTATCGCGTCCGAATCACGATCAAAAGCCAGCAATTGTCCTGTTGAACCCAGCAAATTCAGGATACCCTGACTATGCCCGCCACGTCCAAACGTACAATCGAGATAAATACCGTCTTTTTTGATCGCCAACTGCTGCAGGGCTTCTGCATACATAACGGGTAAATGTTCCACCAACAATCTCCCGTAATTTAAAAAGATAAAGACCCTAGCTCTTCCAGGCCTTCATTATCATCGCCATTCAGCCATTCTTTCTCTTTGGCTGCCCAGGAACTTTCATTCCATATTTCAAACTTGTTAAGCTGACCAACCAAGACAATTTTCTTGTCAATACCGGTAAACTTCCTGAGTTTTTCCGGCAATAGCAACCGTCCCTGCCCATCCATTTCACATTCAGACGCGTTACCTATAACAAAGCGTCTTAACTTGCCGGCCATTTTATTTAAAGTCGGTAATTTACTGATGGTAAGCTCAAGTTTTTCCCATTCAGGGAGCGGATAAAGCCATAAACAGCCATTTTCTCCGATACAGCGTTCGTTTACTGCAACCGTTACCACCATTTGACGCTCACAACAATCCTGTAATTCTTCCCGATAACGGGTTGGAATTGCAAGACGTCCTTTATCGTCCAAATTGATTGAACTGATGCCACGAAACAAAATTCACCTCAAAAAACTCTAAAAAACCCACTTTTCACCACTTTTTTACCACTTGGAAGCACTATAAATTCCAAACAGCTCTTAGTCAAGGATGATTTCATTTAAAGTCTTTCTTTTTTGACAATGACTTACATCACTTTCTTAATGAGGACTCACCGCACAAAACACAGCAAAACAAATTCTATGCTTTATCAGATGGTTAATTGATTTTGCTAAGGTAATACTTTAAGTAATAGCCCGTGGAGTCTATCGAATTTTTTAATGCAAAAGGGGATTTTGAGGAGGGATATTGCCGCACTATTTACCCGGCAATTTTTAAACATCATTTTATATACCTGTTATTGGCATCTAACAAAAAAAATGAGCATTACAACTCACTGATACACAACACATAATAAATAAAGAAAGAGTCAGCCTGTAAGCCGGGTTCTGTCGAGAACAGTCATTCATCTAGGCTGCAAGTCACCCTGCAGCTCAAGCAATCTACCCAGGAACCGCGCGGGCCACGCGTCTGTCCCTCTATTTGATCTTGCTCCGGGTGGGGTTTACCATGCCACTTCTGTTACCAGTTGCGCGGTGCGCTCTTACCGCACCTTTTCACCCTTACCTGTCATAAATGACAGGCGGTCTATTCTCTGCGGCACTTTCCGTAGGCTCACGCCTCCCAGGCGTTACCTGGCACCCTGCCCAATGGAGCCCGGACTTTCCTCCATCTTATCATGATGATAAAACAGCGACTGTCCAGCCGACTCTTTCAGCGCCTAGTATACCGTATTATCATCCCAACGCCAATCCGATAAATTAAACAACGGCTCCAACGCCATTTAATTTTTACGCTATTGGCCTATAGAAACAGAGGGTAATTGAACTTATTTACCACACAAAACTAACACAATAACTAAGCGTCTTTTGCTTTATCCATTTCCAGCGCAGCCTGATATAAAAGCTTTTTTCTAACTCCGGTAATGTCTACCGCCATGGCCACTGCGGTCTTAATAGAGCACTCCCGCAATAACACCTGAAGCAGCTTTTCCTGGTCGGGGGTAATAATTTGCTCTTTTTTATCAACAACAGCGCCATCGACAATAACAACAAACTCGCCTTTTCTCATGTTGTCATTTTGCTCTACCAGCGCCAGCGCCTCGCCCAAACTGGTTTTTACAATCGTTTCATGAAGTTTGGTCAATTCTCTTGCAATGACAATCTCACGATCTAACGGTAATATCTCGGCCATATCTTGCAATGACGCCAAAATTCGATGACAGGACTCATAAAACACCCAGGTTTTTGGGGACAGGAGCCTTTCATTAAAAAAAGCTTTGCGTGCCGACGAGGTTCTGGGTAAAAAACCTTCAAAAGAAAACTGTGTAACCGGCAGTCCCGCTGCCGACAAGGCTGCAATTAAGGCACAAGCCCCGGGTATAGGCACAACATCCAGACCCGCATCCTTCACCAGCTTTACCAGCGGCATACCCGGATCACTTAGCAACGGCGTCCCGGCATCCGAAACCAGGGCAATAGATTGCCCCTCGCGTAACTTTTCAAGCAAAACAGCGGACGCTTTATCCTCATTGTACTGGTGCAATGAAACCAGTTTATTGGTGATCCCATAATGCTGTAACAGTATTTTTACGTGCCGGGTATCTTCCGCCGCAATCAAATCAACCTTTTTTAATACCTCAACCGCCCTAAAACTCATGTCGGCTAAATTACCTATTGGCGTGGCAACAACGTATAATTTGCCAAACTCAGTTAACATTCGATACGCTCATTAATATAACCTCACATTAAAAGATACAACATAAAATCATGATCTACCATGATTGTGTACAGCACTTGCCTGGGCAAATACCAAATTATACCAGCATCCTGCTCTTTTTATTGTTTACAGCATAACACTCACAGGAGATAGTCCGTGTTTTTTACTCAACTCAAAGCCAAAGCGGCACACTTGATCCGTGGTGAATCCGCTGAAGAACAAGCGCATAAATTTCTAATCGATAAAGGACTTAAGCCGGTCTGCCGAAACTACCGGTGCAAACTGGGCGAGCTTGATTTAATTATGACGGATAATCAAACACTGGTTATTGTCGAAGTTCGCTACCGTAAAACAGATAAATACGGTAGCGCCGTGGAGAGTGTCACGCGGGCAAAACAATCACGTATAATAGCGGCAACGCATATTTACCTATCATCCCAAAAAACAGACAGACCCATACGCTTTGATGTTGTTGCCATTTCCGGCAATGGCAACCTGGAGTGGATACAAAATGCTTTTTAAATTAATCATCGAACTATGAGCCTACAAGACCGCATCATTAATCATTTTTCTGACAGCATCCAAACCCAGCAGGATGCCATGACCTATCTCTGTGAACTGATAGAGTATGGTTCGCAACGACTGGTTACCGCCTTGTTAAATGATAAAAAAATACTAACCTGCGGTAATGGTCGCTCAGCAACCAGTGCGCAACTACTCTCATCATCCATGCTCAACCAATTTGAGCGCGACCGTCCGTCATTGCCCGTTATCGCCTTAACCACCGACACCGCAACCATCACCGCCATAGCCAACGACTTTCACTTTGACGATGTTTTCTCAAAACAACTAAGAGCATTGGGACAAAGCGGCGATATATTAGTGGTCTATACTGATGGCAACAACTCCACCAATATTGCCAAAGCGATCACCGCCGCTCATGACAAAGACATCTCGGTTATCGCCTTAACCGGCAATAATGGCGGCATGATTGCCCCCTTACTCCATGAAACCGATATAGAAATTCGGGTACCGTCAACCTCAAACGCACGCATCCAGGAAATCCATATATTAATCACCCATTGCTTGTGTGACTTGATTGACCATCAATTATTTGGTTGATAATCGCTGACAGACTATTTAGGTTAACCCATGAAAAAATTGTTTTTACCCCTGGCGCTACTCAATTGCCTTTTAATAAGCGCCTGCTCGCCCGTTGCAACAACCCCCGACACCCTGACCGAACAAACTTTATTACAAGATCGCCGTACTCGCGAAGCCATTTTGATGGATAACGACATTGAAACCGAAGCCTACTCAGAACTAAACTCCGAGGACGATTTACTTAAGCAGTGTCACTTTACAATAACCGCCTATAACGGTGCCGTTCTTATTACCGGCGAAGCGCCCAATGAAGCACTTGGAAAAAAGATTATTGCTACCGTACAAGTCATTCCCCATGTAAAACTGATCCACGACAATTTAAGCATCGCCAGCCCCAGTGATGCCAACTCCCGCGCAAACGACCAATTAATCACCGACACCGTAAAAACAGCACTCAGTCAAATCAGAACCATGCCCGATTTTGACCCCGCCATGGTAAAAGTCATTACTGAAAACGGCACCGTTTACCTGATGGGCTTGGTACAGCGAGATGAAGGCACCGTTGTTATCAACGTGACCAAACTCCAACCCGGCATCAATCAAATTGTCACCGTTTTTGAATATATTGATTGATAGCGACAACGACAGACGAGCCATTGTTTAGCCAGGCTTTGAAAAAGAGGGGTTAAGGGATTTTTTAAATAAACCATCTCAAATCACGATGTAAGCGGCAGTAGGGGTAGAAAATTTTCTACCCCTACAATTATTTTCTTCCAGACGGATTGATGCTTTTCTGCCAAACTTTCCAACAAACTTTGTCCAAAGCCTTGATGATTTTGATATCAAGTAAAGACCAGGGAGCACTGCGACCACGCCATAATTCTGACCAGCTTTCAAAGGAATTTCGTGGATGTAAATCAAGTGCCACAATCGCCCGATTAAGCCGGCGGCTTATCGTCCAATCAAAGTTGTTCGTATAACGCCATGTACTCTTTAGCACTGCTATTCCAGGAATAGTCTTTTTTCATGCCGTTAATTTGTAATTGCTTCCAGGTTCTAGGCAGGCTATAGACAATGAGTGCGCGTTTAATGGCTTCCATTAAAGATCCGGACATTGCCTGATTAAAAACAAAGCCCGTTGCCGTCTTGTTGCTCAAGGTTTCCGGCAACACATCAATGACCGTATCGGCCAAACCGCCGGTTTTTCTGGCGATGGGAACGGCACCATAACGTTGACTGTATAACTGGTTTAAGCCGCAAGGTTCAAAGCGCGACGGCATCAGGAAAACATCGGCACCCGCTTCAAGCTGATGCGCCAACGCTTCATCATAACCCAGCGTAACCGCTATTTTATCGGGATGCCTATTGGCAATAGTCGTTAACTGCTGTTCAAAACGCGACTCACCCTTGCCGAGTAAAATAAATTGCAAAGGCAGTGTCAGCATTTCGGGAAGACAGTCCAGTATCATATCGATACCTTTTTGCTCCACTAAACGGCTGATCAGGACAAATACCGGCAAAGAAGCATCAACCGGCAGCGCGTGTCTGATTTGCAGGGCTGTTTTGTTGAGCCGTTTTTTGGGTAAGGTTAAAACAGTATAGCGCTCACTAATAGCCGTATCCGTTTCCGGATTCCACTGATCGGAGTCTATCCCGTTGATAATTCCGGTGAGCACTTCTTTTCGGTAACTTAACAAACCCTCCAGGCCATAGCCATATTCAGCGGTCTGAATTTCTTCGGCATAGGTCGGGCTAACGGTAGTGATACGATCCGCATAGGCCAAGCCGCCTTTTATAAAGGACAGCATGCCGTTAAATTCAATACCCGCCGGACTCCAAAATTGCTTGGGCAAATTGAGTAAGTCTGCGACAGCTTTTGGAAACAGGCCTTGGTAGGCCAAGTTATGCAGGGTAAACACCGTTGCGGGGCGACCGGCTTCCAGCGACAGCAACGCCGGCACCAGACCGCTTTGCCAGTCATTACAATGGACTATATCGGGCATCCAGTCCAAATAACCCCGATTCATTGCAACTTCGACAGCGACACGGCAAAACAGGGCAAAACGTTCGGCGCTATCCGGCCAGGCATTGCCTTGTTCATCGACATAAGGATTACCCGGAAAATCAAAGAATTCTGGACAATCCACCAGCCATACCGGCACTTGAGTGCCTGGCAGACGGGTCTCAAGAATATGTGCGTCGGTGTTATTTACCCGCACCGTGCTTTTGTAGTAAATTTCTTCAGTGGTTTTGATGGCCTGATAGTTGGGCATTATCAGGCGCACATCGACACCCTGTCTGGCTAATGCCTTGGGCAGGCTGCCGGAAATGTCAGCCAGTCCGCCGGTTTTAATCAGGGGATGCGCTTCACTGGTCACAAACAGTATTTTTTTCATCAGCCGTTTTTCACCCGTTATGATTTTAAAAGGAGAGCTAGTTCAAGCGGTTATTGCAAAATAAACTTCAGCCCGATCAGCAACAAAATCGTCGCTAAAACCGGACGTAAAATCCGTTCCGGAATTTTTGCACTGAGGTGGCTACCGACCCAAATACCCGGCAAAGATCCCATCAGCAAACTGCTTAATAAAACCAGATCCACATTGCCTAAAGTTAGGTGACCAATCCCGGCAACAGCGGTTAACGGAATGGCATGCGCCAAATCAGTACCCACAATTTTAAGTGTGGTCATCCGGGGGTAAAGAAATAACAGCGCCACCGTACCCAGCGCACCCGCGCCTACCGATGACAGGGTAACCAGTACACCTAAAACCGCACCAATCAGTATGGTAGCGGGTATTTGCAAGTGCTTAAACCGTGCCGCATTCTCGGGATTGCTATGTTCATCATCAATAGGCTCAATTTTCGCGGCTCTATTTAATAAAAAACTACGGACAAACAGTGCGCAAGCGGTTAACACGAGTGCAATACCCAGCGTAAAGGTAATGGCTCCGGTTGTTTCCTTACCTATCGCCATTAAATGTTTAAGTACAAATAAGGTAATCACGGCAAAAGGAATACTCCCCAGCGCCATCCAACCCACGATTTTCCAGTCGACCGAGCCATGCTTGCCGTGATGCACCCACACCCCGCAAGTTTTGGTGATGGCTGCGAATAAAAGATCAGTACCCACGGCAACCGCCGGATTGAATCCGAATAAAAACACCAACAAAGGTGTCATCAAAGAGCCACCGCCTACGCCCGTCACACCCACCAATAATCCGACTGCAAAACCCGAAATCGTATATGCCAAATCCATTAAAACTAACCTTATGTTTTATTAGGTTTAAAAAAATTCCCACTATAACAGTTAATCAGTTCAAATTGGAGGATTTAAGCCATAAACCCTATCCTCATCGCCAGTATTATTTATCGCTATATTAGATATAAACATCTAAATATATCGTTTTATTAAACATAAAAACTGCATTAAGCTAACTGCCAAGAGTAAGAAAACCCTTACCGTTTTTTTAAAACAATCAATAGTAGAATTACTGGTCTATGACTTTTTATAACGGATTTTAAAATTTTGCCTCCTGACTCACAAGGATGTTTATTCTGGCGGGCTATTAGCCCGCTTTTTTTTCGTTAGCGAGAACTGGCACATCATAAATAACCGTTATTTTGCAAGTCTGCAACCGGATTATTGAATAATAAAGTGGAGAAAAGTGTATGCCGTTACAACATTTAGTAGAATATTTTAATGACCGGCTCGGTCGCGAACATCGCTCCAGTTTTAGGCCCTTTGTTCTGGAAGAAAGTAAAGTCAGCGGTCTTTTCGGCCCGATTCGGATCAACAGTTTTTTTGCCCCGTTACGACAAACGTTAAAGCCGACCGAGATTGTCGGCTATAAGGCACAGATCACCGTTGTCCCCAATAAAACCCAGCACCTGTATGCAAACGAAATTGAAAACCTGCTGGCCAATAACTCCGTGCAGGCCGCTGATTTTGAATCCATTATCAATTTTGATCGCTTGTCGCGCACCGTTCACATGCTTAATTATCTGACCTTGGCACAGTCGCAGGAAACCCTGTTTTTAGAGGTTGATCCCCGGCACATACTGGGTATTAAACAGGATCATGGCGCTTATTTTGAAGACGTGATAGCGCAGTGCGGCTTGGAAACCAAAAATGTCGTCATCGTACTGTCCGTCAGCAGTCAATATGCCCTTTACTTTCAAGAACTGCTTAACGGTCTGGATAATTATCGGCGCAGAGGTTATCAAATTGCGCTTAAATTTGATTACCTGGGTCAGGAAACCGAAGCGTTTGCTTTGATTGCCAAAATATCCCCGAACTACGTTGGCACCTCTGCCCGAAACTTGGAAGATCAGGAACATAATGAGTCCTTACTGGCAAAATTGCAACTCCTGAAAGCACAAGTGACTTCAGTGGGCGGACAAAGCATCCTGCAGCAAGTCGATGAGAAAAAATCCGATTTATTGGCCCGTAATACCGGCTTTGACCTGGTGGAAGGCAGCTACTACAGCACCATCCCGTTTGATTATCCAGGCCATTCAAAACCCGAAAGTTATGATGCGAAGGCCAGTCATTATGGCTAATCACTTCCGGGAAAGTTATCTGCCCCGTGTGGCCGCCCATATTCTGTAGGAGCAATCCCTTGCGGTTGCCCTGATAAAATAGTGGCATCAAAGGGCAGGCGTAAAGCCAGCCCCTACGATAAAAACACCATGTTCGATATTTCCTGCCAATAATGTTATTTTATAGGCGAGATCAGCGCACCAAGCTGTCCAATAGTTATTAACATCAGAACATTCCCTAGACAATCTGGAGCCACCCATGCGAATCGGACTACCCAAAGAAATTAAAGATAACGAGAATCGCGTCGGCATGACGCCGGGTGCAGTTAAAGCCTTGACGCGACGCGGCCATCAGGTTCTGGTACAGACTGGAGCGGGTATAGGCAGCTCGCTTTCAGATGAGGAATATCTGTCCGCCGGTGCTGAAATTGTGTCTTACGCCGAAGATGCATGGGCCGCGCAAATGGTGGTTAAAGTCAAAGAACCCATTGCTTCGGAATATCAGTATCTACGTCCGGATTTGATTCTGTTTACCTATCTGCATCTGGCCTCCGACAAGCCCCTTACCGATGCCCTGTTGGCCAGTGGAACGACCGGTATCGCTTATGAAACCGTACAAACAGGAAGCGGACAACTGCCGCTATTAACGCCCATGAGTGAAGTTGCCGGGCGTATGGCAACGCAAGTGGGCGCAACCTATCTGCAAAAATCCCATGGGGGCCGAGGCGTATTAATGGGCGGTGTTCCCGGTGTCGCTCCCGCTAATGTCGTCATTCTGGGTGCCGGTATTGTCGGCACCAATGCCGCACGGGTTGCGGTTGGCTTGGGCGCACAAGTCACAGTACTGGATATTAGCCATGATCGCTTAAAGTATCTGGACGATATTTATCGCGGGCAATTACAAACGCGCATCAGTGATGAATATAATATTGAAGAGGTGATCTGCGAAGCCGATTTGGTGATTGGTGCGGTGTTAATTCCTGGCGGACGCGCACCCTGGCTGATTACGAGAAGCATGTTGCCCACTATGCGTAAAGGTTCGGTGATCGTTGATGTGGCCGTTGATCAAGGCGGCTGTGTAGAAACCACTCATGCAACCACCCATAGCAATCCGACTTATGAAGTCGATGGCGTGGTGCATTATTGCGTTGCCAACATGCCGGGTGCCGTTCCTCGTACCAGCACCTTTGCCCTTAACAACCAAACAGCGATCTATACACTCCATCTTGCCAATGAAGGTCTGGAAGCTGTGCGTAAAACTCAGGCTTTGCAATACGGCCTTAATACCTACCGTGGAACTGTGACTTATGCTGCCGTGGCGGCAGAGTTTGGTTTAAAGTACACTGATCCGATAGAGGCATTGGCCGCTTCCTAAGGATCAACGTCGACAGAGTGGAATAAGTCGGGCAGACTTTTTATGCCCGACATTTCCAAAACTCCACTTTGCAAACTTTTCCATTACAAGGAATCGTAATTTTGGCCTATTGAGGTCAGCTTTTTCTGGTTTCTCAGGAATGATTTATTGACCAGAAATTATTAAATATTACCTGCATACGGCCAGTTATGGTCGGCTATATTTCGCTTAGCATCAAAATCATAATCGTCAGCCAATCTTTTTAAAGTAGTGGCAAGACGCTGACAACCAGAATTCTCAACTTCATCAGCCTGCTTTCTATATTTTTGAGCTAGCTGTCTTTGTTCTTCTCCTGTTGGGTCAACTGAACGCGTCCCTCCAGGATAAAAAATGGCGTTACTAAAACCATTTCTCATTTCTTCAGCATCTTTTGCATCTAATGCCTCGGCGGCAACTTGATCTATCCATAATCCTTGCGGATCAGGCGGACAGTAAGAAAGAACTTTTCCGATGTAACTAAGTGCGATGTCAAAATGCCCGGTTTCAGTACATGTCTTTTTGACTTGTTCCAGCCACTGAGTGAATTTCTCCCCCAAAAATATACCTTCAGGCTGCATGCCTGGTGGTGTGCGCCATTCACGAAGGAGTCTATATGCATTTATTGCAATATTCCTGTCCTGTTCGCTAGGTTCTTGTTCAGGTTCATCTTCTTTGTTTGAGCGATAATTAAGACGTATCACGTCACAGAAAAAATCAGGGTCTGACGCGAGTCTGTTTTCTAGCAGTTTCGGAGAGGCACCACTATGCCGATCCAACAATGGCAGATATGCCCACTCAATCCGTAACAGATCATCAGGATCAGTATCGGACTCTGCTTGCAAAGCTTTTATAATTTCAACAATGTGATATGTATCCATTGCGTAAGAAGGTTCTGGAGAGTTTATCGCAGCAATGAGAGCCTTCACACTTAAAGACTTGTCCAAAGTCTTCTGGTCATGAAGCATTCCATTTAAACAATTAATGGCGGCATGAGGCCTCCCGTACTCAATCAATTTGTTTATGGCCGTACCAATGTCACCCTCTGCGCCATAAGGGTTGGCATCGACCCTACTCCAGTACTCTCTTTGAAATTCTCCTAGCCACGCATTCGCCCGACTCCAAGTTTCCTCGGTAAAGGGCATCTCGCTCAATAGCAGACCGATTTGCGTAACTGACCATGTCGATTTAGCCAATCCATCAACCCACGACCAGCTCTGCCCATAATGGCGGCTTCTGACATAGCCGCTTGCAAATTGTGCAAATTTCTTGTTTCCAGTGTCCAAAAGAGCTGGAAGAATAATGGTATCAATTTGCGGTTCACTGATAGTTCCAAGGGAAAAACCAACTTGGAATGGCGACTCAACAGATTCAGCCAAGCAGATCACGGAATCTATCCCGCCAATAGCCAATATACTCCCTAAAGCCTGTTGGCGTTGCTGTTCTAACTTCTGTCGTTGTTCCTGCCAGTTTCCTTTTTCTTCATAAAGGTCGTGGTCACGACCGCTAAACAGCCTAAAATTAAGATTTAATGGATTTTTGGGAGCCAGTTTTTCGGCAACAGCCTCGATTTTTGAAATAAGATCAGACCTCAACGCCCACTCTGCATCGAAAAAACGTTTGTGCTTCGAGATAAACGCATTCAGCTTATTCCAAAGAGGCAACCGTTCGTCTTCCGGCTTTCCGCAAACTGCTTCCGATGACAAGTGTTCCAAAGCTTTTTCAAAAGAAGGTTGCGGCAAGTGACCGAGATGAATAACAAGATCATTCAATCTTTCAATATCACGGCTTGCCATTGAAACCGCCATTTCGGCATAAAATGAAACCTGCTCCCAATAATCCTGCTCGGTAACGCCCTTTCCCCAATCATCGGAAATAGTATTTCGCCATGATGGCTTATGACTGCCAGATGATGTCTGGTGTTGATTTGGCAGCAGATTGAGCAAGAGCTTCCATGCAACTGCCGGAATCTCTTTTTGAAGTGTTTGTAGCGCCACCTTTCGCTTATCGATAGGCGCGATGGTTTGAGGAAACCACGGAAGAAAAATCGTCGCGAGAGAATTTGCCGGTCGATTAGTCCATTTGCCGCCAGGATCATGGGTGGCAAGCTCGCCAAGAATTACACTTACTCGGACAAGAAATTTCTCATCCCAAGCGAGTGTTTCGAGAGCCCAAAGCAAGCCGGTAAGATAGTTTCCGCCAGTCATGCCATCGCCTTCTTGCGAGAAAAGCTCATCGAAAGGGCTGGGGGTTTGTTGCAATGCATGGTCAACCGCACTTAAAAACTCGTCGGGAGCGGCTTCTGCCAAGATAGGAAGCAAGCTATTCAAACTGCCCCACAGTACCCAATCTGCCACCGAAAATATTTCGCGTACAGCCAAAACCGCAATGGTCTCGGGCTTATTTGGTGAACAGTTGGTGAGGACTTCCGACAGGCATCCAAGAAGCGCCAAGCCTTCAGCTATACCAGCCCGAAGACTGGAGGAATGCAGTAACACCTTTCCATAAATGCTTGCCGCATAGCGTTCATTAACAGCCAAATCAAACTGAGGGTCACGCTCCGTTAAGGCAGTGACAGCACACTGCTTAAAGTTATCCAGATCTTCATCAAAAAGCCGTGACCCCAAAGCCTTCCACAATTCTTTACGCGGAGTAACGCGCAACAACCCATTTTTTAGAGCAATAGGGCTTTCCGGCAATTGCAGAGTCTCTCTTATTCTCGGAATCCAAGCGCCATACTCAGTCTTAACCAGTTGATGAACCACTTCAAGATCAGCATCACTTTTCTCATTCCAGGCACCAACAAGATTTACAATCGCCAAGTCGGAAGCATTTGGCAGTTGCCCCCAATCAGGCCTGACTGCGACGAACTGACTTGTTGAAAACGCTGTCGGGATAACTTCATAAACACGCTGTTTAAAGGCATCCCGTAAATCGTCAGGAAGGCTTTCTACTGTAATGGTGCCGGCATTCTTGTTAGCAGATTGGACTTCATCAATGAGCCGAGTCCACAGCGATTGGGCATTTTCCTGTGAATATTGGCCAATTAGAGAATGAAGCAGTGATAACGTGACACCGGCCTTTATGTCCAAGTCATAGCCAAGCAGGTGAAAGTGTCTCAGGAATTCATAAAGCACCTCGTCTGAAACAGGATTATCGCCATTAGCCTTATTCAAATTTGTTCTAAATGCTTGTAGCTTGCTTTGTTTAGGCTGGCTGCTGAATTTAGCCAGGCTCACTTTTCCGATAAATTCTTCAGCATTTTCCGAGTGCCTTGCCTGTTCAAGAATCCAACGTGCATCGTTGATGTCTGTTGAGCTTAACGGGCCTGTGATAAGCGCAATGACATCATTTTTTCTTGTGAAAAGGGCTGTATTGTTAAAGTCGCTCCAAGCAGCCTGAATAACCTCGCCGAATACTTTGTCGTTTTCGGTGATACTGATGGAATGTTTGATATTCCCAAAAATTTTTCGCTTTTTGCCGCTATCAGGTTGCTCGACAAAAACGATCAGGTCATCAGTATCATATCCCGCATGTTTCCCTTGTAGCTTTATCTTACTGATCGGCCAACACGGCAAACAAGGCGCAAACCCGCCGGTAAGCATTAACGCGACGAACGATGCTTGCACATGGGCTTCGAAATGCCCACCACCGCCACCGGTTGAAAAAGGATTGCTGAGTTGTTTGCTGATATTGGTCATTTAAGTTTTTTAATTTGATTTATATGGTCTTACCTATCCTTCTAAAGTCAGATAATAGGCAGAAAGCTTGCTCCCATTACAACACGGGAACTACCGATAGATAATCGGTCAACAATTCCATCATCAAGCATCTATACTCATTCCGTCAAATTAAAATAAACTGCGTTAAGATAGCTGCTGCATGTTTCTTAACCTTGAACCTTCTCCCCCCCCCTATATCCCGGAACCGCCATGGAACAGCTCGCCACGTACATGCGCCTGGGTGATATTGCTGCCGGGAGGGACGCTATGGGTTAGCCAGACATTGCCGCCAATGGTTGAGCCGTGACCAATGGTGATACGACCCAAAATCGTCGCACCGGCATAAATCACCACATCATCTTCAACGATAGGATGCCGTGCATTACCTTTAACCAGCAAGCCGTGATCATCTTTTTCAAAGCGTTTGGCACCTAAGGTAACCGCTTGATAAACACGAACATGTCGCCCGATGATGGCGGTTTCTCCGATAACGACACCGGTGCCATGGTCAATAAAAAAACTCTCGCCAATTTGTGCGCCGGGATGAATGTCAATCCCCGTAGAGGAATGAGCAATCTCGGCGATAACACGAGCCACCAACGGCGCACCTAACTGGTAAAGTATGTGCGCAAGCCGGTGATGAATAATGGCGGTAATGCCCGGATAACAAACCAATACTTCATCAGGGCTTCTTGCCGCAGGATCACCTTCGAATGCGGCTTGAATATCGCTATCAAGCAACTGTCTTACCGTCGGCAATTGCGCTGCAAACTGGCGTGCAATAATAATAGCTTGCTCATGATCGGCTTTATTAACACCCTGATGCCCGGAATTAAAGTGCAGTTCGCGGCTAATTTGCTTATAAAGCTTGCGTAGCACCGTTTCAAGGGTATGCCCCACAAAGTAATCAATGCCTTCGTCATTCAGATCGGGCAAGCCCAATCGATTGGGAAACAAGACGGCTCCCAGCCCCTCCAATATGAGTTGTAACTCTTTTCGTGAAGGCAGTTTCGGCGGTTTATCGCGCCGGCTTCGAGTTTCCAGCGATTGCACGCGCAAATCACGCAATTGCGCAACCAGCGCATCAATACCCCAATCATACTTACTATTTAAATGGCTGGTATCGTTCATGCGGCAAAACCACTGGCATCAAAAAGACCTTCAAACAGCGGCGAACTTAAATAACGCTCACCTGAATCCGGCAACACCACCACGATAGTAAGACCTGCATTTTCAGGTCGCTTGGCAACACGGACGGCCACGGCAACCGCTGCACCGCAGGAAATACCGGCCAGTATGCCTTCTTCCCGGGCCAGACGACGTGCGTAATCGATGGCTTCTTCGTTACTGACTTGCTCAATCGCATCCACCAAAGACAGATCCAGTACGCCCGGAACAAATCCCGCACCTATGCCTTGAATCTTGTGTGGCCCGGGTTGAAGTGACTCGCCAGCACGAAACTGGGTCAGTACCGGACTGGCAGTCGGTTCTACCGCAATTGAAATAATCGCCTTACCTTGGGTTTGTTTGATATAGCGGGAAACGCCGGTAATCGTTCCACCTGTGCCAACGCCTGATACCAAAATATCAATCGCGCCATCGGTATCGTTCCAGATTTCAGGGCCGGTGGTCTGCTCATGAATAGCCGGATTGGCCGGATTTTTAAATTGCTGTAACAACACATAACGCTCGGGATCGGATGCCGCAATTTCTTCGGCTTTAGCAATAGCGCCGCTCATGCCTTTGGCACCTTCCGTCAAGACCAGTTTGGCACCGTAGGCAATCAACAACTTGCGACGCTCCAAACTCATGGTTTCCGGCATGGTTAATGTCAAGGGCGTGCCTCGCGCTGCCGCCACAAAAGCCAGGGCAATACCGGTGTTGCCGCTGGTAGGTTCAACGAGCTCCTTACCTGGCCCCAACAATCCACGTTGTTCGGCATCCCAGATCATCGCCGCACCAATCCGGCACTTGACTGAATAGGCAGGATTACGCCCTTCAATTTTTGCCAACACGGTGGCAAAAGCTCCCTCAGTGATGCGATTGAGCCGTACCAAGGGCGTATTGCCTATAGAGTGAGAATTGTCTTCGTACCAATGTGCCATAACAGCCTCCTGTGATTTAATTGCCTAACTGATTGAATAGCCCAATTTTGGCTAAAAAAAAAGCCGGCGACCCTTCCGGGCTCACTGGCTTTTGGTTGTCCGGTCAGCTTGCAATTTTTTGATTAAAATACCCTGCCCCTTAGGTTTTGTCAAACGTGCAAGGCGTTTATCGATTCTACATAAAGCATTATTGCTAATGCCCTGATGTTTTATCGATGAAGTTTAGCTGCCCAAAATATTAAATTACGCGAACAGACAATACACCATCAATAGCGCGGATGCGCTCCAAAATTTCAAAGGGCGCATCGGCATGAATATCCACCAACGTATAAGCATAATCGCCGCGTGACTTATTAAACAGATCCAAAATATTGAGACCGGCTTCCCCCAAAACGGATGAAATTTGACCGACTATATTGGGTACATTATGGTTGGCAATAGCCAGCCGCTCACCTTCTTCACTTGCCGGAATAACCAGTTCGGGAAAATTGACCGCATTACGAATAGAGCCCGTTTCCAAAAACTCCCGCACCTGATCTGCCACCATGGCCGCACAATTATCTTCGGCTTCTTCTGTGGAAGCGCCCAAATGAGGCAGCACGATAGCCCGTGGATGATTTATCAATGCGGGTGTTGGAAAATCACAGACATAGGCATGCAAAGCGCCAGCGTCCAAAGCCTCAAGCACAGCCAATTCATCCACAACACCCGCACGGGAAAAGTTAAGTAATGTCGCGCCCTTTTTGATGCGCTCTATATGCTCTTTGCTGAACAAGTTTTTGGTTTTATCGTTCAACGGAATATGCAGGCTGATAAAATCTGCACGCGAAACCAAGTCATCGATACTGGTTGCCGGTATGGTGGCTGCGTTAAGTTTCCAGGCACTTTCCAGAGACATAAACGGATCGAAACCAATGGTGTTTAAGCCCAAAGCGGCTGCCGAGTTGCTTACTTTTACCCCGATTGCGCCCAAGCCCAAAACTCCCAAAGTCTTGCCAGACACCTCAAAACCCGCGAAATATTTTTTGTTCTTCTCAATTTGTTCGTTGATACTGGCTTCGTCCCCTTCCAGACCGTGGATAAACTTTATTGCCGGCACGATATTTCTGGCCGCCAACAGCATCCCCGCAATGGCTAACTCTGCCACTGCATTTGAATTGGCTCCGGGGGCATTAAATACCGGAATGCCACGTTTTGTATATTCTGCAACCGGAATATTATTGACGCCAGCGCCAGCACGACCCACCGCCTTAAGAGATTCGGGAATCGGCTGATCATGCAGATCAAATGACCGCAGCAAAATGGCATCGGGGTTATCGATGTGTGATGAAACTTGGTAACGTTCATCGGGAAGCCTGTCCAGTCCAACCCGTGATATATTGTTATAGGTCAAAATTTTAAACATCTATTTTTCCTTTTCTTCATTAACACACGCTATAAACGCAACCCTCGCATCTACAGCAACCAGGATCATTGCGATATTAAGGCAGAAACGCACCAGCACCTGCTTTTAAAATTTACCAATTGATGGTAAGTATTCACCTCCCCCTTTGAAAAAGGGGGACTGAGGGGGATTTATCTAATAAAATCTCCCCTAACCCCTCTTTGTTAAAGAGGGGGGACTGAATAATTACAATTGATGCGCTTTCGCACCGACTGAAATACCAGGCAAAGTATAGTACACACAGCGTTGATGACCTAGAAGGATCGATGATGCCGGTCAAGCCGCCGTGTTTTCGCATCGGGATACACCTGCCATCAAAAAAATTAACGGTCGCGGTGTAACCGGTTAAACACAAAAAACCCTATAAACATCGCGCCGACAAACACATAACTACCGGTCAAGCCGGACGTCAAGCCAACCAGCGCAGGGCCGGGGCATAAGCCGGACAAGCCCCAACCGATGCCAAATACCGCAGAACCGGCGATTAGTTTTGCATCTATTTTTGCTTTTGGACTGACCAACAATTCCCGATCCGTGTCCTGAACTTGTTTAAGGCGCTTGCGCATAAACCATTGCAAGATGCCCAAGGTCAACAACGCGCCGACCATCACCAATGCGAGTGTTGGATCCCAGCTGCCTGCGACATCCAGAAAACCCAGCACTTTGACGGGGTTGGTCATTTGCGCCATGACCAAGCCCAGTCCAAAAAGCAGACCGCTAATAAACGTTGAAAAATTTGAATTCATTGATACTGCCTTAAAAACCGTGACGCACGATAAATACCGTAATGCCGGCCGTGGTCATAAAAAGTAGGGTTGCCACGATGGAGCGCATCGATAATCGCGCATTGCCACAAATACCGTGACCGCTGGTGCAGCCCCCGCCAAGACGGGTGCCATAACCCACCAACAAACCGGCAATCGCCAATACGATTAACGGCGTATCAATCTGGATGGGTACGCTGCCGCCCAACAACTTCCATAACGGCGCACTGAGAACCAGTCCGGCCAAAAACCATAACCGCCAACCGACATCTTGCTGCCAGGGCGGTAAAATGCCGGCGGCAATGCCGGAAATACCGGCAGTGCGATTATGAAAAAACAGCAGCCATGCCGAAGCAAGCCCAATTAAAGCACCACCGCCTAATGCTGATAAAACGGTCAGGTAAGTCATCGCTTAAGTATCTCTTATAAAAAAACCGTCTATTAAATCAGAAACGCCGCGACCATGCGAATTGTCCGGAAAATTGATACATTTGCAATTCAATAGTCTGTCCTGAACTCAAGGGATTTTGCCCCGTCACTGTTTTTGGCGGCGAATACATAAAGGCA
>JBAXTQ010000040.1:0-21613 GCA_037130115.1 Methylococcaceae bacterium
TTAAACTTAGGGACGTGCATGAAATAACTTGACCATTTATATTCCCTCACCCCAGTCCTCTCCCAGAGGGAGAGGGAGCAAGATGCCGAAGTTATTTCATGTACGATCCTTAGCGTGGGTAGTCAGCAGAGAAATGTCTATTTTAAAATCACAATATTGTAAGCCTGTCTATACGTAGTAATACGTAAGTATTTATACGAATTGTGGTGATGGTTGAATCATGAAAAAATACTCCCTAACGCGAGCAGAGCCCAACGGATAAGAGTTAAGGCGGTGTGGAATACAGGCACTATATGTTTTCTGGCTCACAAGGAGGTTAATTAATGAGTCGTTTTTTTAATTTCTTGAATTTAATTACCGCAATTTTAGCGTAATAAGTTTCATTTTTTTAATTTTCGACTTTTAATGTTATATCATTTTTCCGGAGTTAATCATGAAACATTATCAGGCTACAGACAACACAATTGGCACGGGTGGCAATTACCCAAGTGACCTGCTTGGGAGTCAAGGTGTTATGGATGCAACCGATGCGCAAATACAGTTACGCTTGCGCCACCAAGGTGCCAGACTCTTGTTGGCAGAAGACAGTGCTATTAATCGTGAAATCGTCCTGGAGCTGCTGCGTGATACAGGTATTGTTGTTGAATTGGCAGAAGATGGCTTGGAAGCTTTCGAAAAGGTTTTAACCAATACCTATGATTTGATTTTGATGGATGTCCAGATGCCCCACATGAATGGTTTGGAAGCTGTCCGGGCGATACGCGATTTGATAGCGTGGGAAACAAAACCGATCGTAGCGTTTACGGCCAATACTTTTCCCGAGGATCGTCTTGCCTGCGCTGAAGCGGGAATGAATGACTTTATCGCCAAACCACTTAATCCGGTTTTGCTCTATAGTACTTTACTAAAATGGCTGTCAGTGTCGGGGACGGCATGAAGCCAGGCAGCGGGTTTTCTTACGATTCAGAGTTTAATGCCGCATCGGACTCTGAGCAAGAAAAAAGTAGCGAAGCAGCTTGGGCGCGTCTGGCAAGAATACCGGGTCTAAATGTGATGTATTGCCAGTCATTGCTGGGTGGTAATGCCGATAAATATTTGGAACTGTTGACGCTTTTTATCCAATCACATGCCAATGACATGACGCTACTGGTCAAAAGTCTGGCCGATGGCGATGACAGTGCAGCACATTTTCTGATTCACTCTCTCAAAGGCTCGGCGGCTACTCTGGGGATTGATAACTTGGCAGGAATGGTGCGGCGATTGGAAGAGATGTTACGAGGCAGTCAATATGAGTCCGTTAAAAGCGATGCTATTTACATTGAAATAAATGCCATCAAACATGAGCTTGTTTTTATTGCTACTGCACTGTCACCGACGATCAGTAATTCTTATTATGATAATTTAAATAAAACCAGCCAGTAAAATAATGAGAGTAGCTGGTTCTCGACAGTAACACAACGCATAGGTATCTATAAGATTTCATATAATAAAAATAATAAGTTGCAGTAGCAACAAGCCCGCTCTCCTTTATAGAGGGTTGTGATAATGACTGCATGAAGGCAGGAGGTAGAGCAATATAGGAGCAGCATAACGGTGTGCTGAGGAGAATAAAATAAAAATACTAAAATTCCCTCATCCTAGCCAGGCATACTCGCTTTAATCTCTCTCAAGAGTATAAAGGCACCACTTGTATAGATAGATAGGCTTTAACGGCATGGACATCTATACAAGCACTTTTTTTACGCCGAACAAAAAAATCACTATCCTCCCGGCAGACATTCGCTTCGTTTACAGTTCAAAAATCCATTTCTGTGTTATCTTGAGTCAAACCAGTTCCGGTAGTAATAACCATTAGATTAGCCAAATCCGATTATCTATTGGTTGCTCCATTATCGAAGTGCTTGTGTGGTTACGGCCAGATAGATTATTATCATTTTTCTGTGAGAAAAGTGTTAATTAATTTTGGGCGTGTATGTAAGGATGAAAAAAAAATGTAACTGGGCTCTGTCAGAGCCGCTTCAAGAACATTATCATGATGTTGAATGGGGTGTGCCTGTTCATGATGATCGGCTTTTATTTGAACTGCTTACACTCGAAGGCGCTCAGGCCGGTTTAAGTTGGATCACTATCTTAAAAAAACGCGAAGAATACCGAAAAGTCTTCGATAATTTTGAAGCGGGTATCATCGCGACCTATGATGATAGCAAAATCAACTCGCTATTGGCTAATCCAGGTATTGTAAGGCATAAGCTAAAAATCAATTCCGTTATCACTAATGCCAAAGCCTTTTTGACGGTTCAAGAAAGCTTTGGCAGTTTTGACGAGTATATTTGGCTGTTTGTAGATGGCCGGCCTTTTCATAATGCCTTTAAGACGGCTGCTGACATTCCGGTTTCTACCCGCGTCTCTGAAATAATGAGTAAAGATTTAAAAAAACGTGGTTTTAAATTTGTCGGCGGTACTATTTGTTATGCGTTTATGCAGGCGACCGGCATGGTAAATGACCACACAACCGATTGTTTTAGGTATGCTGAAATTAAAAGAAAGTATTTATAAATAATGCTGCGCGTTATTTCATGCCATCAATCTACATGAAGTTTTTTAAGCTAATTTGATATTGTAAGCGGCTAAGGGTTGCGTAACTAAAATCTGTTGGTATAATAGTCGACTCTTGAAGTTACCTAAACTTCAGGCGCGTAGCTCAGTTGGTTAGAGCACCACCTTGACATGGTGGGGGTCGTTGGTTCGAGTCCAATCGCGCCTACCAGACATTAAAGCACTGCAATAGCGGTGCTTTTTTTATTGTAGCAACTAAAGAAATAATAAAGATGCCCGTAATTACACTTCCTGATGGTTCTAGTCGTGAGTTTGACCACGCTGTTACAGTGATGGATGTTGCTAAATCCATAGGATCAGGATTAGCCAAGGCAACTTTGGCGGGACGGGTTAATGAGGTTTTGGTTGATGCCAGTACCTTAATTGATCAAGATGCTACTTTACAAATTATAACCGCAAAAGATGACGCCGGTGTTGACGTCATTCGTCATTCAACCGCGCATCTATTGGCGCAGGCTGTTAAACAGTTATTTCCCGATGCACAAGTAACTATTGGTCCGGTTATCGAAAATGGCTTTTTTTATGATTTTGCTTACCAAAGAGCCTTTACACCGGATGATCTGACGGCGATTGAAGCAAAAATGCAGCAGTTGGTCGCTGAAGATCATGCGATTAGCCGTACCGTATTAAGCCGGGATGAAGCAATAAAGTTTTTCAAGGAGCAGGGCGAAAGCTATAAGGCAGAGCTTATCGAATCCATACCGGCGGATCAGGACTTATCTCTTTATCAGCAAGGCGGCTTTACTGATCTTTGTCGTGGCCCGCATGTGCCCAGTACCGGCAAATTAAGCAGCTTTAAATTGATGAAGATTGCAGGCGCTTATTGGCGTGGCAACTCTGACAATGAAATGTTGCAGCGTATATACGGAACGGCATGGGCTGATAAAAAAGAATTACAAGCTTACTTGCATCGTTTGGAAGAAGCTGAAAAGCGTGATCACCGTAAGCTGGCCAAGACACTGGATTTTTTTCATACCCAGGAAGAAGCGCCGGGCATGGTGTTTTGGCATGAGAAAGGCTGGGTTATTTATCAACAAATCGAACAGTTTATCCGTGAAAAGCTACGTGTCAATGGTTACGCTGAAGTTAAAACGCCACAACTGGTAGATAAATCGCTTTGGGAAAAATCAGGTCATTGGGATAAATTTGGTGCCATGATTTTTACCACGCATTCGGAAAATCGTGATTACGCGATTAAGCCAATGAATTGTCCCTGTCATGTTCAAATTTACAATCAGGGCATTAAAAGTTATCGCGATTTGCCAATTCGCATCGCAGAATTTGGTTCTTGTCACCGTAACGAGCCATCAGGTACGCTACATGGCTTGATGCGAGTCAGAAATTTTGTACAGGATGATGCGCATATCTTTTGTACGGAAAGTCAAATTCAGGATGAAGTATCGACTTTTATTGATATGCTGTTTTCGGTTTATAAAGACTTTGGCTTTGAAGAAGTCATTATGAAATTATCAACACGCCCTGAAAACAGGGTAGGTGATGATGCGGTCTGGGACAAAGCCGAGAATGCACTGGAATTGGCGCTTAACAACAAAGGCTTGAAATGGGATTTACAGCCGGGTGAGGGTGCCTTTTATGGCCCCAAGATTGAATTTTCGCTAAAAGATTGTATTGGTCGCGTCTGGCAATGCGGCACCATTCAGGTCGATTTTTCCATGCCGGGGCGGTTGGGCGCAACCTATATTGCCGAAGACGGTTCAAAACAAGTCCCTGTTATGCTCCATAGAGCCATACTCGGTTCACTGGAACGGTTTATCGGAATTTTAATCGAGCAATACGCCGGAACCTTCCCTGTTTGGCTGGCTCCCGTCCAAGTTGTTGTGCTGGATATTGCTGAACGTCATGCTGAATATGCGTCTCAAATCATGAGATATTTAGAGCAAGAAGGCGTTAGAATAAAAATAGACTTGAGAAATGAGAAGATCGGGTTTAAAATTCGTGAGCATTCAATGCAACGGGTACCGTATCTTGTAATTATTGGTGATAAAGAACTACAAGATCAAAATATTACGGTACGTACGCAAAAAGGTGAAGATTTAGGTAGTCTGTCAATCAGTGAGTTTGCCGAACGGTTAAAACAAGAGATTGCGGACAGAAAATAATAGTATTTTTGGAGGATTAGGGTATCGCTGCTAAAAAAGATGAAACGCGCCTGAACGACGCAATCACTGCAAGACGGGTGAGGGTGACAGGTGCTGAGGGTGAAGCATTAGGTATTATCTCGCTGGATGAGGCCAAACAGATTGCTTATGCGGCAGACTTGGATTTAGTAGAAATATCGCCAAACGCGGATCCACCCGTTTGCAAGATAATGAACTACGGCAAATACCAGTTTGAGCTTAATAAAAAACTGCAAATTGCCAAAAAGAAACAAAAGCAAATCCAGGTCAAAGAAATTAAATTCAGACCCGGTACCGACGAAGGTGATTACCAGGTTAAATTAAGAAGTTTGGTTAAATTTCTTAATGACGGTGATAAAACCAAAGTTACCGTACGTTACCGTGGGCGTGAAATGGCGCATCGGGAAATCGGTATGGACTTGTTAAAACGTATCGAAAAAGATTTGGAAGAAATAGCCATCGTTGAACAATTTCCAAAAATGGAAGGTCGTCAAATGATTATGGTTATGTCGCCCAAAAAGAAAAAATAAACGTAAGTATTCACCTCCCCCTTTGAAAAAGGGGGATTGAGGGGGATTTATCTAATAAAATCTCCCCTAACCCCTCTTTTTCAAAGAGGGGGACTGAATACTTACGGCTGCATTACCGGCACCTTGTATCTATTTAGACGATAAATTCTCAATCGACACCGTGTGAGTAATGACAAAAATGGGTGAAACGTTGCCTTGCAACGATTCATCCGCTGGTAGCACAGGATAAGCTACTTAAAGGCATCTTTTATGGTGCCGGTAATTCTTCAGGGCCATGCATTTTGCCTTGCTGGGTTATGTCTCAGGGATTTTTATTTTATATTATTGGAGCAAACAAATGCCAAAGATAAAAACTAACCGTGGTGCTGCCAAGCGTTTTAGACGCACAGGCAACGGCGGTTTTAAGTGTGGACAGTCACATCGTCGTCATATTTTGACGAAGAAATCGACCAAGAGAAAAAGACAGTTACGCTCGCCCGCAACTATTCATCCGTCAGATGTGCGCATGGCTGCACGTATGATGCCTTACAGTTAATAGAGGAGAATAGGAATGCCTAGAGTTAAACGCGGCGTAACAGCCAGAGCAAGACACAAGAAAGTTTTAAAACAAGCAAAAGGTTACTACGGTGCCCGGAGTCGGGTTTATCGTGTTGCCAAACAAGCGGTAATCAAAGCGGGTCAATATGCGTACCGCGATCGCAAACAAAGAAAACGTCAATTTCGCGCCTTGTGGATCGTCCGTATTAATGCTGCTGCACGCATGTACGGAATATCTTACAGTCGCTTGATCAATGGCCTGACAAAAGCCAACGTTGGTATAGATCGTAAAATTCTAGCCGACCTCGCAGTACGTGACATTGAATCATTTGGCAAAATAGCAGAAATTGCTAAAGCCAATCAAAGTCAGCCTTAAGAAAGACGCAGTCTGTCTTTACTGAGGCATCTTATGATGCTGCCCGTTTCTTGTTAAGAGACGGGTAGTTCAGGATTTTTATCCTGAAACCCCATTAAAAATTTTCCCACCTATAAAGCGAGCAGTGCAGTGTCGGCTATCCTTGAAGAGATTCTCGCGCAGGCATTACAAGAGCTTGCGGCAGTACATGACCTTAACGAACTCGATAAAGTTCGTGTTCAATACCTTGGCAAAAAGGGCTTATTTACCCTCCAGATGAAAGAGCTTGGCAGTCTTGATCCCGATCAACGACGATCTGCCGGCCAAATAATCAATCAAGCCAAAGATCAATTTCAGCAACAACTGGAAGCCTGCAAAGCACAGTTGGAAGATATCGCATTATCCCAACGCTTAGCCAGTGAACGTATTGACGTTAGCTTGCCGGGACGTGGCCAATCAGTGGCAGGATTGCATCCGGTCACCACCACGCTGCGCCGCATTACCAAAATATTTGCCAGTGTCGGCTTTAAAGTGGTAGAAGGGCCTGAAATCGAAGATGATTATCATAACTTTGAAGCGCTCAATATTCCGGAATCCCACCCGGCCAGAGCGATGCACGATACGTTTTATTTTGACGCGCATACCGTCTTAAGAACGCATACCTCCCCCGTTCAAATTAGAACGATGGAATCTGAAAAGCCGCCATTAAAAGTTATTGCGCCGGGTCGTGTTTACCGTTGTGATTCGGATATTACGCATACCCCCATGTTTCATCAGGTCGAAGGCTTTTTGGTCGATACCGATGTTAGTTTTGCTGACTTAAAAGGTGTGGTTTACGAATTTCTGCGTGCTTTTTTTGAAAAAGACATTCAGGTACGTTTTAGACCCTCATACTTTCCTTTTACCGAACCTTCCGCAGAAGTTGATATTGAATGCGTTATGTGTGACGGCAAAGGCTGTCGCGTCTGTAGTCAGACCGGATGGCTGGAAGTTATGGGCTGCGGGATGATTCATCCCGAAGTTTTTAAAGCAGTTAATATCGATAGTGAGCACTACAGTGGTTTTGCTTTTGGTATGGGCGTAGAGCGCCTCGCAATGTTGCGATATGGTATTAATGATTTACGGTTGTTTTTTGAAAATGATCTTAAATTTTTAGAGCAATTTAATTAAGTTGCCGTTACACAGGAAAATTTGAATCATGCAAATTAGTGAAGCCTGGTTAAGGTCGTATGTCAATCCGGAAATAAGTACAGAAATACTGGTTGAACAATTAACGATGGCAGGTCTGGAAATCGATTCTGTAAACCCTGCGGCTGCAAAGTTTAGCGGCGTTGTTGTGGGTCAAGTTATATCCATGCACCAACATCCCGACGCCGATCGTCTGCGCGTTTGTATGGTTGCTGTCGGTGAGGCAGAGCCTTTACAAATTGTTTGTGGCGCAAGTAATGTCAGGGTTGGCTTAAAAATCCCGGCGGCTTTGTGCGGCGCAGTTTTGCCCGGTGAGTTTAAAATAAAAAAATCAAAACTGCGTGGCGAAGAATCTTTTGGCATGTTGTGTTCAGAAAAAGAACTGGGTCTGGCGACGGATGCCAACGGCTTAATGGAATTAGCGGATGACGCACCGGTAGGTGTTGATATTCGAGACTATTTGGCACTGAATGATGCCATTATAGAAGTTGATTTAACGCCCAACAGAGCGGATTGTTTGTGTGTTGAAGGCTTGGCGCGTGAAGTTGCTGTGCTCAATAAAATGGACTGGTTACCTACCCAAGTCATCAACGCAGCCATTAGTCATCAAGACGTTTTAACCGTATCGGTAGAAGCGACAGATGCCTGCCCGCGTTATTTGGGGCGCTTGATTAAAGAGGTCAATGCCAAGGCAGTGACGCCTTTATGGATGCAGGAACGCTTGCGTCGTTCAGGCTTAAAAAGCTTGGGGCCTTTGGTTGACGTGACTAATTACGTCATGTTGGAGCTTGGGCAGCCCTTGCATGTCTTTGATGCGGAAAAGCTTGTGGGCGGTATCACCGTGCGCCGGGCTAACGCGGATGAAAGTGTGGCCTTATTAAATAATCAGGTGATTAAGCTTGATAATGAAGCCTTGGTTATTGCCGATGATAAACAAGCCTTGGCGCTTGCCGGTATTATGGGTGGCAGTGATTCTGCCATTAATGATGAAACCCGCTCGGTATTTTTGGAATGTGCCTATTTTGCACCACAAGCGATAGCGGGCAAAGCACGCCGCTTTGGATTGCATACCGATTCATCCCATCGTTTTGAGCGTGGTGTTGATGCAACGCTGCAAACAAGAGCGATTGAACGCGCGACACAATTGCTTATTGACATTGCCGGCGGCGGTGCAGGCCCCATTACTGAAGTCACCACAACCGCCGCTTTGCCGCAACGCGAACCCGTCTTGTTAAGACGCCTGCGCATAGAAAAAACGCTGGGTATTGCGTTGGCAGACGAGGTCGTTATTGATATTTTTCAGCGCTTGGGAATGGCGGTCCAAACACAAGCCGACGGCTGGAAAATCAGTCCGCCGGGTTTTCGTTTTGATATTGCTATTGAAGCCGATTTAATTGAAGAAATAGCGCGTATTTATGGTTATAACAACTTGCCCAGCAGCAGCTTGTTAATGCGTTCAGAATTAAGCACGGCAACTGAAGCCGTACTGGACATTGATCGTGTTAAAGATTTGCTGGTGGATCGGGGTTATCAAGAAGCCATTACTTACAGCTTTGTTGACGAAGATATTCAAAAAGCAGTCGCTCCGGAAACGGACGTTATCCGCTTAAAAAATCCGATTTCTTCGGAACTGGCGGTCATGCGTACTACCTTATGGTGTGGCTTGTTGAAAGCGGCGCTTTATAATACCAACCGTCAACAAAACAGAGTTCGGTTATTTGAATCGGGTCTGTGTTTTAATAAAATAGACGGTGAAACGCAGCAACAAAAAATGCTGGCGGGTCTGGTTTTAGGCGACGCTTACAGCGAGCAATGGGGCGATACATCCCGCAAAGTTGATTTTTTTGATATTAAAGCCGATATACAAGCGCTATTTTCTTTGACCGGTTGCGAAGTTCAGTATCTATCCGCTCAGCAATCAGCGTTGCATCCTGGACAAACTGCGGAAATTATCGCGGCGGATGGTAAAAAAATAGGCTGGCTGGGTATGTTGCATCCAAATCTGGAAAAACAATTAGGGTTTGATACCCCGGTTTTTCTATTTGAACTGGATCAAAACTTAGTGCTTAATAAACATATTCCGGTTTTTAAAGCCCTGTCAAAATACCCGTCAGTACGGCGTGATTTAGCCTTGATCGTTAAAGAAGACGTCACTGCAAGTGAAATAATCAACTGCATTAAAAGCAGTGCAGAGACAGTCTTGCAAGAGGTCATTATCTTTGATATTTACCGTGGTAAAGGTGTCGAAGAGGGCAGTAAAAGTATTGCCTTGAGTTTAATTATGCAGGATGATACACAAACACTAACAGATTCTGAAATAGACGCTATCGTTGGCAGACTGTTGGCACTATTGAACAATGAAAAAAATGCAAAGCTGAGGGATTGATTGATGGCATTAACAAAAGCAGATTTTGCCGAAAGGCTGTTTGACGAGCTAGGCTTAAACAAGCGCGAAGCAAAAGAAATGGTAGAACTTTTTTTTGAAGAAATAAAAAGTTCTTTGGAGCAAGGCAAGCAGGTAAAACTTTCCGGTTTTGGAAAATTTGAACTACGTGATAAAACCAGTCGTCCGGGTAGAAACCCTAAAACCGGCGAGGAAATTCCCATCACTGCCAGACGTGTGGTAACATTTCGCTCTGGACAAAAACTTAAAGCCCGGGTAGAAGCTTATGTTGGAGCCGAGCAACAACAATGAACTTCCGGTCATACCGGAAAAACGTTATTTCACCATAGGTGAAGTCAGTGAATTGTGTGGCGTTAAACCGCATGTGCTTCGCTATTGGGAGCAAGAATTTACTGACCTCAGTCCGGTAAAAAGACGGGGTAATCGTCGTTATTATCAGCGCCACGAAGTGCTGATGATACGACAAATAAGAGCGTTATTATATGAGCAAGGCTACACGATCAGTGGTGCAAGAGCCCATTTAACGAGTGATAATATCAAAGAAGATGTAGACAGCTCAAAGCAATTAATACACCAAATGATTGTTGAGCTGGAAGATATTTTACAATTACTCAAATAGACTCTTACACATAGCGGGTTTGTGTAGTATAATCTGCGCTTGGTTGTTAGGGGTTGTGTTCACAATCCTTTCAGTATTAAACAATTATTTCAATGTCGGGGCGTAGCGCAGCTTGGTAGCGCACTTGTCTGGGGGACAAGGGGTCGAAGGTTCAAATCCTTTCGTCCCGACCAATTGAAACAATGAGTTGAAAAATTCGGTTTTTGGTAAAATCAGCAAACAGCGGTTTCGGGGTACCACTCGTGATAACAAATATCAATGCTTGCCGATTATCATTCACTTTATACATCCGGCAACCTCTGCCGAAAAATAAATAAAATAAGCAAAAAAATTGTTGGCTAGCCAAAATTTTAGGCGTAAAAAAGCGGGTGTTACCAAGGCTTGATTTACTCCAGATAATGAAAAACTGATATGCAAAAAACAACGGTCTTTCAGTTTTACGCCTCTTGGAACGTGATCAGTTGCGTGATCTGCGCCTTGAAAAATTAAGAAGTGAAATTCAACAAGGGATAAACAGCGGCGAAGTAACCCCTTTGGATATTGACGGCATTAAGTCAAGAGTACACACGCATTTTGTTGCTTAATAAATGGAAGAATGAATAAAAAAATCGTTATTATCGCAGGGCCTAATGGTGCAGGAAAAACCACCTTCGCTCGCGAATTCTTGCCCAACGAAGCTCATTGCCCAATCTTTATTAATGCTGATTTGATTGCCGCAGGTATTGCGCCATTTATGCCCGAACAGGTTTCTATTAAAGCAGCACGCATCATGTTGTCCGAAATTACCGGGCATGTCGGCAAAGATAACAGTTTTGCTTTTGAAACCACATTAAGCGGCTTGGGCTATGCTCGCGCCATCCCGCAATGGCGAGCCAAGGGCTACCATGTCAAACTCATTTTTTTACAGTTACCTAACGCTGATACCGCCATTGCCCGAGTATCTGAACGGGTACGTCAAGGCGGTCATAATATCCCCGAGGCAACTATTCGGCGCAGATTTGACGCAGGCCTGAAAAATTTCAAACATATCTATCAACCGCTAGTGGATGTTTGGCTGCATTTTGACAATGCAGGCGACACGCCGACCCTTATAGACTGGAGCGAATCATGAACACAAAACCGCTAGATCGGGCAAAAGACGTTGATGTTCACGGAGTAGAAGCCGCACTGCTGCGTGCAGCAAAACAAGCGCGTGCTTATGCTGCACAAACGCACACGGCCATCGTAGTAGTACGCAACGGGCAATTAATCAAGGAATCGTTCCCTGCACATGAGCCTGAAAAAAAATCATCATGATCGCACAAAAGAACAACCCATACCAGCGTGTGACGCTATTGCATGGCGTAAGACAACGGCCGGACGGCTTTAAAAACCAAACCTTTTCGCAGTACCAATAAAGTTACAAATTCCTGCAAACGCTTCTGCCTTATCTGGCAGCAGCCAGACGCATTACACAATCAACGGATAAGCAATAAGGAAACATCCCGTTGGGATGAAGCCAAAGATTGGGAAGGGGTCTGCATCCTCTCCCCAATCCGCGCCCGATAAAGCAATAATCGCTTGCGCGTATTATTGCGGGGCGCTCCTTTCGGCCTAAAGGCCGAGGTCTTAAACCAGCAAGGAATATTGATAATGAGTCATTTTTTTCAACAAATCGAAGCCGTATTGCTTCCTTCTGCAATTCCCTATGCAAGTGAAGGTACCGATTCCAAGGAAGTATCGTAGATCGGGTTAAGCTGTCGCTAATCCTACCTTGGCTTATTTAAGCATGACTCTAAAATACTGGAGCATTAGGTATTTAACTTTACGCAACCCCAGTTATTTGATGCCCATAGTACAGAATTTGACCCGTTAAGTAGTTAGTCATAAGTCTTTTAACATTTTTATCGCTACAGCCCAGCAAAAACAGATGGTCATTGTTAAAAGACTTTTGAACGATTACTTACTTATGGATTGCCTGTTTGCCTGAAAGAGTAAAAAGCTACGTTTAATTTGCTAACGGTCAGCTAAGTCACTGTAAATAAATAACTGATACATCTTTATAAATGTGAGGAAGCCCTTTGGGCTGTCACGAAGTAATTGTGACTTTGATTGGCAATATGACCTCAGATACTTGTATATCGATATTAGCTGAGCCAAGTTCCATGGCAAAGACTGGAACTATGCCATCAAATCGAGCCAATAAAAGATGTATCAGTTATTTATTTACACTGCCTAATGAGGGCAAAACTTTGCTATTTTTTTTAAAAAAATGGCAAATATGAATTTATCAGGAAATTTGTATGGGATTGATGGTAGAATCCAACAAAATTGGCTCATACATGCTTGGTTATAATCGGGCAATTATTGCATAACTTACATAAATTATTTTTTGCGGCATGGAAAATTCACTTAAATATTTTAATCCTAAAAAAGCCTCATTTGGTCGTCATGAGAATTTTTCCTAGTCCATCTTTATGCTCGCAAATAGTCAAGGAGTTAAAAGTTTGAATGAGCGTAATGTTAACCAATTGTTAAGGCGTCCAATAAATAATCTGCTTAGAGTTGCAGTTTTACAAGGATCTACCGAGGCAGTTCAATCATATATAGAAAGAGGCTATGATTTAAATACGCGAGATGAAAAGGGGCGAACATTACTTATGCTCGCCGCATTAAAAGGTTATATCGATATCTGTGAAAAACTTATTAATTCGGGTGCTGATCCTTTAATACAAGATAATGAAGGCAAAAGTGCTTTTGACATAGCCAATGAATATGATCATTATGATGTTATTGCCTATTTAGTAAAGTGGTTCCCGATCCAATTAATTAATTCAACTGATCAAAAAAAAGATGAACTATCAAATAGTTTTGAGGACGACTATATGAAAATGGACTTATCGATTTGGGAAGAAGAGATAGATTCACCACCTCCTCCGCAAGATAAAGGGTGTTTAAGAATTCTTTCTCAGATACAGGATGTAATCTCGAAACACAAGCCTATTGATAACGATAGTGACTGGTTGGATGCCGATTTTAATTTACCTGATGCGCATAAAAGATATCGTCGTACAGATGTATTGAACGACAATCTGGGCTTATCCATATACTCCATACTTGCCTATATAGAAAGTAACGGCTTCGTACCATTTGATATAGTTCTAAATATTAGCGCAGAATATGATTTGCTTCATGCATTGGAAGATAATGTTACAGAACATCTGCGATATCTTGGAAAATCAGGGCGTAAGAGCAAGCCAAATTTAATTAAATATGATAAGTTAAATGAGATTGTTCTGGGTAGTGATACAGAATACGATGGCGAATTCTTAAGACATTTCTTGTGCATCTTGCGTGATATCGGTGTTGTCGTTGATGACGATCAAGAAAATGACCCAAATTTTAGTACAAATTTACTTTCTTTGGATACAGACGAACCTTCAATTGAGGAAGCTAATTTATTTTTGTATCAACAGTTGAGACAAAATGATAATTCCTTGATTCCATACATGAAAGAAATGGGTGCCGAAAATTTGTTGTCGAAAGAAGATGAGGTTTTTCTTGGCAAAAATATGGCTGAAGCTCGCTTTGAGATTAATCAAGCCATTGCACAGTCTCCATTTGCTATTAATGAATTATTTTTGACGGCATGTGCTATTGAGAATGGGGAGTTACCAATAAGCGCTCTAATTACCAAGGAAGGAATATCTAATTTCGAAAAAAATAATCATGAAAATACTGATAGCCAAGAGATAGAACTATTTGACGATGAAACTGAAAGTGTAAATGTAAATGATGAAGAACCTACTAACCAAGAATTGCCAGCACAGTTACATTTACAAATCAGTAACTTGCGGAAAAATATCCAGCGACTATCTTCAGGTCTTAACGCCTCAATTCTTGAGAATTTGAATACTCTTTCTTTGTCTCAGCCTTTTATTGATGAGCTACTAAGAAAAATGTCTCTTAATAATGCTGATACAGACTCTCAAGTGAAAATCACATCTGCCTCATCAACAATAATTAAGATAAGATCTCGAATGATTAAAGCAAATTTGAGACTGGTATATTCCATCGCAATCAAATATGTTCGATCAGAACTTCCACTTTCTGATCTTATTCAGGAAGGAAATATCGGCTTAATAAAAGCAGTTGAAAAATTCGATTACCGCTTAGGATATAAATTTTCTACTTATGCAACTTGGTGGATAAAACAATCTATTACAAGAGCTATTGCAGATCAAGTGCGCCTTATTCGAGTTCCAGTACATATGGTAGAAACCATCAATAAAGTAGACAGAATCCGAAACGAACTGGAATTAAAATCAGGACAAATTGCGAAAATTGCAGAGATTGCTTTTGAATCTCAAATATCAGAAGACACAGTGAAAAAAGCAATTAAAGCCACTGTTGAAATTTTGTCATTCGAGCAATATTACGAACAAAGTAGCGCTAATTTAATAGATGAATTAATTGATCCTTCATTAAATCCAGAAGAGATTTTAATACAGGATTCAGTACGGAAAGCGCTAGATAATGTATTAGAAACATTAAAATCCAAAGAAGCTAACGTTATTAGGCTGAGATTTGGATTGAATGCCAAATCTGAAGAGCTTACGCTTGATGAGATTGGGAGTCGATTCAAACTTACGCGGGAGCGAATTAGACAGATTGAAGCAAAAGCCTTAGACAAATTACGTCTCCCCAGTAGAGCAGATCAACTGAAGTAATTTACTGTAACAAGTAAATTGAATAAAGACTAGGAATCCAGCAATGACTACTAACTTATCAAGGCATGCCCCACCCAAAGCCAGTGCGATGATTGAATCCTTACGTGGACTTGGTTATACAACGGCAACAGCTCTTGCCGACATTATTGATAACTGCATCACAGCGAATGCCAACAAAGTTGATATAACCTTTATATGGCTTGGCACCAAAAGTATTATTTCCATACTTGATAATGGTAATGGTATGACCGAACGCGAGTTAGATAAAGGAATGCGCCTTGGAGAAATAAACCCTTTAGAGAATCGAGAGCCTACAGATCTTGGTCGTTTTGGTCTTGGACTTAAAACAGCTTCCTTCTCCCAATGTCGGCGACTAACAGTAGCCAGTCGAAAGAATGGTGATATGAATTGCTTACGATGGGATCTGGATTTTATAGCTACCAGCAGTGATGATGGCTGGTATCTTCTTGAAGGTGCTCATAAAGAGTCTGAGAATCTATTAACATCTCTTAATAGTTATGACTCTGGAAGTCTTGTTCTTTGGGAAATACTTGATCGAATAATTACACCAGGATTCGGCGAACAAGATTTTCTGGATTTGATTGATAAAGTTGAGCAACATTTGGCAATGGTTTTTCACCGTCTTCTTGAAGACAACAAAAGAACTGGATTAAAAATATTCATCAACAATAAAGCAGTAAATCCATGGGATCCATTTCTTATTGGTCATCCTTCTAAACCTTGGAATTCACCAGAAGTACGTTTTTCATCTGTCAATGGCGTAGTAATTGAATGTCATGTATTGCCACACAAAGATAGGCTAACAGATGCTGAGTTTCAATCTGCCGCTGGTCCAGGGGGTTGGACTGCGCAACAGGGGTTCTATGTTTATCGAAATAAACGACTGTTGATTGCTGGCACATGGTTAGGTTTAGGACAGGGACGAGCATGGCTTCGAGATGAAGCCCATCGACTTGCAAGAATTCGTCTGGATATTTCAAATTCAGCAGATGTTGACTGGAAAATTGACATACGAAAATCGGTTGCACGCCCCCCAATCAATATTCGCTCTTGGCTTACCAAGTATGCCGAAGATACTCGCCGTAAGGCTCGTAGAGTTTTCGCTCACAGAGGAAAGCTTTCGACAGGTCCGCGAGGAGATCCTGTGCTTGCTGTATGGAAAACCGAAAACTATTCTGGTGGTGTTCGTTATCGTATAGATTTAGAACATCCCGCAGTCAAATCTGTGATTGAAGATGCCGGCAATCTACTTCCTCAAATAAATGCTATGTTTCGGATTATTGAAGAGACAATACCTGTACAGCGTATATGGATCGATACAGCAGAAAATAAAGAAACGCCTCGCACTGACTTCTTAGGGGAACCATCTGCCGAGGTGATTAAAATTTTGGAGGTGATGTATCGAAATCTTGTTTTGCGCAAAGGTTCTTCTCCAGAAAACGCAAGAAAACAACTGCTTGGCTGTGAGCCTTTTCATAATTACCCGGACTTAGTTGCAGGCTTGCCGGATCATTTATATGAAGATGAAAAAAAATGAGTACTTTAAATGTGATTGAGAAAAACAAATGGACAGTAATAAAATTTGTTCAAGAGCTACTCATTGGTATAGGTGAAGAAACAGAAATCACACCTTCTGTTATTGATGAAATGATAGATCGTGTTTTAATGCTAGATAAGGAATGGGGTATTGATCTAGATAGAAATTATGTAATAGAAGAATTAGTGCGTCGCTTCAGTGTCTGGATGGGTCATAATACATCTCTAGTCAATAATATAGGTCATGAACCTTGGCTTACTGCTGAGCGCAAGATCAATAGGCGTTACTGGCAGCGATATCGTGAGTGGCAGGAACAAAGTCTTCCATGGAATGCTGTGGAAAGCCTAGATAAAACTACTGACTCCATTTTAGAGTTACTAGAGGATCCTAAGCGAAGTGGCGCATGGGATAGGCGCGGCCTAGTTGTTGGCCATGTTCAGTCCGGAAAAACTGGAAATTATACTGGTTTAATCTGCAAGGCTGCTGATGCAGGCTACAAAATTATTATTGTTTTGGCTGGGATGCATAAGAATCTTCGATCACAAACTCAGATGCGGCTTGATGAAGGTTTCCTTGGCTATGAAACAAATCCGGTTGCTGAAGAAATTCGACTTATTGGTGTTGGCAAAATTGATAAGGATCCATTGATTAGACCTCATTATGCAACCCACCAAGCGGACAACGGTGATTTTAACAGAAAAATAGCAAAAAATTTAGGCATTTCACCTGAAGAACGCCCATGTTTATTTGTAGTCAAAAAAAATAAAAGTGTTCTTAACGGGCTTTACCAATGGTTACTTAATCATGTTAGTAACACTCAGGATCCGGAAACCGGAAGAAAGATCATCACTCACCTTCCGTTGCTTATTATTGATGATGAGGCTGATAATGCATCTGTTGATACAGGCGAACAGTTATTCGGCGAAGATGGTAATCCGGATCCTGAACATCAGCCAACAGCAATTAATCTTTTGATACGTAAGATTATTCACACTTTCTCTCGAAGCGCCTATGTCGGCTATACCGCCACTCCATTCGCAAATATTTTTATCCATGAACGTGGAGAAACTTCCGAAGCTGGCCCTGACCTTTTCCCATCCGCATTTATCATAAATCTTGGCGCTCCTTCTACATATATAGGTCCATCAAAAGTTTTTGGATTAATTGATGGCGAAAACCGCAATGGCTTACCACTAGTTAGAACAGTTGACGATTATTATAACGAATACACTAAACTTGGCTGGATGCCAATCGGACATAAAAACGGACATAAACCTACTTATAATAATGAGCATAATATTCCACCCTCTCTTATTCAAGCTTTAAATGCCTACATTCTTGCCTGTGCCGCAAGAAAAACAAGGAATCAGGGCGAGCAGCATAGCTCAATGCTCATTCATGTCACTCGATTTACTTCAGTTCAAAAGGAAGTTTATGATCAAGTCGAAAATTATATTCTACATGTGCGTCAGAGATTATTACGCCACATTGACGAAGAAGTAATTCTCGAACAACTAAAGGAACTATGGTTAAAGGATTTTTTGCCCACATCAATCGAAACAGCTAAATTCCAAGTGGATTTTTGTCGATCTAGTGAAATTGAATCTTGGGAACAAATTAAATCTGTTTTATGTGATGTTATTGCCGAAATACAGGTAAAAATGATTAACGGCACAGCTAAGGATGTACTCGACTACAAAACTAACCCTTCTGGATTAAAAGTAATTGCAATTGGCGGTGACAAACTGGCTCGTGGATTGACTCTTGAAGGCCTATGCGTAAGCTATTTCCTCAGAGCATCAAGAATGTACGATACATTGATGCAAATGGGGCGTTGGTTTGGTTATCGGCCTGGTTACATTGATCTTTGTAGGCTATATACTTCAGAGGAGTTAATTGAATGGTTTGGCCACATTGCCGATGCTTCTGAAGAATTACGCGAAGAGTTTGATTTAATGACCAGTAGTGGCGGAACACCAAAAGATTATGGGCTTAAAGTAAGATCTCATTCTGTACTAATGGTTACATCCAGAATGAAAATGCGTACTGCACGTAATCTTTATCTTTCCTTTAGTGGACAGGTTGTAGAAACTGTTTCCTTATTTCGAGACAGGGAAAATCTTCAAAAAAACTTATCAGCCTTTGATGCTCTTATAAAAACATTGGGCCCTGCTGAGCCTATCCCAGAACAGAAGCGCAACGACACAGTTGATAGATGGATAGGCGGAGCCTCTTGGCAAGGAGTTCCTGCAGAGCGTGTAATTTCATTCCTTGAAAACTATAAAACACATCATGAAGCATTGAAAGTTGATAGTCAATTGCTGGCAGATTTTATTAGGAAAATGTCGAATACTGGGGAATTAACGCATTGGATGGTAGCTGTAACAGGAGGTAGTTCGGAAAATAAAAAACAGGTTGGTGGAATAGATGTCAAACTGATGAAACGTAGTGGAAACGCAAAACTTACTGATCGCTATGCCATAGGGCGTCTGCTGCAATCACAAGATGAAAGTATTGATCTTAACGAAACTGCTTGGAATGCTGCATTAAAGTTAACACAGGAAATATGGCATGCCGATCCTGGTAGACTTAAAAATGGGGAAGCTAAAAAAAATCCAACAGTACCAAACGGCCCTTCCATCCGAAGAATTCGAGGATTCGGCTCTGTTGGAACGCAGGCCCATCCTGAAAGAGGGTTATTAATCATTTCTTTATTAGATATATCTATGGCGGGTTTAGGTATCACAATTGACTTACCTCCCGTAGTAGGATTTGGCATTAGTTTCCCCGGCAGTAACTCAGGCACTAAGGTGGAATACAAAGTAAATAATACTCTTTGGGAGCAGGAATATGGCCCTGCAGAATAAAAAAGAGGAGCTTCTGGTCACTTGGCGTGCACTTGGAAGCCAAGCAAAAGAAAACGGTTGGAGTACAATTGCTGTTTCAACGGAAACGCCCTGCCGAGTCCTAGCTGGACGGCACTTCCCGGGCAATGAAGAAGCGCTCCTTTTTGGTTTTCGTGCTGTTAGAATACCACCTACAGATCAGCTTCCTCAAGGGCATGGATTTCAGGTTTCCAAGGCGGAGCCAAGAGAAGGACTTGATTGCTCTTATGTCTGGATAGCTCTCTGTCGACAATATGCTGGTAGCCTCGATCTTTTCGTCACAATGGCGGAAGATATTATCCTTACACTGAATGAACTGAAGCATCTAAATGATGACGGACTTTTTCATGTCTTTCTTACAAGAATACGAGCTTGGCAGAGTTTTATGCATCATGGAAAGGATGGTTTTCTTTCGCCAGAAAAAGAAGTAGGGTTGTTTGGCGAACTTGAATTTCTTCGAGAAGTTTTGACCTTTGGATTACCTGCAACAACAGCTATTAATGGATGGGAAGGGCCTTTCGATGGAGTACATGATTTTAAATTTGGCAATGGTGCAGTCGAAGTCAAAACCACCTTGTCATCTATTGGATTTAAAGCGCAAATAAATTCTCTTGAACAACTGGATGATGCATTAGTCCAGCCGCTTTTTCTTGCTGGTATCCGCCTTGCTTTGAATACATCCGGAATCACCTTACCTGAACAAATTAATAATCTGCGTAACATCCTGAGTAAAACTCCTGAAGCACTTGCAATGTTTAACAGCGCACTTCTTAATGTCGGCTTTATAGAAGACAAATCCAATCATTATAGTCGACGATTTCTTTCATCTGAAAAAAGGGTAATGCATGTTTTTAATGATTTTCCACGCATAACCTGTGCAGATATAAAAATTGAAATTAGAAAGGTTAAATATGAACTCGACTTAGATATGATAGCAGGGTTTGACGTTGATTTTCTTGAAGTACTTTACCAGCTTAAGGCAATATAATTATGGAATTAAATGAATTTCTCCTGCAAACTCAGGCAGATGTAAAGGCTGAAATTGGTGAACGGTTAACGGTCTCCGATGGCGCATCGATCTACCATGAATCAGTTTTTTCCGAGATAGTAATGCAGCATATGGCAGATATCGGCATGACATTTCCGGATTATCAAATATGTCATTACACAGCAAAATTGAAAAATGCCAATTTACGTTTAAGTGGATATGCATTTTCAGAGGAAGCAGATCAACTTGATCTTTTTGTCTGCATCTATGCAGGCTCTGATGATTTAGTATCTATACCAGATTCGGAAACTAAAAATGCAGCTGAACAATGCTCTCGCTTTCTCACAAATTGTGTTAATGGAAAACTGCTTTCAACAATGGATAAATCCAGTGATGCTTATGAGTTGGCGTTCATCATAAAGGAGGGTTATGAAAAACTGGATCAAATCCGAATTTATGTTCTAACCGATAGGCAGTCTAAGGCAAAAAGATTTAAATCTCGCGAGGAAAAAGGAAAAACAGTAATACTGGAGGTTATGGATATCGAACGACTTTATAGGCATTGGTCAGAAGGGAAACCTCGCGATGAACTGGTTATAAATTTTAACGAAGTATCTGGGGGGGCTTTGCCATGCGTCTACGTACCTGGAGAAATGACTGATTATGATTATGCGCTAACTGTTATCCCGGGGGATGCTTTACGTTTTTTATATGAAAAGTATGGTGCTCGCTTGCTGGAGGCAAATGTTAGATCTTTTCTTAGTCAAAAAGGCAAAGTTAATAAAGGTATTCTGAATACGCTTCGTAATGATCCTGAAAAATTTATGGCATATAACAACGGGATTGTTGTTGTGGCGGATGAGGCTCACCTAGGCAAAACCACAGATGGTAGTCTAGGGATCCTCTGGCTCAAGGGAATGCAGATTGTGAATGGCGGGCAAACAACGGCATCCATTTATTTTTCAAAGAAAAAAAATAATGATATTAATTTGGCTAGGGTTCGTGTGCCAGCCAAAATCATTATTTTACGATCTAGGAGTCTGTCCGACTTCCCCAGCGCAAATCTGATAAAATAGATTTTTACAT
>JBAXTQ010000400.1:0-2144 GCA_037130115.1 Methylococcaceae bacterium
CTATGCTTTAAATATCTTAACTATTTCAGCTATTTTTAGGTGAAAGATTAAATGTCGGCAAGCTGTTATTGATAACATTAGCTTATCAAAATTAATAATAGCCAAGGCATAAAATGAAAGCAGGAACCATTAAACGTTTTTTTCGTATTCTTTGTCTGCTCATAATGGCAGGTTCGTTATCGGGTTGTATTTACTGGATAAGGGCTTACCAGACCTATTTACAGATGAGTGAGTTTGATCGTTATTTTAAGACGGTTAGCACTGATGAGTTTACCCTTCAGTTTAAAGAACCTATTTTATACAGCAAAGATTTTGTTTCTTTATCCAGGTTGTATCCCAGCGAGGATATTCCTACTCTGGACGGTAGACTTTGGCGTTACTGGTTTCGCAAGGTTGATGGCAACAATAAAATAATTGTTCCGGAAATAAAATTTTATTCCAATTTAAATTTTAATAAAGAAGGGAGAATAATTGCCTGGTCGTTTTCATCGTTGTTTTTGCAAATTGCCCCGCCAAAATTTTTGGAAGTTTCTTTACGTTCATTGGGGGGAGCTGAAATTGATACGGAAAAACAACAACTGCGGGCCAACAGTCAGTTAATAGACAAAATTAAAGAAGATTTACCCAAAAAAACAGCTGTTGTCGCTCAATTAGGGGAGCCTTTGGAAATTAAAGATGAAGGCGATATAGAAGTGTATGTCTACCATTTTCTACTGGAAACCCATCATATAGAAAAAGGTTATGAAGATCGTGCATTAAGCGAGGTCATGGTCAGCTTTGACAAGAAGACCCAAGAACTAACCCGAATGAGTGGACGCTTTGCCGGTCTAAAGGTGTCCATTAATTACCGGAAATTTCTTGATGAACCACCCAAGGAGCCGTCATAGGCATCAAGTGGCAGCGAGCATCTCAATTCCGACAGACAGCCACCGGGTGCTAAAAACGACATAATACTTATAATCAATAATATAGACTACATGGCGTATTATTATAATAAATAATACGCTATGCTTAAACCATGACTTTATAACTAACCAATAGCAAAGAATTATGATAAATGTACTGCTTGTTGATGCTCATGAATTTGTCCGTACCGGTATCGAAGCATTGCTGAATGATGCTGAAGATATTACCGTTGCCGGTGTTGCAAAATCAGGTGAAGAAGCGATTGATGCAATGGCGACGCGGCCTGTCGATGTTGTGTTGATGGGGGTTAATATTCCAGGTATCGGCGACATAGAAGCTTGTCGTAAAATTTTGCAGGATAATCCTGATGTAAAAATAATTTCCTTATTTGTAAATAACAACGGCCCCATTCCCCCGCAATTACTCAAACTTGGCGTATTAGGCTTTGTTTCAAAAGAATCACCCGTTGACGAGATGCTTAATGCCATTCGTAAAGTGATGGCCGGCGATCGCTACCTGAGCGCAGATGTTGCCAATAACCTGACGACTCAAGGTCTGCCTGGCTATCATGACTCGCCGTTTTCAAAACTTTCCCGTCGGGAAGCCGAAGTGGTGACGTTAATTCTTCAAGGCAAATCCATTAAGGAAATGTCCCAAATGCTGATATTGAGCGACAAGACCGTTAATACTTATCGCTATCGTCTTTACGATAAACTTAACATAAAAAATGACGTTCAATTAACCCGCCTGGCCATTAAATTCGGCCATATTGATACGGCGTATATTTAGTAAAACATAGCGTGTGCTGTTTTAAAACGGGTAAAATTTTTAATTATTTAAGATGTAATTTTTCAGACCCCAAAAATAATGTTAATCTTGGCAGCTACTTTAACATAGCCAATGACTACGATGACAACGACACAACCCACTAAAGACCTGGAAACTTTCCCTAATCCACAACCAGAACGCGACTATACCATACGCATTGACATTCCCGAATTCACTTGCCTTTGCCCAAAAACAGGACAACCTGATTTTGCAACCATCCAAATTGAATATGTGCCCGCCGCGCTTTGCGTCGAATTAAAAGGCCTTAAACTCTACATGTGGTCATTCCGTGAGCAAGGCGCATTTCATGAAGCCATTACCAATGAAATTCTCAACGATATTGTAAAAGCCATAGCGCCTAATTTTATGCGTATTCGTGCTGAATTTAATGTACGCGGCGGCATTTATAC
>JBAXTQ010000401.1:0-2136 GCA_037130115.1 Methylococcaceae bacterium
GGCGCCGATATTGAACAGGTACGCAAGGGTATCGGCAGCGATCCACGCATCGGCTACGACTTCCTCTATGCGGGTGCCGGCTACGGCGGCTCGTGTTTCCCGAAAGACGTCCGCGCACTCATCAATTCAGCCCGTGATGATGTTGGTATCGAGTTGCAGGTGCTGACAGCGGTCGATGCGGCCAACCAGAAGCAAAAGCATGTTGTGGGTGACAAAGTGAAGGCACGCTTTGGCGCCGAGCTCACCGGCAAGCATTTTGCATTGTGGGGTCTGGCCTTCAAAGCCAATACGGACGATATGCGCGAAGCCAGCAGTCAAACCTTGATCAACGATCTGCTGGCGGCGGGGGCAACGATAACGGCCTACGACCCGGTTGCCATGGCACAAGCCAGAAGTGTCTATCCCGATGCACACGGCTTGAGCTACGCCGCCTCGTCGATGGAAGCGCTGCAGCAGGCCGACGCATTGCTGATCGTGACCGAATGGAAGGAATTCAAAAGCCCTGACTTTCCCGCGATCATGGCGGCGCTGAAGCACCCTGTCGTCTTTGATGGCCGAAACCTGTACGACCCGCACTTGATCCGTGCAATGGGTTTCGAATATTTCGCCATCGGGCGCTAATCCGTGTCAATTCCAAGGAGACCTTACCCATGTCGGCATTTTTCGAACAACTGGCCATCCAGCGCCGGGACGACCACCGCTACTATCACCACAGCCGCGTCAACCAGACCCTGCATCTGATCAGTGCAGTGAGCTTTTTGGTGGCCTATGTATTTCTGTTCATCCAGCCTGCCGTCGCGGCTCTGATCGGTTGGTTGATTTCCATGACCACGCGCCAGTCAGGCCACTTCTTTTTTGAGCCGCGTGGCTACGATCAGGTCAATCAGGTCAGCCACGAATACAAGGAGGAAATCAAAGTGGGTTATAACCTGCGTCGAAAAGTCGTGTTGCTGTCGATCTGGGCTGCTTCACCGCTGCTGCTGCTGCTTGATCCGAGCCTGCTGGGTCTGTTGGCGATCGACACCAGCATGACTGGCTTCATCCATCACACCGGTCTGATCTGGTTGGCCAACCAGATCAGACCGGTGTGATGGATGAAGCCAGTCATGCTGGTGTCGATCGCCAACAGACCCAGCAGGCTCGGATCAAGCAGCAGCAGCAGCGGTGAAGCAGCCCAGATCGACAGCAACACGACTTTTCGACGCAGGTTATAACCCACTTTGATTTCCTCCTTGTATTCGTGGCTGACCTGATTGACCTGATCGTAGCCACGCGGCTCAAAAAAGAAGTGGCCTGACTGGCGCGTGGTCATGGAAATCAACCAACCGATCAGAGCCGCGACGGCAGGCTGGATGAACAGAAATACATAGGCCACCAAAAAGCTCACTGCACTGATCAGATGCAGGGTCTGGTTGACGCGGCTGTGGTGATAGTAGCGGTGGTCGTCCCGGCGCTGGATGGCCAGTTGTTCGAAAAATGCCGACATGGGTAAGGTCTCCTTGGAATTGACACGGATTAGCGCCCGATGGCGAAATATTCGAAACCCATTGCACGGATCAAGTGCGGGTCGTACAGGTTTCGGCCATCAAAGACGACAGGGTGCTTCAGCGCCGCCATGATCGCGGGAAAGTCAGGGCTTTTGAATTCCTTCCATTCGGTCACGATCAGCAATGCGTCGGCCTGCTGCAGCGCTTCCATCGACGAGGCGGCGTAGCTCAAGCCGTGTGCATCGGGATAGACACTTCTGGCTTGTGCCATGGCAACCGGGTCGTAGGCCGTTATCGTTGCCCCCGCCGCCAGCAGATCGTTGATCAAGGTTTGACTGCTGGCTTCGCGCATATCGTCCGTATTGGCTTTGAAGGCCAGACCCCACAATGCAAAATGCTTGCCGGTGAGCTCGGCGCCAAAGCGTGCCTTCACTTTGTCACCCACAACATGCTTTTGCTTCTGGTTGGCCGCATCGACCGCTGTCAGCACCTGCAACTCGATACCAACATCATCACGGGCTGAATTGATGAGTGCGCGGACGTCTTTCGGGAAACACGAGCCGCCGTAGCCGGCACCCGCATAGAGGAAGTCGTAGCCGATGCGTGGATCGCTGCCGATACCCTTGCGTACCTGTTCAATATCGGCGCC
>JBAXTQ010000402.1:0-2124 GCA_037130115.1 Methylococcaceae bacterium
CGCTGAGCGGAGTCGAAGCGGACAACTCGCTTCGACTCCGCTCAGCGAACGGTTTATCTTGCCAAGAGGCACTTAACTTAACGGCATTGGATATTATCTGTATGAGGCTACAGCAACGGTCTGCATTCTACCCGTCCTTTATTTTAAACGATTCTAAAACATGACCAAAAACCGTTTCTCTGATGCAGAGTGTGCCGCCGTCTATCGGGCTATTTATGAGCGCCGTGATATGCGCCATTTTTTATCCGACCCCATTGCTCCCGAAATTTTAACCCGCTTGCTGGATGCCGCCCATCATGCGCCTAGTGTCGGTTTTATGCAGCCGTGGCGATTTATTCGTATCAGTTGCCCGGACTTGCGCCAGTCTATTCATGGTTTGGTTGAGCAGGAACGCCTCCGTACTGCCCAAGCTTTAAATGAGCGTGAAGACGAATTTATGAAGCTAAAAGTGGAAGGTATCATGGAATGCCCGGTGATATGGGTTGCCGCACTTTGCGGGCAACGTGAGCAATACATTTTTGGTCGTCGCACGTTGCCGGAAATGGATTTGGCATCGTTGTCCTGCGCCATACAAAATATGTGGCTGGCGGCACGCGCAGAAGGTTTGGGTTTAGGCTGGGTGTCCATGTTTGAGCCGGAAGCCTTAAAAAACTTATTGAACATGCCTGAAGACAGTCGACCCATCGCCATTTTATGCTTGGGTCACGTCGAACAATTTTATGACAAACCGATGCTGGAACAGCAACACTGGGAAGATCGTAAGAACCTTAATACCTTGTTATTTGAAAACACCTGGAATACGCCGTGCCCCTAGATTTTGTTATTGCCCCCCGCTCTGAAACCCTTAGCTTATTGTTACAAACTAAAATAGACCATAAAACCAAACCATTGGGTGCCTTAGGCCAACTGGAAGCGTTAGCCTTACAAATAGGATTATGCCAAAACACCCTGACACCCAGCCTAAACAAGCCTTGTATCATGATTTTTGCCGGTGACCATGGCATTGTTGAATCGGGCGTCAGCGCCTATCCGCAAACCGTTACCGCGCAAATGGTCGCCAACTTTTTATCTGGAGGCGCTGCAATAAGCGTTCTTGCCAAGCAACACCAACTGGAATTGCTGATTGTTGATGCCGGAGTCAATGCTGATTTAGAGAGTCATCCCAAGCTGATTGATGCAAAAATAGCTAAAGGAACGCTTAACTTTTTAACCGCTCCGGCCATGAGCATGGAGGTTTGCAATCAAGCCATACACGCCGGCGCAAAACAGATCTTACAGCAAGTTAATGACGGCTGTAATTGCATCGGCTTTGGTGAAATGGGCATCGGCAATACGTCGTCGGCAGCTTTACTGATGCACTGTTTAACCGCACTCCCGTTGGCACAATGCGTTGGCCGTGGCACCGGTTTAAATGATGAACAGTTACAAAATAAATTAGCCGTATTGCAGCAAGCACTCAATCAGCACAAAGAAACAACACAGCCTTTAGACGTGCTGGCCACGTTTGGCGGCTTTGAAATTGCCATGATGGTCGGTGCGTATCTTAAAGCGGCCGAGTCCGGCATGTTAATTATGGTGGATGGCTTTATAGCCGGTACAGCGCTTTTGGTCGCCTATAAACTGCACCCTCAAGTGCTCGATTATTGTGTATTTTGTCATGTTTCCAACGAACAGGGACATCAAGCGTTGTTGAATCAATTTAACGCCAAGCCCTTGTTGAATCTGGACTTACGTTTGGGCGAAGGCTCCGGCATTGCACTCGCCTATCCATTACTGCAATCAGCGGTCATATTTTTGAATCAAATGTCCACCTTTGCTGAAGCAGGGGTTGATCATTGAATCGTACTTTGAGTGACCGTTAAAAAATAGCACACAGATAACACGGATTTTACTGATAGACACGGATAAAAATTTCTAAATCTTCAAGTGGTAGGGTGCGCATCGCGCACCTAAAACCGCATCCACTAATCGGTTTTATTTGCACCACAATCTATTATTGTTTTCTACCCGTAGCCTATTAGGTTTCTTTCTCTGGTATGGCTGTTGTGCGCGATGCGCACCCTACGCGGCTTTAAGTTGATGTGTGTATCTTAAGACATTTCACCACGAAGACACGAAGAACAC
>JBAXTQ010000403.1:0-2108 GCA_037130115.1 Methylococcaceae bacterium
ACAGTAAATCGTCTTTTTGTCCAGGGCTGGACACACGGCAATAGCTGACGGCTATCCGCTTATCAACTTTAACACCCATAATCTCAGAAAGTTGGTCATGCGTATAGAATCGCCGGTTTGTGGGCGTTCTGTGAGCTGTTAAAATACCTTCCCTATCCCATCGCTGTAAAGGTTTGGTAGTTTTGGCTATTAGCTTTGCAAATTAGGTATCTATGCTTTCTATTTATACACACTTTAGCGTATAAAATCAACTACTAAGTAGCGCCTCTATTGCTAAAATCCAACAATCAATCGAGTCTGACCCTAATACTGCTACCTTAAAAATATTTACGATAATAATCAATGTATTGCGATTTAAATAAGGGGAAAAATAAAAGTCAAAAAGTGTTGAGAAGAACCGATTGCAATTCTATTTCTATTTAACTTATTGATTTTTCGTATATTGGTCGCTTTAAAAAGATCACATTTCGCATGCTTTTAACATGCAACCTGTTGATTATTAAATTAATTATAATTTAAGGTAGCAGCATTAGAGTTTGACCCCATTGTTTCCTTTAGGGGTTACGTTTCAGTTCATAACGTCGATAAGGATTACGTTTGATTTCATAGTACATAGTATCTGGCGCTAAATCCAATCCATTTGGCCAAACTAATACACCATTATTAACTTCAACACAACTTACCACGTCATCGTTTTGCAAAGGTTCAAAAACACCTGTACAAAAAGAACGATCAATACGTAAGATACCCGAAAGACCATCGGCAAAGCGAATAGCCAACTCACGCCCAGCAATATATTTAACCTCTAACACATCCCAATACATTACAGAGTACCCACTATTTTAAAGGGTCAATAGGATTTTTTACTCTGACCCCAGTTATTATGACCCCAGTTATTAGCAGTTATTAGTGGGTATCCGTCAATTTTATCAGCCCTTAACCCCAACTTCCAACACTTGGCTCCAATGTCCTATTTGTGCATCGCGAATACGGTAGATGGCGCGATATTTCCAGAGCACAGCGGTTCCAGAGGGTGGGAGCGGAGTATTATCCTGGTAGCCGGGAGTTTGCTGGATGGTCATCAGGCTAAAAGTGCCGGTGCCGTGATCGGCTTCCAGTTCTATCGCGTCTGTGCTGTTGTTTTTCCAATGCAGCACCGGATGACCGCCCTGAAAATCAACCGATAATGCCGGTTGCAGCGAAGCAAAATCAATGCCTGGGCTTTGCGTGGCGATAATCTTTAGGGCTTTGCCGATAGACTCTGTGTAGTTTTTGTGTTTTTTGATGCGGGCAATTAATGCGCTCAGAAAGCCGAAGATGTCGGCATAAGGCTCGGACGTTGGCGTGGGCGGAAGTACCGGCGGCGCTGGTGGATTGATGGTGGCGCTTTTGGAGCCGCCACGCAAGGTCTGTTTAAGGGCTACCAGTGCATGGGCGTAGTTTTGCATGGTGTCTTGTGCCTTAAGGATATAATCAAACCAATCCAAGCCTACCTTGAGTTGAGCCAGATCGCTTTCGGTTATGTCCAAGGCACTGGCGTAGTTGGGTAGTTGGACGTTTAATTGTTGAAGCAACACCAGTTTACTGGTGTCATCGCGTGGGATAATCGTTGAATTTGGCATACTATGAAACCTTTATGCGGTGGAAACCGGAGCCTAGTAAAAAAAGTATACTGCAAATAATAATCTTATTTATTCATAAAAAGCAAATTTTTTTGTAGTATATTTGTGTTTTACAGTATCTGTGTCGGGTTACGGCTAGCGACTAATCAGACAGATATTATTACTCAATCTTCAAGTTTTTAACTCTTGATTTCGGGGAATTCAACGATAATAAGCATTAGGCGTAGGCCGGAATAAGACTACCCAAGCATAGCGCGTGGTGGCGTTTCCGGAACACTCGTTCAACATGCCGGAAATGCTTGTTCTCGCTTACGCTTGAAAAGCCTTATTCCGGCCTACATCTATTAGCCGTTACGCTGCTGATTATCTAGTAAAAGTCAAGGTAAAAAAAACTTGAAGATTGAGTATTAGCATTTTTGTGATAAAAAAGTGTGTAACTATTCAGTTCCCCTCTTTGAAAAAGAGGGGTTAGGGGAGATTTTATTA
>JBAXTQ010000404.1:0-2102 GCA_037130115.1 Methylococcaceae bacterium
GAAGATTTTTCTTTGGTTTTTCTTCGTGAACTTCGTGTCTTCGTGGTGAATTAGTCTCGTCGGGTTAGCGACTAACCCGATCTACAGAGATTATTGGCATTTTTTGTGATAAAAAAAGTGTCAACTACTTTTGGGCTTCTATGAAGGATGCCAAGATTTTGGGCTACTAACTTAACACGGGACAGACCTGACAGGTTTTATAAACCTGTCAGGTCTAACTCCAGTATTTTATACTGGCTAAAGTGGGTAGCCGACAGGATCACCGCGAACGGCTTAATTTTAAACTGTCCCGCCTTAAGTGGTTAGCCGAGGCTACCCACTTAAGGCGGGACAAGCCCGCAAGGCTTAACTTTGGCAGTACGCAGAAAATATCCTCCCAAGATACGCCTAGTTCCAACGCTCCAGCGTGGGAATTCATCCGGCAACGCTCCAGCGTTGCGTGACGCGGAGCGTCACTGTCGGCATTCCCACGCCGGAGCGTGGGAACGATAGGGCGGGGGTTATTTATTGCGAGTTACCTAACATCCCTTGAAGGGATGGTATCCGTACTAATTTGCAGCGACGTGAATTGGAAATTTGGCTACCCACTTTAGACAGGACACTGAGCAGCAAAATGATTCGCTAACTGCCAAAAATCCCGTCATTCCGGCAGGGATGCCGGAATCCAGTCACACGCCTGCCCTGAGCGCAGCCGAAGGGGATGTGAAGCTGTAGTTTGGCATAGAGCCTAAATCATGCGGTAACGTTATCGGAAAGTTACCCTTCATGGCACTGGATACCTGCATCCTTGCCGGTATGACGGCGTTAACTAAAATTTCTTGCTCGAGCTTAGGCAACTCACAATAAATAAACCCCCAATTTATAGTGGTAGGGTGCGCATCACGCACCTAAAACCGCATCCACTAAACGATTTTATTTGCACTACCATCTATTATTTTTTCTACCTGTAGCGTATTAGGACTCTCTCTCTCTGGCATGGTTGTGGTGCGCACCCTCAGCTAAATACTAGTATTGCAAAACTTGGCGGGTGTTATTTATTGCGAGTTACCTTAAGTGTGTAGCCAAATTTTTAAAAGATAATGCTGGCAATTTAATTTTTTAAAGTTTGTAAGGTATCCGGCAAAACACCATTGACATATAAACACTCAATGGATAATATTTGACGGTAAAGGAGAAAGAAATGCCTCTAAATCAATGGTTGTTGTTTTACGTTCCCAGTACTCCGCTAGCGATTTTATTGATTGGGTTATTCCTTGGGTTAACCGTAGGATCGCTTTTTTTGGTCAGGCGCTTTATTCCCTTCCACAAGCTTAAAACCCATAACGATGTCGCCGGCTTTATTTTTTCAACGATAGGGGTTATCTATGCGGTATTGCTTGCATTTATGGTTATTGTCTCATGGCAAAACTTTGACAGGGCTGGCAGAAATGCAGCAAGTGAAGCTATCTGCATTGAAGATCTTTACCGTGACTCTACCGGTTTTCCGCCTGTTTTTAAGGAGGCAGTAAGAACAGCACTAAGTGACTATGCCTTCGCCATTGTTAATGATGAATGGATGACTTTGGCTGGCGGTAAACGTAGCGAAAAGGCACAAGCCGCTTCCGAGACAATTTGGAATCTCTATACCTCTTTTCAGCCTGAAAACGATAATCAGAGAATATTTTTTCAGGAGTCCGTGGAGAAATTGAATGAAGCCGCTGAACTTCGGCGTGAGCGGATATTGGCGGCCGGGCCGGGAATTCCATCGATTCTCTGGACTGTATTGGTATGCGGTGGAATGATCACGATACTCTTTACGATATTTTTTGGGACAGAAAATTTTAGAGCCCAATTGATTATGTCGTCGATGTTATCGGTTCTGGTGGCTTTGTCACTGTTTACCATTATGACCCTTGATTTCCCGTTTACCGGGTCGGTCACGATTTCACAGGATACCTTTAGATCCGTGCTGGTGCATTTTAAGCTTTGATTCCAGGTTTTGGCTACCCGCGTAAGGCGGGACAGTTTAAAGTTAGTAACTATTCAGTCCCCCTCTTTAACAAAGAGAGGCTAGGAGTCTGTCCGACTTCCCCAGCGCAAATCTGATAAAATAGATTTTTACA
>JBAXTQ010000405.1:0-2097 GCA_037130115.1 Methylococcaceae bacterium
GTGGAATGTTATTGGTATAGCAGAATACATTTTCCTGATAAGAATCATTCCACTGCATGGCGACTTCTACCGTGACGCCTTCTTTTTCGGCTATAAAATAAAATACTTCCGGAAATAGCGGGGTTTTGTTTTTATTAAGATGAACAACAAAAGCACTGATACCGCCTTCAAATTCAAAAATATCTTGTCTATCGGTGCGTTCATCTTGCAGGCTAATGCGTACACCTGAATTTAAAAATGATAATTCCCGTAATCTTTTTGCCAAGATATCGTAATGAAATTCAACATCTCCAAACGTTTCGGTACTAGGCTTAAAATTAATCAATGTACCAGAGCCTTCGGTTGGGCCGAATGCTGCCAATGGCGCTACGGGGTTACCCATACGATACTGTTGCTTATACAACTGACCATTTTTTCGTACTTCCAGATTTAACTCTTCAGACAAGGCATTAACGACAGACACCCCGACACCGTGCAACCCGCCGGAGACCTTATAAGCATTATCATCAAACTTACCACCGGCATGGAGAACCGTCATAATAACTTCTGCCGCAGACCGTCCCTCTTCTTTATGAATATCAACGGGAATACCGCGACCGTCATCAGAAACTGATACTGATCCATTACTGTGAATAATGACCTTAACTTCTTTACAGTAACCCGCCAAGGCTTCATCAATGGAGTTATCAACAACCTCAAACACCATGTGATGCAAACCTGAGCCGTCATCCGTATCGCCAATATACATACCAGGCCGTTTTCTTACGGCATCCAGACCTTTTAAAACTTGAATATTAGAACTATCGTAGTGATCGTTATTGTTACTCATGACTCTCCTGCTTTTTCTGTGGTTGTGAATGTTCCACGTGGAACATTACACTTGCTTTATGTTGCCATGTTCCACGTGGAACATTTTGTAATCTGCTTTTTTTGGTGTTGCGAATGTTCCACGTGGAACATTTTATAATCTGCTTTTTCTGGTGTTGTGAATGTTCCACGTGGAACATTACATTTGTTTTATGTTGCCATGTTCCACGTGGAACATTTTGTAATTTTTTATATGGGTTAAGTCGCCAAAATCAGATAGCTCAGTCGCGGTTATAAATACCTGACATTTCATTTCAGCTAAATAGTGCAATAATTTCGCACGATTAATAACGTCAAGCTCTGCCGCAAAATCATCCAATAAAAAACAACCCATATTGCTGTGTTCATTGGCAAGCAACTTTACCTGTGCCAGTTTTAAGCTCATTACTAATAATTTAAGTTGTCCGCGTGAAACAAAATCTTTGGCTAATCGGTTACCAACCAATAATTGAAAATCAGCACGGTGTGGGCCATTGTGCGTAAATCCATAACGCAGGTCTTTATCCAGGTTTTCAATTAAAACCTGTTGAAAATCCATGGCGGTATCCCAACCGGATATAAGTTTTATCTCGACATTATCAATATCAAGAAATTGATTGATGATGTCAGCAAATACCGGCTTAAACTTTTGTAGGTAAATTTGTCGGTAAGTGTTGACTATTGTACCGTAATAAACCAGTTCCTTATCCCAAACATTAATATGCTCGGGACGCTTTGCTTTTAATAACGCATTTCGCTGTGACAATGCAGTTTTGAAATTTCGCCATGCAGGTAAAAATTTTTCATCATCATTGAAAACACCCCAATCTAAAAACTCTCTTCTTAGTTGCGGCCCCGCATCAAGTAGTTCATAACTTTTCGGATGGATAATTTGCAACGGTAAAGCATAAGCGAGATCTGATCTCTTTTGTGTCGTTTGTTGATTAATACGACAACAAAAACTTTTGCTATCCAGTTGAATCCCTAAATGAAGTGTGCCGCCATTCGCTTGCTGTGTTTGCGCAGAAACAATCAGTTGATTTTCTGCAAAATTAATAACGGACTTAATCGTTGTAGAACGGAAAGATTTGGCGCGTCCCAAAATAAAAATGGCCTCTATAATCGCACTCTTACCACTGGCATTTTCGCCATAAATAAAATTCATGGCGGCATCCGGGATAATGGTTTCTTTCAGGATATTTCTGACGGCGTAAATATCCAGTTTCAGTAACGTCATTACCTTAAATCTTA
>JBAXTQ010000406.1:0-2074 GCA_037130115.1 Methylococcaceae bacterium
GGTTATCGTCATGCTGTCCACGACCCACCGGCACATCACGGCTAATTTGATCGAAGACTTTCTTTAAAGACTTCTCGTCAAGATCATTAGCCGTAATTGACAGCCTGGCCGCGACCATTCCACAACCAATATCGACCCCCACGGCCGCCGGAATAATGGCTTTATGGGTAGCGATAACTGAGCCGATAGTGGCACCAAGACCAAAATGAACATCTGGCATGGCCGCCACATGATGATGAATAAACGGCATACCGGCAATGTTGGCCAACTGTTCCTTTGAGCGATCATCGACATCATGAGTCCAGATTTTAACGGGTACGCGTTGGTCTATCAGTACTTGTTGAACGGGCATTATGGGACCTTCTCCGATATGGTTTTGGTATTTACGAAACAGGGAATTTCAAAGAGGGGGGCTGAATAATTACGACTGTTGCTAAGCTGGCTTAACCCAATTCTCAAGTAATAAGTCAGGTACTTTTATAAATTCCTTGGTGTTATTAGGCTGACCATTTTTCTCAAGGAAGCTACGAGTAATGGCATATTTTTTCAGCTGTGTCCTGTGTTGGCATAATGGCAGGAATATAACGCATTAATTGTTCTAATTTTTCCAGTGCAATTTCTTGATGCTGACTTTTTTCCGCGCCTTTAGGCGCTATTTTTGGTTTTTTGGTTGCTTTAGCTTGTGGCACTATTGCTTACACAACCGATTTACAGCCTGAATTAATGAATTCCTGCCTTCAGAACTTGGCTACTTATTCAATGGGCTCCGGGTAAATTTCTTCCAGACCCATCAGGGCCTAAACCGGATCGGGCCAGTGATCGGCAGTCATACCGACCAGAGCGGCCATAATTTGTTCCACCCGTTCGACATTAATGCCGGTGTACTTGGCAGTTGCATTGCCGGTATTCACCTTCTTTAACTGAAGTATTACATCTTTCAAGCGTTGAGACCAGTCCTTTGCTTCAGTGGTGGACTCGAACAGATTTGGTTGCGACATCACATACAAGAAAGCGGACACAATCGTCGACGCTGAAACAAGCTTGCCATTTTGGTTCGTCAACAACTGCTCAAGCCAGTCAATGACCCAACAAGCGCCAAGGCCAATACGAACCAGTCCAAGGAGAGATTTTGGCCATCGACGTTTCGGGGTTTTACGCAACCATTCATGGATACCCATTTTAGGCTACCAACTAAGACGAGACACTGAGCAACAAAATGATTCGCCATGTACCAAAAAGTCCGTCATCAGTGAAATCCAGGTTCAAATTTTTTCAATTGCAGCTTGTCTTCATGGTTTTGCCACGTCCTCACTTGATACGTCTAAACTTGATTTGATGACAACGGTCAATTTATTGGCAGCCGATCTGGATAAGCCTCGCTGGACTACAGACTTGATTGATCACCTTCGCAGATTTGATCTGCCATGCGTGATTTCTGCTTTAACATCTCAATTATCAGAAGATTCAGATAGCTATGGTACCATTCAAATAGCGCAAGCCATGGGGGCATTAGCGTGCCCCGCTTTTGTAGAGCCTCTTGTTCTGGCAATGGGCGAAGATCAAGGCGATTTTCTAAAAGCAGTCGCACGTAACTCTTTAACTGAAATTGGCAGTTCCGCACAAGCGGCACTGATAAAACAATGGAGATGTCGAATCGGGTTGTGAGTTGATGTTGGCATCACTCAATTCACGTTTACTTGAGCTACTAAAACCCGAGTTACGTCGCAAGCAACCCTTGATTGATCGCGCTTTTTATATCTGTGCAAGGCTTTTGGATTACGATGGCTCCGAAATACACTGTGCAAATAAATAACCACCCTCTATCGTTCCCACGCCGGAACGTTGGAACCAGGCATATCCTGGGGTTGTTTTCTGGGCCACTGAGCTTAATGAACTCTGTGATCGATTAGAATGTGAACTTTAAAAGCTTATACCCAATCTTCAATTTTTTAATGCTTTATTTCGGGGAAATTCAACAATAACAAGCATTAGGTGTAGGCCGGAATAAGACCACCGAAGTGGGCTGATGAAAATACTTAATTTTCGACATTACAAATAAGGTCTGCTTTTGTTC
>JBAXTQ010000407.1:0-2071 GCA_037130115.1 Methylococcaceae bacterium
TATGTGTTGGATAGATTGGTTTTCTGGACGCATGGGGTTATGCGTCAGGGCTGGGGGCAAGACTCGACAAACCTTGCAAAAATCCGGTGGCAGAGGTGTCTTCTTTGAGTGCATTTAAAATGGCGACTTCGGCTTCAAGTAAGCGACTATCTTGCCAAATTCTATCTTGTGTTTTTGATGGTTTATCATTATCAATACGGTATTCAAACTGAATGACCAATTCGCCATTTTCTAAGGCAATCGGAGCATCCTCATGAATAAGGAAAAAACGCTTCTGATCACTGGCAGCCTTGATGTTGCCGTGTTCACCTTCGCTGGCATCAATAATACGAAGATGTACTTTTAATGGCGGCTCACCATCAAGGGTGGCAAACGCATCCAAGCCTGCGCCCTTGGTTTTTTGTGCTTCTTGTTTAATAGCTGCGTTTAACTCAAAAGTGTAGTTACTCAGATATTCACTACTCTTAATGTAATACTGGTCTTTGTTGGCCCAATGCAAATAAACTTCACGGCCATCATAAGGCACCGAGTAGGGTGCGGCACGACTATCACTTTCACGCGCGTAATAACGCCGTGACATAAAATCACCGCTGTCGTAATAACGCTCAAAAAAGCGGTACAGATGATCATAGATTTCGCTTTCGGCGTTGCCACCGTCTTTGGCATTTTCGTAAGCACTTTTAGCTTCTTTAACGCCTTCGGTTTCTTCCGGATTGGGTGCGCCAAACTTTTTGGCTTGCTCGATGGCTTCTTCATAGTTGGCTTTAGCTTCAGCGGCACGATGCTCGTCAACCTGTCCAAAAGCCAGTTCAATTTCCTTGAGCAGATCGCTTTCCAGAAACTTTGTGATTTGAACGCTCTTGGCATGCATGATTTTGTAAAGACCAAAATCCAGCTCCGGCTGATCCAACTGGAACAGTTCTTTTAGTAGAGCGATCAGGCGGTTGCGGTTTTTATCGGTGGTGCTCATAGCTTGTTCCGTTTGTGTGTTGCGTGAATTGGATTTGTTACTGCCAGATAGTTCGTGCTTTCCAGTCATCAGGAAAACCCATGCGTACTGGATCAATATGATGTCGGTTTAATAGCTCAAGCAATCGGTTGCGCCAATGGTGGTCGGGGGCAATACTATTCATCAGATAGTGCGACATTACTAAGGTGTTGTAGATGCGACGGGGTTCTTTTGGGTTGAAACTGCTAAGCAGTACTTGTGGTCGTTGTCGAGGCAGTTTGAAGGTGAATGTGAATTCGCGATTCCATAAACGGCTGTGATGAGCGCATAGATTGCGCACAATACTCAAGTGGTGCATGAAAGATACCAGATTAACTTCATCACAATCATACCTATGCGCCACAAGGTTGCGATCAGCGCCGCTTTTTAAGTTGGCATACCATTTGGAAAGCTGTCCGAGCGTCATTACCTCCACTACCGCCCAGATAGGCGGTAATGGCTCAGTATAGGTTGTTAACAGATGCTGGATGAAAGCTTCCTTGCTTTGGTGAACGTCTTTTTGTAATTGAGTGACATTCTTGACGTGATCCCAAGATTGTTTAAATAACCCAGGATTCAAATGAGGATGCGTGCCGTAGCGATGTCCTAATTGGAAAGCCAAAGACGTGCGGATGGCAACTTCAATGCGTTCAATGGCATCAAGCACCAGCAGCCTTAATTCACGATCAAAGATGTACAAGTCCAGAACTTGTTCAAAGTGGGTTTCAGGTTGGAAGGTATGTGTGGCCTGATCAGCTTCAAAGGGGAGCCAGTAAGCGGTCAACCGATAATAATTTATCTGGCTAAGGTAATGCTCTGCTAAGGGAGTGTCACTGATAACCATGCCACGCTTGCGTAACAGGGCAATCTGTTGATCAATGGTTAATGCTGGCTTGGTATAGGGCTGCTTAGGCATTCAGGAACCCCATAAAAAAGAAACCCCTCATGGTGCGCAAATCTTACGGGATGCGTGAGGGGTGTTGTTACAGCCATAATAGTGAGTGCATACAAATCCGTCAACCACTTTTTGATTATTTAAGATTACTGTTTCAATTAGCACGTCAAATCACTTCCCATTCAATG
>JBAXTQ010000408.1:0-2068 GCA_037130115.1 Methylococcaceae bacterium
TTTTTTTGGGGTCACAACGTTTTAATGCTAACCTTAAGACTTAACCACCAGGAAATAACATGATTAAATATTTTCACCTTACCTTTATATTACTATCCGTTTTCAGCTTTGTTGGCCGAGTTATTTTGTCTGAAACGCATCCGGCTATCCTTAAACAAAAAGCACTCAAAATTGCGCCTCATGTCATTGATTCCCTGTTATTAGTCAGTGGCATTACCCTGGTTTTTCAGGGTGGATGGCTAGGGGGTGATTTTGGCTGGATTGTTGCAAAAATAATAGCCTTACTGGGCTATATCGGGTTGGGTGTGATTGTTATGCGCAATCGCGGAACCGTCAGATGGGTCGCTTTTTTTGGCGCAATGGCTTGTTTTGTTTACATTGGTATTGTCGCTGTCACCAAAAATGCTTTTTTCTTTATTTAAACCCAGTTAAACCATTATAAATAAAAGCCCGCGCTATTAATCTTTACCTCCAACCAGCGCAGCACCTCCTTGCCACTCTGGTGAAGGGCTTCATCAAGCTCAAGATCTTGGTGTTCAGTGACTACATTCCAGCGGGATAACTGGTTTTTCAGTTGCATCCGCTCATTAACGGTAAAATGATAACGCTGTATCAGTGTCTCGAATAGCGGGGGTTCTGGCGTGGTTATTGACGCTGCTTTTGCAGCGATTCGCGTCAGTAATAATTCAACCGAAGCCAGGTGCGCCGCTATTAATGCAGCAACCTGCTTGGGTTGAATATTTTCGGCGGGCGATAATTGATTATCTGAAATAACTTTCAGGCAAAGAATCAACTCGCTTGAAGAAAAACGCACCGCCGTTTCATAAAAAGCGGAAGCCTCCATGTCGCAAAGATATGAATCATCATAATAAGGCCGTGGCTTTGATACCGTCTGAATACTGCCGGTGGGGCACGGTGGCGTAAAAATCAAAGCAGGATAATAGCTTTTTTGACTATCAAAATCGATAATTTTATCGATTAAAAACAAGCCACCCAAAGCGTGTTCCTTATGTCCGGCGATCCCTATATTAAGCATAACCCGATGGTCAACTGAAGCAAACAGTGCCTGCGTGTACGCGACTCCAGCCGCCATCGCGCTTTTGCCTAGCCCTGTCACCGTCAGACAAATATCATGATTTAAATAAACAGCAAAAGGCTGAACGGTAAGCTCTTTTTTTAAGTTAAAATATTCAACCAAAGGCTTCGCCTCACAGGGTAAAGCCGTATATATAAAAATCTTGTGTTTATAGTGACGTATCATTAGTAATCGTACCCGCTTTTGTTAAAATTTTAATGGCATTGCTTTCAGATAAAACAACTGACTTTTAAATCGGACTATTTAAACAAATCACTGACCATGTTTATTAATACTTTCCCCATTATTTTTACCTATACCCACCTGTTTTCGGTTCTTGAGGCGGTTATATTTTTGACGACCATTTTTTTTCTGGTCTATTTTTGTACGCCGCCGGTTAATAAAAAATGGGTAAACAAACCCGGCAACAGTTTGTATCAATTTTTACATTTTGCCTGGCAGGGCAATTCGGCATTATGGCAAGCCTTTTGGCCGTTTTTCCTGTTGGTCAATAGCGTCCTTTATTACATTGATTACCGGATAATAAATGTTACTTATACCATAGCCAGTTGGAAAACGGTGCATGGCATGCTGTTACTGCCTATCCTTTGGTGGACGGTATCAGTCTGGCTATGCTCTGCAAATACCCGTTATAAAATTTGGAGCAGTGCCGCACGCACTATCACGCTTTATCTGTATTTGGAATATTTCTTACGCTTTATCATCAGCACTCAATACCCCAACACTTTCTTTGACTGCCGACTATTAATAATGAACCACGTCGACTGCCTGTAAAGAAAAATCCAATAAAGTCATGGCGGACAAGTCTTGTGTAATCAAAAGCCAATAAAGGCGCTGAACCGCGACTTGATTCGTGTACGCAACAAGTCTGTACGCAGACTCCCCCCAGAATCAGCCTGGTTCCCACGCTCCAGCGTCAATGCCATTAAGTTAAGCATACAACTGGAGTAAAACCGCTTTAGCTGTTTTTAC
>JBAXTQ010000409.1:0-2062 GCA_037130115.1 Methylococcaceae bacterium
GGACATCTTGATTCGACCCATCTAATGGGTAAATTAATTTCCGGAAATCACCTTAGTCTATACCTTATATATGTAATCCATCCATTGTTCACCCATATCACAAAATGGCTTGATAGCCTTTTTTCTGTTTGTCTGCGCATAATTTTTGTCCCGCTAGCTGCGCCTCTGTCTCGGTATCGAACCAATCCTTACGGACCGTTCCTGGCAAACCTGCCCTGCGCCACTCTTTAACCAGCGATCAGTCACCAAATATGCCCGGCGTTATAAACAACTGATAAAACCGGTGCAGATTTTTGTCCGGGTCATGCCTTTTCAGGTAAATAGGCTTCATGGCTCACCTCTGTTTTTAGCACGTTGTGGCATGGATCAGCTGTCGTAGGCTTTTATTACGGTATAGATGGTTTGCCGGGTGACGTTAAAATGTCGGGCAATCGCTATCTTGGTAGCGCCACCGTTAAACATTGCCAGAGCCATGTCTTTATTCAGTTCATTGAATGCTTTTGGGCGACCAAATTTTGTACCTTTGTTTTTGGCGGCAGCCAGTCCGGCTTTAACCCGCTCCCGAATCAAGCCGCGCTCGAATTCAGCGAGTGAGCCAAAAATATGAAAGATCAGTTTTCCAGTTGGAGAGGTGGTATCGATATTTTCCGTCAATGATTGAAAACCAATCTCGCGATTTTCGAGATCCGCGATCACTTCAATTAAATGTTGTAAACTCCGACCCAGACGATCCAGCTTCCAGACAATTAAACTATCCCCTGTCCTGAGCGATTTTAGACACTGCTGTAATTCCAAGCGATCTTGTTTGACGCCGGATTGCTTTTCTTGATAGATGCGTTCGCAACCGACGGCATTGAGTGCATCTAATTGCAGTTGCGTATCTTGATCGTTAGTCGATACTCGGGCATAACCTATTTTCATAGCCGTTGCCACTGTAATGAATAATCGACTGTATCGATTTCTGGTGCAGAAATTTGGACTGTATTGGCTATTGCAGCTTTTTGATTCGACATCGCTGGTTTTTATTATTTTTTACGTAGGATTATTTAACTATAACACGCCTTTACTTTTTTTACTTAGTTTTTTAACGTTTTTTTGCGGTTTTTTATTTTTTTGAAGGTGTTTTTAGGCAGCGTGAAAAAACGTTAAAAAAACACTTTTTTTTTAACTAACGTTGTAGATTTTTGAAGTTGGGGTCTGAGTGAATAATTACCATGGATTTTTTGGCCAATTAGATGCCATTAATAAAATCGCCCCAGTGGATATAGAGGGGGGAGTCGTGATCATAAAATAGACGTGTGACTACATTAGGACTACAATATAAATAAATAAACATTTAAAAGGGGAAGTATATGGGAATCGCTGATACCTATGTTCGTGCTCGTATAGATCCGAGAACCAAAGAACTGGCAACAAATGCTTTAGAGGCGATGGGATTAACTGTGTCCGATGCCATACGTCTGCTTATGATACGTATTGCAGAGGAACGCCGTCTTCCATTTACCATCAAAGTACCCAACGCAACCACACGAAAAGCCATCACTGAACTTGAAGCAGGAAACGGCAAGCGCAGTAACACTATTGATGAACTGATTACTGATCTCAATGCGGACGATTGAGCACTCTTCAACGTTTAAACGAGACTTTAAAAAACATGGTGATATAAATGCCTCGCTGATTGAGGTTTTATACAAACTCATGAATGATGAAGAATTGCCAGAAAAATACCACGACCATGCCCTAAGCGGCGATTGGTTTGGCTATCGAGAATGTCACGTAAAACCAGACTTACTTTTAATTTACAAAAAGCCTGATGATAAGGTTTTGCGTTTAGCCCGGCTGGGATCTCACAGTGGATTATTCGGATAAATATAAAAAAACAGTTCGGTCAGTCTAATGTTTTATTGGACATTCATTTGAATGTCAATTGGCATTAAAAATAATTTTTAGCTGCCCGTTTTTTACCCGAATTAATTGCAAATCAGAAAATACAAACTATTCCAATGACAGCAGTCGGCCAAAAGCGGTAATTCGGGGTTAAGAATTCGTTGCCATAAAGCTG
>JBAXTQ010000041.1:0-21377 GCA_037130115.1 Methylococcaceae bacterium
TGATTCGTGCGCTGCATGGACGCAGGCACTAATCAATCAAGCCGGGCACTCAACTGAGTTTTAAAGTGATAATTCTATCACATCTTAACTATTTCATTTCATTTCATTTTATTGTTTTTATTGTTTTTATTGCGTTGTTTCAGGCTATAAATCAAGTAACGCGCAAAAAATAATCTTCCATCACCCGTAGCTCGCAAGCTCCAGGCTCATTATCGAATATCAATTGATTGAGTGACCCATCAATTTATTTATCACGGTTTATTGAGTGTTTTTCCAGCCGCAGATTATTGATTAAATCCGTCACCGCGTTGACCAATGCTTCAGCCATGCCTTGGTAATCAGCCGACTGACCTTTGCGCACCGTCTGTTCCAACAGATTGGCATATTCTATTACAGACTCTGCATAAAACTGAGTCGCCGTCCCTTTAATGGCGTGCGCCACATCAGCAAGTGCAACAAGATTGCCTTCAAGCTGAGCCGTCTGTAGTTCACTGAGCTGCTGCGGGCCTTCTATTAAAAACAGTGCTATCATTTCATTCAGTAAATCGCTATTACCATCCAGGTTATCTAGTGCTGCGGCAGCATCCCAAACAATTTGGTTAGCCTTTGCCTGATCACTTAGTAAAGTGGGGGCTTTTTCAACCGTCCACAGACGCACCAACATAGCTTCTAATTGTTCGGTAACAATAGGTTTGGTTAAATAATCATCCATTCCGGCAGCCAAACATTTTTCACGGTCGCCGGTCATGGCGCTGGCAGTCAGCGCTATCACGGTTTGATGAGGCAAGCCCTGACGAGCTTCCAAAAGTCGCAGTTCTCGGGTGGCGATAAAACCATCCATAACCGGCATTTGACAATCCATTAAAATTAAATCATAAACGCTCTTCGCCAACTTATCCAAAGCAATTTGACCATTTTCAGCAAGATCAGGAACGATGTCATATTTGGACAGCTTGGCAATAATAACTTTTCGATTGATCTTGTTATCTTCAACAATCAGTACTTTTTTGCCCTTGTAACCGGGTAGCTCCTGCTTAGTCTTCTCCGCTTTTTGGATTGCAGGCAAGCTACCCTGCAAGGCATTGGACATAGCATCAAAAAGTTGTAATTGACGTACCGGATTCAATAAGCATTGAACAATCGCAGTACCTTGATAGTCGGCAAAGCCAAGCTGATCACCCGATGATAATAAAATTATCGGTATTTTTTCCAGTGCGGGTATATCCGCCAGCTGCTTTGCCAGGGTTATGCCATCCATAGCAGGCAACTGCATATCCAGTACGATTAAATCGTAAACCAAGCCCTTAAGCACTGAGGTTTGCAACTGCAACAACGCCGAATAGCCATTATCAAAGGCACTAATCTGTAGTCCCCAGCGACTTAAATAAATACTTAGCAGATTACGGTTAGTCGTATTATCAACCACAATCAAGGCGTGCTTACCGGAGAAATCGTAAAATGATTTCTCTATCTCACGGCCTTCACTGGGTAGCATTGGTAAGGTAAACCAAAAGTTGGAGCCGACGCCCTGGACACTGCTTACGCCGATATTGCCGCCCATAAGCTCGACTAATTTCTTACAAACAAACAAGCCTAATCCGCATCCGTCCAATCTCCCTATCAGGGTGCCATCCGTTTGCGAAAAAGACTCAAATAACTGTAACTGTGCCGCTGGCGACATACCAATACCGGTATCGTGTACTTCAAATCGAAGTTCATCAGGGCTATTGACATTAGTAGCGATGACGCTCACAGAAACCTCACCCCGCTCGGTAAATTTCAAGGCGTTATCGATTAAATTAGTCAGTACTTGGCGGATACGCAGGGAATCGCCCCGCCAGCGTAAAGGCATAGCGTCCGGCACTGAACAGTTCAACTTCAAGCCCTTGGTCTGCGCTTGTCCGGTCATTGCCACGCAAATATCATCAACCAGATCAACGAGATTAAAATTAACCGACTCTATTTTAACTTTACCGGCATCCAGCGCGGACAAATCCAGTATATTGTTGATGATTTCCCTCAATATTTCCCCTGAGCTATGCGCGGTTTCAAGCCAGTCAAGTTGAGCAGGTGTCATATCGGTTTCGCGCAGCAAGTCCAGCATACCTAAGACACCATTCATGGGGGTGCGAATCCCGTGACTCATATTAGTCAAAAATTCTGACTTTGCCCGGGTCGCATTCTCCGCCACTTCCTTGGCTTTAAGTAACGCATCGGTAACCTCACGCTCGGAAGTAATATCGTCGATAATCGCAACGATGCCCAAAGCAGGATCTTTGCCATCCAAAAATTGCCCTGAGAGCCGGGCCCAAAAAAGACTGCCGTCCATGCGGGTGAGCTGATTCTCAATACGGTGAAAATGGGCATCTTCGATCACCTTACGGTCTCTTCCATAAGTAGCATCATCCAGATACCAGCAACGCGTCGACTTGCCGATGAGCTCACCTGTCGCATAACCAAAAATGGCTTCCAGTTTCCGGTTGCAGTTCACGATGATACTATCTTTGATGAGTACGATGCCCGATGTGACTGAATCAAAAATGGCGCTTTGTTCTTTACTGAAGATCTGCAATTTCTCCTCGGCTTGCTTACGGTCGGTGATATCGGTATGGGTAACGACTACTTTACGGCTATCGCCTTCTCCCATCGGCAAAACAGTCATCATAAACCAGCGCTGTTGCGTCGGTGAATGGCTGGCGTATTCGAAGCTAAAACTGGATAAATTACCGTCCAGAACTGCCTGAATGCCTTCGTGAGCATGCCATGCATCTTCTTCTGAAGCGAAACCGGCACCGGTCTGGCAAACTTCAAGATAATTAGTACCGATGTCAGGCAAGGGCACAGATTTATCCGACTCAATGCGGTGTTTAAAATTAAAACGCCGCCAAGGTTCGTTAACCGCCTGAATGACTCCGGTGCGATCCACCACGGCAATTTCGGCGGCCAGCGAGTTCATCATGGTGAGCTTAAAAGCTTCGCTCTCCATCAACAATTTAGCATGGCGTTGGCTCTCATTATAAAGCGTATTGGCAATACGAAGGGCACCGTCGGGTGTTTTAGCCGCAAGGGAATTGAGAATGGCGAGCTTGAAGGCTTCGTTCTCCATCAACAATTTTGCCTGACGTTTACTCTCTTCGGAAAGCTTGTCGGCGATACGAAAGGCATTAGCTTGTGTATTGATCATCGAGCGCATCAGCCCGAACAACAAACCGCTGAACACAAGGCCACAAGCCATCGCTATCCCTACCGGTAAATAGCTGATAATCGACGATGTTGAAGTGTCAGAAAACTCCAGCAACCACTGACGACCTTTGAAATTGATAGTCCGTTGCTGGTAAAACAGCGAGTGTACATCAGTCGCGATGGCGGGTTGGCTATCAAACAACAGATTGGCTGGCACTGCTTCAGAACCGTCATAAATAGTCAGAGCAACCGTTTTGTCGTCGTGACTCACCCAATCGGCCAGTATGCCGGCGATTAGCTCATTCATGCGGTAACTGCTAAAAACCCAACCGCTCAAGGCAACCCGTCGCTGTTCGACGGATTTAACCGGTACACCTCGGCGATAGACCGGGATATACATAAAAACCTCAGTCTGGATGACAGTCCCGGTTTCCTGCACCAAACCGACCTTACCGGATAGTACTGCCGCGCCGGTATCGCGAGACTGATCCATAGCGGCACGCCTGATCGGTTCGGAATACATATCGAAACCCAAAAGGCGCAGCTCATGTTCATTATCGTGGAGGGGTTCAAAATAGGCGATAGGGGTATAGATAGCACGCTCGCCGGGAGGATGCACTGTGTATTCGGCAAGTCCCTCGCCATGAATTCCGGCGACGTGGCTGCCAAGCCGATCCGCTGAAATAACGGGTGCAAAGCCGATCCCCTGCATGCCAAGTGTACTTCGCTCTGCCCGCAAAGACGCGATGTAAGCTTTCCACTCTTTGCGTTCAACACCGTTTGACGCTGAAAAAATGGCACCGCTGCCTCGAAGAATTTGCTCATAGGTTCCCAGACGCTCCTGGATTTCAAAGGTGACCTGATCGCAACTAAAAGCGAATCGCCTTACCGCAGTTTCATCAAGGCTTTGCTTAACCTGAAGACTGACAAAAACAGTGATCAGTAACCCGATGCCGAGTATCATCCAGGCAAGGCCTGTTTTTCTGAATAAACTGCCTTTAAACATAGGGATGCGGAACTCTTCGTAAAATGATTAGATGGCCATTATAGTACAGATGCTTTTGTTGATTGAACTATATTACTCGCTGACATGCTCGGCAAACTCGATGTATTTAATTAATAAATTCAGTGCCCTATAACAGGTTAATCCACCTGCTGTTAACCCGTTAAGCTATTTAAAAACAGGGCTGTTTTGCACAAGACTTAAAAAATAATGGTGTTGTTTAATACTCGTTGTTCCTGTTTTTTAGCTTGACTGAGGTAATCCCGGATAAATCGACATGTTTTCGTTAGTCGCGACGTGGGCGTCGCTCCCACAGTGGGAGCGACGCCCACGTCGCGACTATAGCTTGTCATTAGGTTGGCTGTCTGGTTTCAGCTATGATTTGATAGCCTCAGCACAATTTTTTCTTGCCGGCCACACACTCATAACGCTGCATTGATTTTTTATAGGCTTTTGCTATGCAGGAAATATCAATGCCACAGGCATATTTTGACTGTATGGATTCTTGCCAAATTATTTTTGTCATGACAGGATCAACGGCTTTGGCATTTTTATAAAGCGCCATATTTTCCAAATCCAAAACCGCCAAAGATGAGGTAGCACAAATGGTAACGTCCGTTGGTTTGCTCGCCTTATTACAATTAAAGCCGGGAGAAATTTTTTGTATAGCCACCTCAGGCGATGGCGATGGCGATGGCTGAACAGTTTGTTCAGGGACGGGTGCTTTTGGGATGATTTTTTCAGTCGGTTCGGCCTTGGGCACATCTTTACTTATATTGTCCGCCGATTGCTTTTCTTGAAGGGTACGATTGACTTCTGCTTCAGGCTTTACCGGCTCAAGTTCACGAATGGGCGGCTCGTTATGCTGTCCGGCATTCACTTCTTGATGATCTAAAGTCGGCTTTAATAAGGCAGCCGTGATAATTTCATCCAGTAAATGTACCCATGGCGTACTTTTAAACTCAATCGAACCGACTTTATTGTCCTCCAGCGATTTTACGGAATAGTCCACTGTTTGTGTGAACGCATTTCGACTATTTTCAATCGCCAATTGGCCTGCGTATTGCGCAATTTTTATTTGATGCTGAGCATCTCGCGCCACATCAACATCAGCCAGCATAGGCGGTGGAACGGTAATTTTCAATTGCCCTGTGCAACTGCTTACATTGCTCTTTGGGTCTAGCTTTACAGTTTTAATATTTTCCAGGACGATGCGAATTTCAGCTAATGACGCTCTAACTTTGGTAGCGCCAAATATAAGAGCCCCATCATATTGATCATCTCTTTTTTGAGTTATTGAGCTAACGGCTTGCTCGGCAAGCTGCTTTTGCATCAGATCTTGGGTTTCTGATGAAGAACAACTGTCCATGGACGTGTTACAGCCCGACAGCATTAAACCCATAAAAGATAGCCGTGCAAGGCTTTTAACAGGCGTCATCATTATTTTCTATACCAAAAAAGATAATACTATTGAACCGGCTAAAGTCATTTGCTTCTCTACTTTCCTGTCCATTTTCATATCATTACATCCCGATATAATCAAAGCCAAAAGCACAATATACTTTATTTTTTTCATAACTTAATCCTTAATTGCTTGGTGGTTCTAGTGTTGGTTTCAACACTAGAACACGGATGACACTGATTATACGGATTTCAACAGATTTTATTTTAGTTGAAAAATACGTTACGTGTTTATATTTTGGCTATCAACTTAACACGGAGTTAGACCTGGCAGGTTTTATAAACCTGCCAGGTCTAACTCCGGTATTTTGTCCCGGCTAAAGTGGGGAGCCTATATTTTTATAAGATTAAAAAAACGTCTCTTATCCGTGTTTATCAGTCAAATCCGTGTCATCCGCATGCTATTTTTTAACAGATACGGACTCAATTAATAAACAACCTTTTGTTCTTTCAAGGCACTGTAAATATCATCTATAGTCTGTTGGTCGGTATCAAAACTCATATCCACCAAATCAGCACTGTAATTGACACATAAGCCAATCAATCCGGTGTTTTTAATAGCGGTTATCAGTGCGCTATTTTGAGTTTCCAGAACCGTGGTTGCATGGCCGTTATCGAACAGTTTTCTTTCCAGTTTATAAGCGACTGCTTTGCTGGCTGAACCGGTTAAAGCAATGGCGGTGGCTTTTTGGCTATAGCGTGCCGCGCGTTCCTCTGTGCTAACCGACTGCTGGTTTTCATCATCCGTAGCGCCGGTAATCATACCCGCACCGACCGTACCGTTAGTCAAACGGTCAATAATGATAAACGCACCGGTGCCCTTGTTGGTTTTGTAAGGATCAAAAACAACGGGGGCATTAACGGTTACCGTGCAAGAACCTATTTCATTTAACTGTAATTCAACTGCGTCATGGTGTTCCAGAGTATTGACATCAATCCGGTGATGGATCAAGGCCACAGAACCCGAAACGCTGCGGGTTGCCAGCTTAAGTGTGTATTGACGACCCGGCGTTAAGGCTTTTTCAGTCATCCAGACGATAGTGGCTTTAAACTTGTCAGCGACGATGGGCGCTTGTTTTTCTGTGCCAATTAATATATCGCCGCGACTAATATCAATCTCGGTTTCCAGCGTTAAGGTGACTGCCATCGGTGGATAAGCTTCTTCAAGGTCACCGTCATAAGTCACAATGGCTTTGATTTTACTGCTGTTACCGGAAGGCAAGACGGTAATTTGATCGCCTTTTCTAAAAATACCTGACGCTACGGTGCCGCAAAAACCACGGAAATCGAGGTTGGGACGATTAACATATTGAACAGGGAAACGGGCATCGTCAAAGTTGTGGTCATTGGCGATTTGAACGCTATTAAGCGCTTCCATTAACGGTTCGCCGGTAAACCAAGGCATATTCTCGCTACGATTAACGACATTATCACCGTCCAGCGCCGACATCGGGATAAAATAAATATCATGTAAATCCAGTGTATCGGTAAAGCTCAAGTAATCCTGTTTTATTTTATTAAAAGTCGCTTCACTGTAATCCATCAAATCCATTTTATTGATAGCCACGATAATATGCTGAATCCCTAACAACGAAGCAATAAAACTGTGCCGTTTAGTCTGGGTTTGCACGCCATAACGGGCATCAATCAAAATGATGGCCAAATCACAAGTGGATGCACCGGTCGCCATATTGCGGGTGTATTGTTCATGCCCCGGCGTATCGGCAATAATAAATTTACGGGTGGATGTAGAAAAATAGCGATACGCCACATCAATGGTAATACCTTGTTCGCGTTCGGCTTGCAAGCCATCAACCAGCAAGGCCAAGTCGATCTTGCCAGCCCCGGTGGTGCCTGATTTGACACTGTCCGCCTGCACCGCAGCCAGTTGATCTTCGTAGATCATTTTGGAATCGTGCAACAAGCGGCCTATTAACGTGCTTTTGCCGTCATCGACATTGCCGCAGGTTAAAAATCGCAGTAATTCTTTATTTTCATGTTGCGTTAAATACGCGTCAATATCGGTACTGATTAAATCGGATTGGTGGGACATGAGTTATAGGTTCAAGGTAAAAGGTTCAAGGTAAAAGGTTCGGTGCTCAAGGTGTGCGAGCTTTAATTAAGCCTGATAGCATTTTTGAAATTTCTTCAGCTTCTTGTATCCAGTTTAATCCTGTTTGTTTGTGAATATAGCCAATTTCTATGCCGATATAAGCCTGAGTGCGCAACTCACCCGCTGAACCTTTGGCGTAATAGAAAAATTTGGTTGCATCTTTATTTGTACTTCGCTCATAACCTTCGGCAATATTGCTGGGTATGGACAAAGCACTTCGGGTAATTTGATCTTTAAAACCCGAATCTCTGCATTCTTTAAGTGCTTTAAAAACTTCCACACACAATCTGCATGCGCGTTTCCATACGGCCAAATCTTCAAATCTCATGCTGTTTTGAACCTTTAGCCTTGCACCTTGAACCTGCTCCTAAAAATACCCTTCCCGTTTCTTTTGTTCCATAGAACCGGATTGGTCATGATCAATGAGTCGTCCCTGGCGTTCAGAAGTAGTCGCCAACAGCATTTCCTGGATAATTTCCGGCAGCGTGGTGGCATTTGATTCAACGGCACCGGTTAACGGGTAGCAACCCAAGGTACGAAAACGCACCATTTTCATTTCAACTTTTTCATCAGGGCCAATGGGCATGCGCTCATCATCAACCATGATCAACATGCCATCGCGATTAACAACCGGGCGTTTCTTGGCAAAATACAGCGGTACTATAGGAATATTTTCCAAATGAATGTATTGCCAAATGTCCAATTCCGTCCAGTTGGACAAAGGAAACACCCGAATACTTTCACCTTTATCTATTTTTCCGTTATAGATATTCCATAATTCAGGACGCTGATTTTTGGGATCCCAGCGATGGTTTTTATCACGAAACGAATACACCCGTTCTTTGGCGCGTGACTTTTCTTCATCACGGCGTGCGCCGCCAAAAGCCGCATCAAACTGATATTTATCCAGTGCCTGTTTAAGTCCGTCCGTTTTCATGACATCCGTGTGTTTTTTACTGCCGTGGGTAAAAGGCCCAATACCTTGATCAACGCCATCCTGATTGGTATGAACGATTAAATCCAGTCCCAGCGTTTTAATCAACTGATCACGAAACTCGATCATTTCCTTAAACTTCCATGTGGTATCGACGTGCATCATCGGAAATGGCGGCTTGCCGGGAAAAAATGCCTTCATGGTTAGATGTAACATCACGGCAGAGTCCTTGCCAACGGAGTACAACATGACCGGACGCTCAAATTCAGCCGCGACTTCACGAATAATATGAATGCTTTCAGCTTCCAGCTCTTTAAGGTGTGTTAGTTTATGATCAGTCATTAAAAGTCCGTCGGAGTGATTGTCACGATATGCTTATTGAGTGTTCCCAATAAAAAACTTATCATTTTAATTTGAACGGGCTATTAATGCCAGTTATCCCTAATAAATTATCAGGATTTTTAACCAAGCCGGGGTAATAGGTCAAACTTAACCGGTATTGCTGCTTGTTGAAGAGCGTCTATTTTAGGCTCACTGTGATTTACAGTGGGTAACCCATAACACAACAATTAGAAATCTAAGTGGGTCATAAAATGAATTAATATTAACACAAATCATAGGGCTGTCATTCCGGCATGGATTCACGCAGACTATCCTGCCTGTCGCCCTGTGGGTGTCACGAAGAGGGGTTAACGGGCTGGCAGGTTCTGAATTATCCCCTGCATGGTAGGGTTCAATTGTTTAACAAGCTCTGCATTGTACGAAGCCGTCGGCAGTAAAGGCAACTGATTGTTGTATAGCTGCTGAGCCGCGATGGCATAAGAGCGCGATATCGCAGCCAATGACCCGTCCGGTGCTAAGGTATCGACGTCGGTCGCAAAGATTGAAAGGGTATTGTCGCTGTTGCGGACAATCTCGAAAGTACGGAACTGCTGAGGGAAATCCCTTGTCGATGAAGTTTCAACCTGCCAAAAGCCCAATTCAGGGTGATTAGGATTAGGTGATGGAAACGGAGTAACTACATTATAATGACGATGTCCGGAGATCCACAGAATGAGATTCGAGTAGGTGTTGAGTTTGGCAATAAAAGCGGCCTGGCTGTTAGGGTAAGCCTTGGGATACCAACCGCTTGAGGTATAGCCTTCGACACCTATCGGTATATGCGCAGCGATAATCATGAGCTGATTGTTTTTCTGACCGGCTTCAAGTTGGCCTACAAGCCATTTATACCGAGGCTCGTCAAGATAGGCATGCCCCCACAAGGGAGATTCGGGAAGGTTCGCATTGCTGTCCACTTGGGTATCGTCAAGCACGATAACCTTGATCGGTACACCCGGTTTGGGTACGAAGCTGTAGGAGGCAAAGTCTGGACCGACGTTAGCTTGCTGGGTGAAACCGTGACCCTTCGGTTTTGAAGTGCTTGTTAAAAATGCTTGCATCCACTCTTTTCTCGTCAGTGATTTGCGGCCGGGATCAGCTACAACTGGCTCGGGAGCTATTATGGCGCTGGCACATCCTACACTCGGATTTACTTTGACACAGCCTGCGCTTATAAGGTCACCGTAACGAGTCGAGCCATTGACTGTGCCCATATAGAAATCATTTTCGTTTACGGCGTTTATAGGGTCAAGAAATACATCACCCAATTTGAGGATAGAGGCGCTGGTGTAGGAATTTTGTAGTTTAGGTGTAGGTGCCACAGGGTATGAACCAATGAAAAAATGATCATGGTTGCCGAGACCCTGATACCAGGGCATATTTAGCCCTGCCGCCTTAAAAGGTTTCTGATAATCGATGGTGCCGGCTCCGGCATGATCACCGGAACTTGGATAAATAAACTTGCCGTCAAGGACGTCGAGATACCATCTGAGTTCGTTGCCCTGAGTGCTGTTTATAGCATCGCCCAGCGCGATGCCGAAATCAAACGGCTTAATTTTATGAAGGGCGTTTACCGTCTGAACGACTGCGTTGAGAACTTGGGTTGTATAAAGCATAACCGGCGAATATGTCGAAGAAACCGGGTATTGGACGTCACCAACGTATAACTTGGCAAGTTCCATCACCTGAGAAGGAGATTCTTTATCGCTAATATGGATATCAGTCATGGCAAAGAAATTCAAAAGACTTGCAGTATTGCGCAACGGACCAGAATAACCTGCCTGCATGATGTCGGTTCGTTTTACAGATTGGAGACCCGGGCCATAATACCAAGAGCCGTAGCCGTATTGGGGGAACCATTGAACGTCCCACGGGAAAATAGGATTTATACCCCAAGGCGCTGAATCAGGTACAACCGTTTTCTGGCGTGTCGTAAAAACAGTGGTTGCGGCCGGGGCAACGGTCAAAAGCGCTCGCTCTACCCATCTGGCCGCCCTTTTAGCTTCCAGTTTAACCGAGTACTCAACGCCGGGTTGCAAGTTTTGTATAGTGTGTTGGGTGATTCCTTTTGACAGCGTTAAGCTTATCCAGGGATCATTTCCACGACGGTGGCTAAGTCGCCAAGAACAGACCGTACAGGTATTAGTCCACCTTACCACAATGTACTTGGAGCTCCCGGAGGTGACTCCCCCAGTGGCAGTCACGCCATTTTGGGCGGGGGTGCCCTGGGCAAAAACGTTTGTGGTGAATAAAACAGAAGAAAGGACAAGGTAAAGAATAATTGAACGTAACATTTTTATAGCTCCAAATATTGATTGATCTACCCATTCTCAAGCTGGAGTTTGGGAATGAGGGCTTGGAAACTCACCCTTTAGCTATTGCAAGGGGACACCGGTTAATACGCCAGGCGGAGGCACTTGCGAGAAAGGCTGCACGTATTGTTGGTCAATTTTTTGGCTCAGAAGCGTATTAAAGGCGTCAAAACTGATCTCGTCTGAGGTGCCAAATTTGAGTTGCTCTTGCTCGGGTGGCACTCCAAGGGACAGTACTGTCTGATTACGCAGTTGATCGAAGGTTTGTGCGTAGTAAAAAACGCGAACAAGATAAGCTTTTGATATTTTGGACTTTCTCAGTTCGAAAACGAGCGTTCCATCCGGAGGTATATAATCTTTTTGGTAGCCGGGCAGTGTCCAGGTGAGACCAAGGAGACCCGCCAATCCGGACACATAGTAATCGGAACTGGTAATTACCTTGATCTCTGAATTGCCGTCCCCAAATACTCCGCTAGATCCGCTACTTCCGTATCTGGCTTGACTCATGGTGCGAAGTACGTGGGAAGCAGCGTTCGAGCTCTGTACCTGGCTGACATAGGGCAGACGCATTTCAATATCAATTTGTAAGGTAACAAGCCGGGTCGTTTGGGAAAGAGAATCCAGCAAAGTAGAAGTAGACGATGGAAGTCGGCCCCAAGCCACTTTATTGAGAGTGAAGCCATCAGTGTATTGCATGACAAAGGGGTCGGTTGAAGTATTCGTTGAATCCAGACCACCGAGATAAATAAAACCTCCTGCTTTTGTTATTGCTCTAGGGGGTAAATCGACTGGTGGGGGTATTGGGACTACAGGATTGGCCTCAAGAATAAAAGGTTGGGTTGTTGGATCAAGCGAGCCTTGTGGGTATTGTTTTACTGGCGGTGGTAGTGGTGATGGTGTCCCTGCTAGCATCGTCGGTTTTTCTGGCGGCGAATAGAGCACTTTACTAATGAGAGAAAGCACATCTGCGTAATTTCCGTAAATTCCTTCAGCTTCCCTCACGGCGCGAGCAGGGTCAAGATGAAGATCAACGTAAGCGCCAACGTGAGGGACAACTTTATTCATCTCCACGGATTTTGCAATAGGATCGAACACCGGGTCGGGTATGACAGGATCTTTAGGATCATTAGGATTACCCAGTCGGTATGAGTGTACAGGTATTATTGTTGTGTCCGATGGAGGTACCGCCGGGATCAACCCTTGCCCGAATTTGGCAGCGGTAATGTTTGAGCGCTGAATGGAATTGGCGCGGAAATACGAGTGAGATAGATCTGTTGTAGGGTCGCCCGTGAGAAGCCCTTCTTGGAGCAGATACTTATTGAAGTAGGAGCCGAATAGTTTGGCCGCCTTCTGTCCGTTGAGGGTCAGGTAACCCCAATGGACTTTGAAGTCGGAGTCGGGGTAAGGTTGATAGGCATACTGTCCCAACATCATTAATTTGGGGGGTACGTTGGGGAATGCGGCAGAGCGTATGCCATGGCGGCCAAAGAAGATGATCTGCTTAAGGATAGTGCCATCCTCTGCTAACTTGCCAGTCATGTTTGTAAAAAGCGCCCGATTTACCCAGCGGTTAGTTCTTTTTGCATCCATTTTAACCCGGTACTCTTGGCCGGGACGCAAGTTCAGTATGGTGTATTGGGTAACCCCTTTGGGCAGCACTGCGTGTATTACCCAAGGGTCATTGTTGTACTTGGTGCTAAGTTGCCAAGAACAGACGGCGCAAGTATTGGTCCAACTCACCGCAATGGATTTGAACAACCCGGTTGCAGTCACGCCATTTTGGGAGGTGACATCATTCCGGGCAAACACGCCCGGGGCAAATAAAGCAGCAGCCAGGGTAAGGTAAAATATCATTAGTCGTAACATTTTAAATCTCCAAATTTTATTAATCTCTGTCCATTCCCAAGCTGGAGATTGGGAAACGCGCAACAGGGAAACAGCGCAAAAATAAAGGCGTTAGACCTGTCCTGAAACAGTATGCGTGCTGCGGTAAGCTGGAAACGCTTGTTCTCACTAATACTTGAAAAGCCTTATTCCGGCTACACGATTTCCCGTCAGGTGCGATAAGGTCAAAATGTGTGCATACATCTAAAACCGGTAATTGACCGCAGCCCTGAGCACATTGGTGGACATGTTGACATGCGCCGCGCCGTTGGGGTCTGGAATACCAGCAACATTGGGCATATTCATGTTAAGGGCGTTACCGTAGTCGGTATAGAGGTATTCGGTGCGGACAGAGAGATTATCCAGTACGCCATACTCAAGTCCGCCACCCAGCACCCAACCGGTCTGGGTGGTTGAGGTAGAATAAGCATTGGCGCTGTTTTGCTCTTCGTTGTCATAATAAAGCCCCATACTGGCAAAGCTGACACCGGCGGTGATAAAAGGCAGGAAGCGGTCAATGGTATAACCTGCCCTTAGCCGCAAGGAACCTTGCAGATTGTTACGGACATTGAAGCGATCCCAGACACCAGGGTCTCCTGACCACTGGTTTGTGTAAGTGTTGCTGGTGGCCGGATAGCTAAAATCGGCCTCACCCCCTACCACCCAATTGTTATCCAATTGCTGTAAGTAGCCAAACTGGAAGCCTGGATTGACATTAGTGGAGTTGAGATTCTGGCTGTAGGTGGCCGTCTCGGAGATGAAAAACTCATGGTTGGCGGTAAGGTGGGAGTTGGTCCAGATAGACCCCAGATTGAGACCGGCGTAGACCCCCGCCCAGTTGTATTGGTCATGTCCGGTAGCCGTTGCTATATTGGCGGTTCCAAGCAGAATGATGATGCTACTGAGGAGTTTATTCATGTTCATATTCTCCGAGATTAAGTTAAGCGTTTATAAGGTAGGGTAAAACAACTTGGAGCGATTTTCGTGACCTCTTGTTATTCAACGCAATGTAGGAACAACTAAGGGTAAAGTAGAGAACAGGCTTGCGCCTGCCCTCCCTCATCAAACCGTGTATGCTAAGGTAAAGCGAAGCTCCGCTGGAGCGTTGAGTTAGGCGGGAACATTATTTATATTAATCAATGGGATATGTTTGTATATAAAATTTGAAGCAGCTAAGCCTAGCAAACAACTATATTACTTTTAAATAAAAATACAATCCGTATAAATACCTATAAAACACTACTATTTAAAATAAGCGGCTTCTATGTGCAGAATTCTTTTCGTAAATATTCACTTCCCTCCACGCGGGACGAGGCTTACAACCCCATCCCAACGTTTTGATGCCACCGCACTCTTTAAATCACACGAAAAAATGCTGGTTTATTGATCCTCATCGAACTTTTTCCAGCGCAAGCGATTGGCATTGGTCACAACGGTCACTGAAGACATGGCCATTGCTGCACCGGCAATCATCGGGTTTAACAAGATCCCAAACAGCGGGTACAACAAACCTGCGGCAACGGGGATGCTGATGGTGTTATAGAAAAATGCGCCCATCAGGTTTTGTTTGATATTAATAACGGTGGCTTTGGATAATGCGATCACTTCGGGGACTTTTAACAAGGAGCCTTGCAAAATAACCACATCCGCACTTTCTATGGCAATATCTGTTCCCGTGCCGATAGCCAATCCGACATTAGCTTGCGCCAAGGCAGGTGCATCGTTAATACCGTCGCCGACCATGCCGACAATCTCACCTTGATCCTGCAATTCTTTAACGACAGCGGCTTTATCCTGCGGCAACACTTGCGCCCTGACTTCTGTTATACCGGCTTGTTTGGCGATAGCATGGGCTGTTATTTGATTATCGCCGGTTACCATGATGATGCGTAACCCCAGGTTTTTCAGCCGCTGCACGGCTAGTGCAGAGTCCTTTTTAATGGGATCAGAAACAGCAATAAGTCCGGCCACTTTACCGTCTACGGCCAGCAACATCGGGGTTTGCCCCAGTGCCGACAGTTCTTTAAGTCGGTCAATGTAATGAGCAAAAGTGATGCCTTTGGCATCCATTAATGCCTCGTTACCAAAGGCCACGATTTGTTCGTTAATGTGCGCGGTAATGCCAAAACCGGCAATCGCTTCAAAGTGCCTGGCTTTTTCCAGTTTGATTTGCCGGTTTTCTGCTGCCTTTAAAATAGCGGTCGCTAATGGATGCTCGGAACCTGACTCAATACTGGCTGCCAAGTACAATACTTGTTCTTGTGTAGTGCCGGCGCTGCCTTCAATGGTGGATACCGTCGGTTTGCCTTCGGTGACCGTACCGGTTTTATCCAATATTAAACAGGTCAGTTTGCCTGCTGTTTGTAAGGCATCACCCTTGCGAATCAAAATACCGGATTGTGCTGCCCGACCCACCGCAACCATCACCGAAATAGGTGTTGCCAAACCCAGCGCACAAGGGCAAGCAATAACCAGCACGGTCATGGAGGTGACAAAGGCATAGCCCAATGACGGTTCGGGGCCAAAGATGTACCACACCCAAAAAGTCAGTACCGAAATGGCGACGACGGCGGGTACAAAAATACCGGAAATTTTATCGGCCAAGCGGGCAATTTCTGGTTTGCTACTTTGCGCTTGCCGCACGCTTTTAATAATTTGCGCCAAAGCGGTGTCGCGACCTATGCGCGTTGCTTTAAACAAAAAGCTGCCGGTTTGATTCATGGTGCCTGCCACCACTTCCGAGCCGACACTTTTTTCTACCGGGATCGGTTCACCCGTCAACATGGATTCATCCAGAGTGGAATGCCCTTCGATCAGCACGCCGTCAACGGCAATTTTTTCACCGGGTCTGACCCGCAGTGTTTCACCCAAGCCCACTGCTTCGATAGGAATATCCAGTTCTTCGCCATTTCTAACCACGCGGGCAGTTCGGGGTTGCATGCCGATTAGTTGCCGAATGGCACTGGATGTTTTACCTCGGGCCATGGTTTCCAGCGCGGTTCCCAGATTAATAAAAGCCAGAATAACAACGGCTGCTTCAAAATAAGCATGTTTTGCCAAAGCCGGTAAAGTCGCTGAATAATCAATGACGATACAGGAATACAGCCAAGCCGAACCGGTACCCAAGGCAATCAAGGTATCCATGTTGGCCTGACCCAGACTTAAAGACTTGATGGCACCACTGTAAAAATGCCAGCCTGAATACACCAGGATACTTAAGGTGATGAGTGCAATTTCCGGCCAGAGCCATTGTCCGGTCGCTGAGCCGATTTCCGGCAGCCAGCCAAAATGTTCTGACAACATCAGCAAGGTGCCAAAAATTCCCGCAACCGCCGCTTTCTTCATCAGTTGTCGGTAACGCTGTAATTCTTGGGCTTCCTGTTCTGCCGGATCTTCAAAACCTTCCATGACCGCAGCATCAAAACCGGCCTCTTGGGCGGCCTGCTTTAACGCATCCGGGTCAGCGTGGCCTTTAATCATTGCCGAGTGATCGGCAAAATTAACACTGACAGACGTAACACCCGCAACGGCAGCCAAGGCACCCTCAACAGCACTTACACAACCCGCACAACGCATCCCTAAAATGGATAGCCGTATCTCATCAGAAGTCTCTTCTGCACTCATAGAATCTACCTTACTATAACTTGATTATTTAATCGCTCAATACCGGAAAACCAGCGCCGATAATGGTGTCTTTTATACTGGCCAACGTGGTTTTTTCATTATCAAACTCGATACTGACGGTATCTTCTTTAAACGAGGCTTTTACCGAAATAACGCCCTCAATAGCGGTTAGTTTTCCCGTGACATTGGTTTCACAACCGCCACATTTCATATCGGTAACGGTTAAAACAACAGATTCAATCATTTCTCTTTCCTTTGTGTTGGTTGGTTTTGCGGTTTTCGTGTTTGCTTTTGATTAATTACCGCTTAATTGTTATATCATATATTCAGTAGCAACGGGTAATCATGCATAATTCAAAAGAATAGCCCTGTCCTCGCCGTGCTGTCAAATATTGATAGTCCGCTGAACCGTAAATGTTTTAGACTACCCAGATATTTTGGCCGTATGTGATTTATAGTGAGCAATATAATGATTAAAAATCTAAGCATATCGCATGATAAGTAGACATTACTGCCATTCGTAGAGCCGTCATTCCGGCATGGACTGCCGGAATCCGGTTGCCATGGATGGCATTTACAAAGCATCTAATCAACTGATTTATAATTGTATTTTTAATAAATACCCTACAATATAGATAAGTACATCCTTGTGCACTGGATCCCGGCAGTCCATGCCGGGATGACGGCTTTAGAGTTTTTTAGCTAATAATTAAGACCTGTGTTTATCGGTGATTTTTATTGTTTATCCACTGTAGACCACATAAAACCAATATTTTTGATAACCCAATCACCTGTAATAGTAACTTATGCAATTAAACACGATCACTCATCAAACTATCGCCTTGGCCGGCATTGCTCAAGCAGCGGCACTGGTGCAACAACTGGCGACCAAAGGCACGGCTGACCCGGTTGCGTTTGAAACCAGCATTGCCAGTATCTTAAAAATAGACTCTGACAGTGTCATTGATGTTTATGGCGGTCTGGCCGGATTAAAACTGGGATTGGTGCAACTTAACATACAAATGACCGGTTTTAAAGTGGTCAATCCTGAACAGGCACGTTATTCCGCTTCACTGGTTTTTATTGAAAACCAGTTATCCAGTCGCAAGGATCTGCTTCAAATCATTCAAATCGGCGTCTCTAAAGCTCAGGCACAGAGTGAACATTTTGGTTTGTTACATGAAAATGTACTCGCCAACCTGGGCGAAGTTTATCAGAACACTATTAGCACACTCCAGCCAAGAATCATGGTTAATGGTGAGCAGGAATATTTATCCAGACCCGAGATTGCCAATAAAATACGCGCCTGTTTGCTGGCGGGAGTACGTTCTGCTATTTTGTGGCGGCAATGTGGCGGTACGCGCTGGAAATTTTTGTTTTACCGTAAAAAAATCCAGGCTGAATTACAAGTTTTACTCAAGCAAGTATAGCCCTACCCCATGACCAACCTGATCACTGTCGACCATCTGTGTCGCTATTACGGTAAAGTCTGCGCGGTTAATGATGTCAGCTTTACCTTGGCAAAAGGCGAAGTGCTGGGATTTCTTGGCCCTAATGGCGCGGGTAAAACCACTACCATGCAAATGTTGAGCGGTAATCTGGCACCCAGTTCCGGACAAATCACCATCAATGGCTTTGATTTGCTGGATCAACCCAACCAGGCCAAGCGCAGTCTTGGCTATTTACCGGATACGCCGCCACTTTATAAAGAACTCAGCGTGCAGGAATTTCTGCACTATTGCGCTGAACTTCAGGGTATCGCCAAAAATGCTATCGCTCAGGCGATTAATCATGCCCAGGAACGTTGTGGCTTAACGGCGGTTTCTCACCGCTTGATTGCCAATCTGTCCAAGGGCTTTCAGCAGCGTGTGGGCATTGCCCTGGCTATCTTGCACAATCCGGATGTTATTATTCTTGATGAACCAACCGTGGGTCTTGATCCTATCCAGATCAGGGAAATTCGCGCCTTAATACGCGAATTGGGGCAAGATCACGGTATCATTCTGTCTACGCATATTTTGAGTGAAGTACAGGAATCCTGCTCGCACGTACAAATTATTCATCAGGGACAACTGATATTAAGCGAGAGCATCGCGGGGCTTAACAAGACCATGAATACCGGCAGTCTTCACGTAACGACGCGACTGCCAGCGGATGCCAGCCTTTTATTAACCATCCCCGGCGTCAGTTCAATCGAGACCCTTGCCAATAATCAGCTCAAAATTTACTGCCACGTGACCGATGATCCAACCCGGCACATTGCTGAAACCATTATTGCCAACGGCTGGGAGCTTCAAGAACTGACGCCGGTAAAAAAATCGATGGAAGATATTTTTATCGCCCTGACCCGGGACAACGATTAATGAGCATGATATTAACCATCGCCAAACGAGAGTTTAAAAGCCTGTTTTTGTCACCGCTGGCCTGGACGGTATTAGCCGTCCTGCAAGGACTTTTAGCTTATTTATTTTTAACCCAGGTTGAAACCTTCACCCTGATTCAGCCAAAATTAGCGTCTATTGACGGAGCGCCAGGCTTGGCCGATATTGTCGTGACACCGTTGTATGGTAACGCCGCCATTATCTTGTTGCTGGTCACGCCGCTATTAACCATGCGCCTAATCTGTGAAGAACGCCGCAACAAAACCCTGGCGCTGTTATTGTCGGCACCCATTTCCACGACCGATATTATTCTTGGCAAGTATTTGGGTAGCCTTGGCTTGTTATTACTGGTGGTTGTTCTGGTTACCCTGATGCCGCTGTCTTTGCTGGTAGGCGGCGAGCTTGATTGGGGCAAACTGGCTGCCAACCTGCTGGCGTTAGTCTTGTTGGTCAGTGCCTTTACGGCTACCGGTCTTTTTATGTCCACGGTGGCCGGTCACCCTACCGTTGCCGCCATGAGCACTTTTGGCATTTTATTATTGTTATGGATTCTGGACTGGTCAGCCAGTATGAAAGACCAGCGCAGTGAATTGTTTGAATATCTATCCATTTTAAGGCATTTCCAAAACCTGCAAAGTGGTCAGCTTAGCTCAGTCGATGTCAGCTATTTTTTGCTGTTTACCGCGACTTTTATCCTGCTGAGTATCCGCAGCCTTGCCAACGACCGCCTGCAAAAATGAAAATAACACCCCGCATTCACCAACAACTGCGCGTAAAAAACGCCCTCATTACTGCACTGTTATTGTGCTTACTCGGCTCACTGGCTTGGTTAAGTAACCGCTATAGCGTGCAAACAGACCTAACCAACAATGCCGGCAATACCTTGTCGCAAGCCTCGCAAAAACTACTGACCTCACTCCCTGATAAAATCACCATCACGGCTTACATTAAAAAAGGTCAGCCGATAAGAACCCAAATTGCCCAGTTAGTTGATCGCTATAGCCGGACTAAAGCCGATGTGGTGCTTAACTTTATAGACCCTGATTTTGAGCCTGAAAAAGCCCGTGACTTAAATATCGGCCCGGAAGGCATTATTCTTGTTGAGTATCAGGGGCGCACAGAAAAATTGACCTTTCTTGATGAATCTTCCTTGACCAATGCGCTGCTGCAACTTGCCAATGCCAATGAGCGTTGGGTCTCGTTTTTAACCGGTCACGGTGAACGTTCGCCAGACGGCATAGCCAATTTTGATTTAGGCGAATTTGGCAAGGAATTGGCCCGCCGAAAAATCAATACCCAAACCCTCAATTTGGCCACACTGCCCGCCATTCCCGATAACGCTGCGTTGCTGGTTATTGCTGCGCCCAAAGTGCCGTTACTGGCCAGCGAGATGACAATAATACAACGCTATATTCAACGCGGCGGCAATCTATTGGTGTTAACCGACCCGGACAACAAACAACTAACCGCTTTGCAAAAACAATTAGGTATCAAGCAGCTTAATGGCGTTATTGTCGACAGCAGTTCCACGCTTTATGGCGTTAACGACCCCAGTTTTATACTCACCAGCGACTATACCCAACACCCAATTACCAAGGGTTTTAAGACCCTCAGCCTTTATCCGGTTGTTGCCGCGCTTGAAATTGACGGTAAAACCGATTTCACGACCACGCCTTTACTCAGCAGTACCGAAAAATCATGGACAGAAACCGGAGCCATAGCAGGAAAAATCCGCTTTGATGCCAATGGCCAGGAAAAACAGGGGCCGCTGGTTTTTGCCTACGCGTTAACCCGAACCATCAATCAACCCATTCAACAACGCATTATTGTTGTCGGCGATGGCGATTTTTTAGCCAATGCCTATATAGGCAATGTCGGCAATCTGGATATGGGGCTAAGGCTGGTTTTGTGGCTTATTCATGAAGACCACTTTATCGACATTCCGGCAAAAACCGCGACAGACAAGACACTGCAATTAACCCAAACAGCCGTTGCTGTCATCGGTTTTGGCTTTTTAATTATCCTTCCGTTATTGTTAACGGGCACAGGCTTTATCATCTGGCGCAAACGTAAACAGCGTTAATCCGGTTGATTAACGACTTGG
>JBAXTQ010000410.1:0-2057 GCA_037130115.1 Methylococcaceae bacterium
ATTTATAACGATTATTAAATAATATAAGGTGTTAGCTTGCAGGATTTAGGTATTATCATAATTTATTTTTGTTAGCGATTTAAACTTATGCAAATTAGCACGTAGGATGGGTAGAGGCGATAGCCGAAACCCATCATAATTGATTCCTTATGCGACGGGTTTCGCGTTGCTCTATCCATCCTACTCTTGACTATCTTAACCGGAGCAGCTCAGTTCGTTACTTTACCCCACCTACGCACTATTGATGCTTCTTGCTTGTGCCGATAAATCCTGCAAGCACTATACAAAAATAATTATGGGCTCCCTTAATTATTTTTGTAAGCGCCCAATTAATATTCCCGAGCCTGTAAAATGTTTTTGTAAGCCCCTAATTAACATTCCCAAGCCTGTAAAATGTTTTTGTAAGCCCCTAATTAACATTCCCAAGTCTGTAAAATGTTTTTGTAAGCCCGCAATTAATATTACCAAGTCTGCAAATAGTTTTCTGTGACTCTTAAACTTATAGTCTGGGTGTGGTAACACTATTTGCGGTAACACAAAATATTTTTAGGCGCTCACTGAAAGCCATAACAATCCGGTAATAACCGTTAAGGCACACGGTATAATAATTTTCTTGACAGTAAACCCTCAAAAGGATTAACTTAGCCGCTAGCAAAAAAGGCCTGACATTCCCGGCAACGTTGCCCCCTCTGCCAGCCTCTTTCTAATCCCTGAAAACTTCATTTAACTATCCGGCTGGAGTCTGCCTATTACTATGATCGCCATTAGTTTTTTCCCTTCTACTCAGTCCGGACAAATTGTCTGGCTTACCCATTACTCTTTAAAGCTCCCTATTGACGGGCCCCTGTGCGGCATTAGTGCCGAGGAGATCACCCAGACTCAGGCTGACATACTCTATTACATTTGGATGCTACAAGAGTGGCATCCCGCTACCCAGCGCGATGCCAAGGAAGCGACGGCCTATAAACAGCTGATGATAGGAGGTAATGGCAACGGCACAACGGAGTATCCCAAGCCGACTGTTTTTCCCAATCCTCCCCCTGCCCCTGCTCCCGGTATCCAAAAACGTCTTTTCAGCCAGATTGCCCGTATTAAGGCCAGCCTTAATTATAATGAGGCTATCGGTAAAGACCTGGGCATTATTGCCATACCGGATACCGTTGAACATTTGGTTCCGGAGTTCTGGCTTACCGTAGAAATGGGGCTTGATGTAACCCAAGTGCGTATCGATTTTAATAAATACGGCCACGATGGCATCTGGATTGAAAGCCGAATCAACGAAGGTGAGTGGACTTTTTTAGCTGTAGATACGATGAAGCCTTATCTGGATGTGCGTCCACTCGCACCCGGCAATACCCTCGAAACCCGTGAGTACCGGCTCCGTTGGTGGGACAAAAGCGAAGCGCATGGTGAATGGACCGGCGTACAAAAAGTGGTGTTAGGCTTGTAATCGGTAACCAATTTAGTAACTTCGGCTACCAACTTAGGGCTGGACACTTTTGACTATGAACAATCACAAAGCCATTTGCCAAAATCCCGTTAGGGATTAAATATGGGTAGAAAAAACATGTCAAGAAAATATCCCGTCCCATACGGGACGGAATAACACATACGTTCATATTTTCTACCCATATTTTGTTCCTAACGGTACAGGATTTATCGTTCAATGTTGTACTTCGGGGCGAGGTCTTTCATTATCATCTAAGGAGCGGAGCCTCAAATCGCGACGTGGACGTTGCACCTACAGCATACCGTTGTAAATTAACGGACAATAAAAAACCCGCCAAGCCATACAGCTTGCGGGTTTATGTACTGCTTTGCACTTCGCTGAATGCCTAACTGGTGCCGATGGCCTGTCTTGAATTGCCGCTGTAAGCATTGATAAATAAGCATTCTAAAAACTGAATTAAAAAGTTACTGCATAAGTTCCTGTATAAAATATTTATGCTCTGTAATCGTCAAAAATAAAGAATTATCTCTAGTTTAAAGTCGGTTCTAATCTGGTATTCACCGGCAAAGCATCCTGATTGATTGGCCATGGTGAACGGCATGGCTCC
>JBAXTQ010000411.1:0-2055 GCA_037130115.1 Methylococcaceae bacterium
CTGGGTTCACCGTGATTGTTCATAGTCAAAAGTGTCCCGCCTTAAGTTGGTAGCCCACATTTCAAAGACTGCTTCTGCGCTCCAACAATAGCAAAAATAACCACAATGGTTTTACATTCAATTTGCAATAACTGAACAATTGTAGTATTTTACGAAAAAAAGACTGTGGCTATTAGTCCATTCCTTTAACAGTTATGTAACACCCCTCTGTTAATATAAAAACAGGCTCATGCACCAAGGTCAAGTAAGCGCGACACATTGAAGGGCTTACTGTTTTATATTAACTTCTAACGCTTCCCCAAACCCGTCAAAGGCTACCCTGCATGACTCAAGTAAACGCACCCGTCAAAAATTTGTTAGTTATCGATAGTCTGGTTAGTAATTGGCAAAGTTTGGCCGCCGGTGTTGGCAACGATACCGCCGTGTTAATTCTGGATTCGGGTTCTGACGGGCTCACGCAAATCAGCGATTACCTGACGACGTTAGCTGCAAGCACACCAGATTTTACACCCTTGCAAAGTCTGCAAATTATTTCTCACGGCAGTGCGGGTAGTTTGTTGTTGGGTTCAAGCACGTTAACGACCGGCAGCTTAAAGCACTACACCAGCCAACTGGCCAGTATTGGCAGTAGCTTGATGGCGACGGGCGATATTTTGTTGTATGGTTGTAATGTCGCAGCCGGTCAAAACGGTCTGGATTTTATCAACTTGTTTTCAACATTAACCAGTGCCGATGTCGCCGCTTCCAATGATGTAACGGGTTCTGCGGCTTTGGGGGGCAATTGGCAGTTGGAGGCCAGTACGGGTGCAATTGAGGCTGTGAGTGCTTTAAGTGCCAATACCCTGACAAATTATGCCGGCAGTCTGGCAGTGGCAATCCCTGTAGTTACCATCACGGCAGGCATCACACCGGTAGAAGGCGAGGCGGGCAGTTTTATCGTGACTTTGGACAATCCGGCACCAGCGGGTGGTTTAACCATTAATTACAGCATGTCGGGTACAGCGTCTTTAAACACCGATTACACGGTGACCGCTGGGGCACATATTACCGCTGTAAAAAACGGCAGTTTTACTATAGCCAAAGGTCAAACGACCGCAAGCTTAAACATTAACGCGGCCGGTTTAGATGGTTACGACCCCAATGAAACAGTTGGTATTAGCTTGCATAAAGGCAGCGGTTATTCATTTGTCAGTAATGTAATCACGTTTGATCTTAAAGCGGATTTTACCACCGATTATGGCCTATTTACAATTAGTGTCGGTGATTTTAATGGCGATGGCAAACCCGATTTAGTGACTGCCAATATCAGCAGCAACACGGTGTCGGTGCTGTTGCGTAATGCCGCCAATAGTGGTTTTAAGCCTAAAGTGGATGTTGCCACTGGCTCATACCCCATATCGGTTTGCGTGGGTGATTTTAACGGCGATGGTAAAACCGATTTGGCCGTTGCCAATATGGATAGTAATACGGTGTCGGTGCTGTTGCGTAATGCCGTCAATACCGGCTTTGACCATAAAGTGGATTTTGCCACCGGCACAAGCCCCAGATCGGTTAGCGTGGGGGATTTTAATGGCGATGGTAAAACCGATTTAGCTGTTGCCAATGTCTTCAGTGACACGGTGTCGGTGCTGTTGCGTAATACCGATAATACCGGCTTTGACCCTAAAGCGGATTTTGCCACCGGCTCATACCCCATGTCGATTAGCGTCGGTGATTTTAATGGCGATGGCAAAACCGATTTGGCCGTTGTCAATAATAGCAGTAGTGGCACAGTGTCGGTGCTGTTGCGTAATGCCGCCAATACTGGCTTTGACCCTAAAGCGGATTTTGCCACCGGCTCATACCCCATGTCGGTTAGCGTGGGTGATTTTAATGGCGATGGAAAAACCGATTTAGCTGTTGCCAATCGCGTCAGTAACACTGTGTTGGTGCTGTTGCGTAATGCCGCCAATACCGGCTTTGACACTAAATCGTATTTTGACACCGGCTCATACCCCATATCGGTTAGCGTGGGTGATTTTAATGGCGATGGAAAAACCGATTTAGCTGTTGCCA
>JBAXTQ010000412.1:0-2049 GCA_037130115.1 Methylococcaceae bacterium
CAGTCTGTAAATATCCAGCCGCCTTTTTTGGCATAGTGTTTGGCGGGATTAACACGGACGCCATTGCGTATCCAGAGTTCTTCTGTATGACAAACTTTGCTCTCGGGATTAGCGGCCAAAGCGATGGTTTGTCGACTTAGTTTTTCAGGTAGCCATTCATCATCAGAGTCTAAAAATGCCAGCCAATCACCTGTGGCGTGGTGTATGCCCATATTTCGTGCGCTGCTGACACCGCAGTTTTCCTGGCGGTAATAATTGACCGCTGGAAATTCTTTGTTAACCATGGCCTGGGTATCATCGGTAGAGCCGTCATCAATCACGGTTACTTCAGCGGGAAGCAAGGTTTGAGAAAATACGGAGAGTAATGCACGCCTTAATAATTCACAGCGATTGAAGGTGGGAATAACAACTGAAATTTTTATAAAAGTACCTTGTTTTTTAATGCTAAAAGCAGTGATTGAGCCATGAAAGATAAAAGGTAGGGTAACTCGCAATAAATAACCCCACCCTATCGTTCCCACGCTCCTGCGTGGGAATGCCGACAGTGACGCTGGAGCGTCACGCAACGCTGGAGCGTTGCCGGATGAATTCCCACGCTGGAACGTGGGAACTAGGCGGATCTTCTTATCAGGGTTTCAGAATTGCTTTGGGCGTTTCTATGCCGTCACTGTCGGAGGCATTCTTGATAAAAATTTGTTTCAAACGGTTAAAGGCCGACCATAAGGTGGTATCCATAATCGTCTCGTTACCCATAGAAACAATGATTCGGGTTAACTCCGGCATTTTGTTTTTAGTTGAAGCGATATAGATGGGTTGTACATAAAGAACGGTATTACCCATGGGCAGAATCACCATACGCCCCATTTCAACAGCGGAACCATACTGCCCCCATAGGGTAAATTGTGCAGAGATTTCAGGGTTCTGTTGAGTTAACGCTTCTATTTGAGCCGGGCCGTTAACTTGAACCTCTTTGCCAAATTTGTAAATAGTGATGCCTGGCTTGTAATCCGCGCTGCAATTGGTTTTATCCAGTGTTCCTGCCATACCGATCATACTAAGATTGGTTCTGTTGACCGGCGTCATCGGTTCAATTAAAACAAATTCTTCGGTATTATTACAGTTGCCAAAGTCCATGGTCTGATAATAAGGCATTACCGGTTCGTTGCGGACATTAGCGAACTGCCAGGTTTCAGCCTGTTCATAGAACAATGAAGGGTTGTTTTGATGATATTTGGCATACACCTTCATCTGCAAATAATAAAGATCACGCGGATAGCGCAAGTGTTTCTTTAAGTCGGGTGGCATTTCGTCCAGATGCTTGAACAATCCGGGATAGGCGTTGGAGTATGCTTGAATAATGGCATCTGACGGGTCAGAAATATAAAAATCAACATCGCCATCGTAGGCATCAACGACAATTTTAACCGAGTTGCGGATGTAATTGAAATTCTGTTTACCATCCAGAAAATCATCGGCTGCGGGTTTTGAAACCGGATATTTGTTGGATAACGTGTAGGCATCCTGTATCCAGTACAAGCGATCTTTATTGATAACCAGATAAGGATCTTTATCCAGATGCAGGAAGGGGGTTAGTGTGCTGATGCGTTCGGTAATATTCCTGCGTATGTGGAGTTTGCTCTGATCTGATATATTGGTTGAAAAGAACACTTTTTCATCTTTTAAATAAATTGAAAATAAGGCTTTTCTGAGCAGCGAAGAAACGGGAATACCACCTTCTCCATGGTAAGTTGTTGCCGTACCGGGATCGGTGCCGGCAATATCCACTACACTGAGCTTATTGGGGACTATGGCATAGTCGAACGTTCCTTCACCGTAGTAAATGTCCGGGTGCTCAACTTTAAAGCCGACATCGGAGTTCATTTTTAAGTCACGTAAATACCAGACCAAGGGTTTGTCGGCATCTTGAGCAGCAGGCGTAACGACGGCACCGTAACCATGAGTATAACGCAAGTGGGTATTTTCCCAGTTTTGCGCTTCCGGCGGCAACTTTGAGATATTTATTTCTCTGGCGGCCAAGTCAACCTGTCG
>JBAXTQ010000413.1:0-2008 GCA_037130115.1 Methylococcaceae bacterium
AAAAAAGCGGGGATTGCCGTCTGTTTTTTAGGGCTTGCAGGATTTAGGTAATATCATTAAAAATAGCAAATAAAATAAATGACACACCTAGTTCTGACTTTAATATTGATTTTCTCGTGATTTTGGATAGTTAGGAATAATAATGGCTAATAGTTTTGTTCGTGGTGTGTTATCAACCAAAAGGAAGCGTCAAAATTTCTTTAATATCAGGATGTTAGTAACCTTTGCTTGCGCTGGTGCCGCATACAATTTTTTTGGAGGCACAGTTGGCGTAGTTGCTGGTTTTGTAGCCATTTTTATTAGCTATATGACGGTTGCTCCTATTGTAGCATTCACACTTTGCCTTTTGGAATGGCTTTTACAAATGGGTTAAACATGGCAAGAAGGAAATCAGATGGTACAGGTTGCTTGATAGCTATTGTGGCAATTGGTGCAATAATATCGTCCGCTTTAGAATGGTCAAAGGAAAAAGTTAATCAGGAATTGATTGTTATAGCGGCTGCAATAATAATCGGTTTGTTTATTTTAAGAATGATTTGGCGTTTATATTGTCATAAAAAATGGGTTAAGTATTTAAAAAATAAGTACAACAATGATATATGGGTAGTTAATGCTATTGTTAACGGAAAATTCTGGAAGGAGCAATCTTCAGAACAACTAATAGACTCAATCGGTAGGCCGCTAGCTATTGATACGCAAGTATTAAAAACAAAGACTAAAGAAATATGGAAATATAACAAAATCAGGAAAGATCAATACGCATTGAAAATAACTTTAGAAAATGAACATGTTGTTGGATGGGAAAATAAACTTTAAATTTTCATAGCGCGTTTGATATAAACATTCTGGACAGTGCCGTTAAAAGTAACACACCGCCTTTTAATAGGATTTGAATGTATGGTTTTTCCCAAGGTTATGGTAGTTACTGGGTTAAATTCAGAGCGAGGTGAGATACTAATTCTAACCTTAGGCGGGTAATTTCCACATTAAATTATTTATATAAACAAATGGAACAAGAAATCGACTCTACCAATATTACAAATATGATTAGGCATTGGCTAGCAACAAAAGAAAATGTCTATCTAGGATCAAGCTATGGAACACCTTCAACAATATTTAAAATTTTACAAGAACCATACAGTAAATCTGCTGCCCAGTCCTTGATACAAAAAATATGCATTGATATTCCACTATTGGATAAAAGAAATATAAGCTTATTATGGACTCCGGGCGTAAATGAATTAATAGTAATCATAGATGAGAATTCTACAATATATGCTTTAAGTAATGATGTCTAAAATTACGTCAAGCAAGAGATAGTCAACGCATTCAATTGACTTACTTTCTTTTAAACATATAGGCTTTCAGAAATTAAATTTCCAATTCACGACGCTGTAAGATCAGACAGATAACATTCCTTGAAGGGATGTTATCTGTCGACATAGAAATTATTTATCTGAAATGTATAGCAGATTTTTACATTAGATAAAGATACATATCGCATTTGGGTAATGAATCGATTACAACGAGAAACTTCATGAAAAAAAATCATATTGCCGCGCTGGTTTTATTATTAGGTATTTTTAGGCAGGCTTTCGCCGTGCAGATCGATGAACTTCCTGGCACCACGTCGATGGCTACCACAGAGGATATTAGAGGTGACGCGCAACAAAGAAACAATGAACATACGGCATCTACTGTTGGCTATTCTCAAGATGCGCAAAGTCTTGCTATTCCTGCCCCAAAAAAATATGACAAGGCGAGTATAGAAAATGCTTGGGCGTGCGCTCCGTCCACATTATCAAATGGATTCAAATATCAAAACCCCACAACCGTACAGTCTTTGTTATCTGACATTTTGATACTTTATGACTGTAAAAACAAACCTGCTGAAGAGCGGAGGTTATTAGAAAGAGCAATTCTCAATGAGTATTTTAGTTTTGACTTAATCGCTACTAGGAGTCTGTCCGACTTCCCCAGCGCAAATCTGATAAAATAGATTTTTACA
>JBAXTQ010000414.1:0-2002 GCA_037130115.1 Methylococcaceae bacterium
CTTTGGTTTTTCTTCGTGAACTTCGTGTCTTCGTGGTGAATTAATATCTTTAAGGTGATGTGTATGAGGCAGGAACAAGACCACCCAAGCGTACCCTAAATATATATCCACCGTTTTGCCTACAGTTCGATACGGATTCCAAGCTCCACAACCCGCTCAACCGGTATTTTAAAAAAATCAATCGCACTGGTTGAGTTGTGGTATAAAAACCTGAACAAGCCTCTGCGCCACTTCGGCATGGGGCTTTTGTTACGAAAAGATAATTGTTCGCTGCCGATGAAAAAAGAAGCATTTTTGGGGTTAAACTCCAAGCCTTGTTGAACGCACAACTCCAAGGCGCGACGAACATCTGCATTTTGCTTAAACCCGTAATAAAGTTTTACCCGGTAAAAGTCACGGTTTTTACCAAAGGTTCTGATTTTGACCAGGTGCGCTTCGTCAACGTAAGGTTCGTTGGTGGTAACAATGGTCAGTACAATAATTCTCTCGTGCAAGACATGATTGTGTTCAAGGTTGTGCAGCAGCACCTGGGGTACACCGTGCAAGCTTCGGGTTAAATAAATCGCAGTGCCTTCAACCCTTACCAATTTGGCATTGATTGTTTCTTCCAAGTCCTCGAACAACATGCGTCTGGCATCCATGTACTGTGACAGTAACTTGCGTCCCTTAATCCAGGTCGTTAACACCAAAAACAAAACCGTAGCAACGACTAGCGGGAGCCAGCCACCGGTAGGGATTTTCAGGCTATTGGAGGAAAAAAACAGAAAGTCTATGGCCAAAAATGTAGTCAGGAAGGTTATGCTGGTAGCTTTTGTCCATTTCCATAAGGCTTCGATGATAATAAACGCCAGTATCGTGTCAACTATCATCGTGCCGGTAACAGCAATGCCATAAGCAGAAGCCAGTGCCGAGGACGATTTAAAGCTGAGTACCAGCACAAAAACTGAAATCATCAATAGCCAATTGACGGCTGGAACATAGACCTGTCCCATTTCATCACCTGAGGTGTGTAAAATGTTCATACGCGGACAATAACCCAGTTGTATGGCTTGTCGTGTCACCGAAAATGCACCGGAAATAACGGCTTGTGAGGCGATGACGGTCGCCAGTGTCGATAAAATCAGCAAAGGGTAAAGTGCCCAGGTTGGGGCAAGTAAATAGAAAGGATTTTTTATCGCCTCGGGGTGGTTCAGCAATAACGCACCTTGTCCGAAATAATTGATTAGCAGAGCCGGGAACACAAAACTGAACCAGGCATAGCGGATTGGCTTTAATCCGAAATGCCCCATATCGGCATACAGTGCTTCGGCACCGGTGATTGCCAGCACAACTGAACCCATAATCAAAAATCCATGCCAACCTAATTCTATCAGTAAATGCACTGCGTAATAAGGGTTAATTGCCATTAACACGCCCGGCTCATCAATGATATTAATCACGCCCAAGACGGCAAGCAATCCAAACCAGAAACACATGATTGGCGCAAAGATTTTGCCTACTTTCCCGGTACCTTTGGCTTGCAGAATAAACAGTCCACCCAATACGGTGATGGTAATGGGTAATATGTAGCGATCTAATGAGGGTGCGATAATTTGTAAACCTTCTACCGCGCTAAGTACCGAAATTGCAGGCGTAATGATACTGTCACCGTAAAATAACGACGCCCCCAGTAAGCCGATAGTGACTATGAAAGCCATTTTTTTGGGATTTTCTTTAGAACCCTGCAAAGCCAGTGCCATGAGTGCGATAATGCCGCCTTCACCCTTGTTATCGGCACGCATAATGAAAATGGCGTATTTGGTGGTCACCACCAGGGTTAATGACCAAACAATCAACGACAATACGCCTAGCACGTGAAGATGATCAATAGGCAAGCCGCCGTGAAAAACTTCTTTAAGTGCATAAAGCGGACTGGTGCCAATGTCGCCGAAGACTACGCCAATGGCACCTAGTGCTAAACCTGCCAGTTGTTCTTTGGATTGAGGTTGTGAATTTGAGGACA
>JBAXTQ010000415.1:0-1985 GCA_037130115.1 Methylococcaceae bacterium
CATGTGTGGTTCATAGTTTAAGGTGATTTCCGGAGAATATTTTACCCATTAAAAGTAGTAGGGTGCGCATCGCGCACCTAAAACCGTATCCACTAAACGGCTTTATTGGCACCACAATCACTTATTGTTTTCTACCTTGTGCCTATTGGGTTTCTTTCTCTGGCATGGTTGTGGTGCGCGATGCGCACACTACTACTGGACAATTTAAAATTAAGCCGTTCGCTGAGCGGAGTCGAAGCGATCGCGCCAGCGGCTGCCACCGGGTTATTTTAGAGCCCTGCATATCTGCCGAAGTTTAGGTAATTATTTTTCTGAACACACTGAAAGTCTCTATAATAAACACCCCACGGTTGATCAAACACGAACCGTGCAAGGTTCTCGTATTTTCGCTATTCTTGCGAGTGCTATAGAAACATGTTGAATATGTCAAACAATGTCCGTGGCGATTTTTGGAATCTGTCATTGATAATCGATGAGCGGGCTTACTTGCGCCCTATTTATCAGCCATTATAAGCCTTGGGGTGTGAATGATTACAACGACACAGGAGTCACAGGTGGCGCACCAAGGCCGATTGATCTTAGTGGCCATAGATAATGAGACCAGCCAACAGTTAATGCTGCGGCAACTGGAGTTGCTCGGGATGGCTGCGGAAATGGTGAGCAACGGCGTCGAGGCGCTTAAGCTCTGGAAGATGAAAACTTACGCATTACTGCTCACCGATGTGCACATGCCCTTTATGGACGGCTACGAGCTTTCGGCCGCCATCCGTTCCGAGGAAGAGAAGATTGGGATGGGACGTTCGCCCATCATCGGCCTCTCCTCCAATGTCACGAAAGACGAACGCGACCACTGCACGGCAGCCGGCATGGACGATGTTCTGTCCCAACCGGTGCGGCTAACCGATTTTAAGGCGATGCTGGCCAAAAGGCTGCCGGCGGCACCGCTGCCGGTAGAGGCGTGCGTGCTCAAGGAACAGGTTGGCGATGATCCCGCCTTCATTAGCGAGTTTCTGCACAATTTCCTGGTTACCGCCCTGAAGATCGGAGCCGAGATCGAAGCGGCCATCAGTGTAGGGCGTACCCATGAGGCATGCGTGGCCGCATATAATCTGAAATCCTCGGCGCGCAGCGCTGGAGCGCTCAAACTTGGCGAACTATGCGAACGGATCGAACAGACCGGGAAAGCCGGCGAAAATGCGATGCTCGCAGTGCTGCTGCCCCGCTTTAAAGAGGAACTGGCCGCCGTGGAAAATTATCTGCTTGCCTGGCAGTGGGACTTGACGGAGCAGGAGGAAGAAAAGATTGCCGAGGGTCTGCGTCTGGAGAAAAGTCTTCACAATCAATCGATTGATTTCCTCAATGCTGGGGCCAATAGTGTCCGGAAGACACTGCTGGTGGTCGATGACGACGTGTTTCAGCACGAAACCGTCGCAACCGCCCTGAGAGACGAGAAATATTGCCTGTTGTTCGCCGCCAGCGGTGATGAGGCCATGAGAATACTGCGCAAGGTAATACCTGACCTCATTCTGATGGATATCGATATGCCCGGCATGAATGGTATGGAGGTAGTGCGGAAGATAAGGGCATACCCCCGACTTGCTGGTGTGCCCATCCTCATGCTAACGGGCAGAAACGAAAAAGACAGCGTCATAAAATGCCGGGAGGCAGGTGCCAAAGGTTATATCGTCAAGCCGTTCACACGCGCCATACTAATCGCCAAGATAAGAGAGGTGTTGCAGAGCGCATAAGGAACCCTTCAGGATGCGGTATTATGCATAAACAATCGTAGCACTTCTGCACATCCATTAACTCGACCCATGAAAAAATAATCATCTGTGACAATCTCAAATATTTCGGCTACCAATTTAAAGCGGGACAAGCCCGCAAGGGCTTAACTTTGGCAGCACGCAGAAAATATCCTCCCAAGATACGCCTGGTTCCCACGCTCCAGCGTGGGAATTCATCCGGCAACGCTCCAGCGTTGC
>JBAXTQ010000416.1:0-1982 GCA_037130115.1 Methylococcaceae bacterium
GAATCGGTTATTTTTACCTCGCCTTGAGCCGCGCCTACGAATGGCATGGAACCGGTTGCCAGATATTTAAGATTGGACAACATGTGCGCCTGCGGAACTATTATAGAAATACTGCGCAGTCCTGGCGTGGCTGACTCGGCATCGGTCAAGGCAACACCAATCTTCATGACGCCTGGCCCCGCTTGGTCGACGATCTGAAATTTCTGTCCGAGTTGTTCTTTAAATTGTTGCGAGGCATAGTTCACCAGCATCTGCTGGTCAGCCGCAGAAATCTTGGTAGAATCTCCCCCCCAAAAAGTAACGGGGTCAAGCAGAACTTTATTGTACTGGCTCCATCGAGCAGCCGGATTAATATAACGCAAACCTGCCTGCTCCTTGCCGCCGACGGTGAGTAGAGAGCATTCGCTGGCAAGAAAAGCACAGTTAACGCCAGACGAATTAATAGCCACTTTCTGGGTTGTCGTACAAGCGCTTAATGCCAACAAACCCAGAGCCAACAACGGCAAACCGATTCCGGCTTTTACTTGGCATTTTGATTGGTTCAATTTAATGTTCATGATTTTTTCCTTATGTTTTAGTCAGTGGGTTACTCGAAAATAACTTCTCATTATTTGCAGGAATTGACCTGGCAGCTCTGGTGATTAACCCGCGCTAAAGCGGGAAATGCTATTACCGCAGGGTTAAGCAGGCATTGCCGCCAGCGTATTGGAATTAGGGTAGCACTCCCTGCCATCGATGACAGGAAAACTAATGGCTAACGTTAAAAGTAAACACACTATTGATAATAGCAGTAATTAAAGAGTCTGCGCTATTGGACTTTAGTCCAAGTTCGTTGAAAAAAAAGCGAAACGGACTATGCTTTTAAGAAGTTATTAGCAAAAAGAAAACATCCCTTTGGGATGAAGCCAAAGATTGGGAAGGGGTTTGTATCCCATACGCATCAAGCTAAGGAATGTAGGAGCGGGCCGCGCCCGCGATGAATACGCTACAACTTAGGCATTACTGCCGAAATTTCGCGGGCGCGGCCCGCTCCTACAGCATCACTGTTCATGTACCACCGCGTAGACACGAGAAAAATGCCTTAGCTTGATGCGTATTATTGCGGGACGCTCCTTTCAGCCTAAAGGCCGAGGTCTTAAACCAGCAAGGAATATTGATAAAACAGCAGGGCAATGCCTGACGGCTTTATAAAAACAACACGTTTCATAACCTTGCGTGACAACCCGGCCATTTATTACCTAATCTTTATGTGGACATGACCGACTCAAAACCCACTGTATTTATAATCGATGACGATGATCCTTCTGCGTTAAAAGCCCTTGCGCGGTTGCTGCGACCGTTGGGACTCAATGTGACGACATTTGCCACACCACAAGAATTTCTGGAGCACTACGATAAAAACGCGCCCGGCTGCCTGGTTTTGGAGGCTGTAATGCCCCACATCAACGGGCTTGAACTGCATCAAACACTCGCCGCACAGGGCAACCCATTGCCCGTCATTTTCCTCACCGCCAATGGCGACATTCCGATGAGTGTAAGGGCGATTAAACAGGGTGCCATTGATTTTCTCACCAAGCCCGTCAATGATGATGACTTGATAAAAGCCATTAATGAGGCCATTGAGAAAGATCGACTTGCCCGACAAGCTCGCGCCAAAATGGTTGAACTTCAGCAACGATTGGCGATTCTGACACCGCGAGAACGAGAAGTGTTAAGCCATGTGGTTTCCGGCAAACGCAACAGGCAAATCGCCGCCGAACTGGGCACAGTAGAGAAAACCATCAAGGTTCACCGAGCTCATGTGATGACGAAATTAAAAGTGCAATCGCTGGCCGAATTGGTAAAGCTGGCCGAACGATTGGGCGTTACCTAATCAGGATTCCGGTTTATTCTTTTCCTGTTAAAAAAGGTACAAAAGTAACCGCTTCCAGCTCTTCAATATCATAACCGATGGTTGTGCGAGTCACGCGCTGTAATGTTTG
>JBAXTQ010000417.1:0-1975 GCA_037130115.1 Methylococcaceae bacterium
TTACGCCTGTTGCTAATGCAGATTGTATCAATCTTGTCAATGCGTAAGTCCTAGTTTTATTGTTACGTCATATCCTTTAAACATTTTTAATTACATGCCGAAAAAGAAAAGTACGACTTTATTTGAAGACTCACTCGCAGAACTTGAACAATTGGTTAGCCAGTTGGAACAAGGTGAAATATCGCTGGAAGAGTCATTAAAGTCATTTGAACGCGGGGTTACGCTGACCCGAACCTGTCAAAAAGCCTTGCAGGAGGCGGAGCAGAAAGTTCAGATTCTGATAGAAAAAAACGGCACTCAAACCCTGGAGCCCTTTACCGATGAGTAATGCGTTAAAAGAATACCTTGGCTATTGTCAAAGTCGTGTTGAAAAGGCTTTGGAAGAGCGTCTTCCCGGTGGCCAGTTATTGCCACAAAAACTTCATCAAGCGATGCGTTATAGTGTGCTGGATGGCGGTAAACGTATGCGCCCCATGCTGACTTATTGCACAGGCATGGCGCTGGGTATTGCCCCGGAAGTGCTGGATGGACCCGCTTGTGCGGTTGAATTTATTCATGTTTATTCGTTAATTCACGATGATCTTCCGGCAATGGATGACGATGATCTCAGACGCGGAAAAGCGACTTGTCATGTGGCTTTTGACGAAGCAACCGCTATTTTGGCGGGCGATGCGTTACAAGCGTTGGCGTTTGAAATATTGGCGCATGATCCGAGCATGACAGCGACGCCTGAAGGTCGATTAAAAATGATTATTGCTTTGGCAAAAGCCAGTGGCTCTCAAGGGATGGTCGGCGGTCAAGCCATTGATTTGCAATCGGTCGGTACGCGATTAAACCTGCCTGAGCTGGAAAACATGCATATTCATAAAACGGGCGCTTTAATCCGTGCCAGTGTTAACTTGGCAACGCTTGCAAAAGCCGATGTAGACCCGGTTGCCGCGACAAAGCTGGATCACTATGCCAAATGTATCGGTTTATCTTTTCAGGTTAAAGATGACATTCTTGATGAAGAAAGCGATACCGCTACCTTAGGAAAAACCCAGGGTAAAGACAAGGATAACGATAAACCAACTTATCCTGCTTTACTGGGGTTGGCGGGTGCCAAACAAAAAGCGCAAGAGCTTCATGAGAAAGCGCTCGACAGTTTGAGTGTGTTTGGCAAAGAAGCTGATTTATTACGCGACTTGTCACTTTATATTATTCAGCGGACTCACTGAGCAATAAGGAAACATCCCATAGAAATCAACTTAAAGATATTAATTCACCACGAAGACACGAAGTTCACGAAGAAAAACCAAAGAAAAATCTTCGTGTTCTTCGTGTCTTCGTGGTGAAATGTCTTAACTTGATGTCTATGGGTCTGCATCCCCTCCCCAATCCGCGCCCGATAAAGCAACGTCGCTTCGCTTGTTGCGGGGCGCTCCTTTCGGCCTAAAAACCTAAAAGGTCTTTATACTAAATGATGATATGCCAAAAACACTCTGCCGACTCAAGGAATCGACGTAAACATGAATAAATCAGGTAGTTTTCCCCTGTTGGATACCATCAACAGCCCCGCCGATGTCCGTAAACTCAACAAGGATCAGCTAAAACCCCTGGCGAAAGAGTTGCGTGATTATTTAACCCATACCGTGAGTATTTCCGGCGGGCACTTTTCGGCAGGCTTGGGCACCGTTGAGTTAACCGTTGCCTTGCATTATGTTTTTGATACCCCGTCTGACCAGTTGGTCTGGGATGTGGGACATCAAGCCTATCCGCACAAGATTCTGACCGGTCGCAAAGAACGGATGACCACCATCCGTACGCTCAATGGCATTTGTGCGTTTCCCAATCGCGCCGAGAGCGAATACGATGCTTTTGGCGTAGGCCATTCCAGCACCTCTATCAGTGCGGCGCTGGGAATGGCGATTGCCTCGGAACTGAAAGGTGAAGACAAACAAATGGTCGCCATTATCGGCGATGGCAGCATTACCGG
>JBAXTQ010000418.1:0-1966 GCA_037130115.1 Methylococcaceae bacterium
TTAAATGGCGATTACGAATTTCTCGCCCTTTACAGGCAATACTTAAATCCTCTTTAAACTTTTTAGGCTACCAACTTAAGCCGGGACACTTGAGTCGTTACAGAGCTACAAAATGAAATTCGATAGGAACTGAATGACCTATCTCATGTATCATGATCCAATGACAAAAAAAACACCACAACTCAAGCTATTCGGACAACCAGTCGCGCCATAATTGACGGCGTTATCGCCAAGGGCAAACAAAGTCTACGCGGACTCGGGGAGCTGATTGACCGTCCTAAAAGCAACATTCACAGACACCTGCAATCCCAGTCACGGAGAAATCAACACCCTGAGTCAGGTTTATGGGAAACCAAATCCGGCGAAGCCTGGTTAAGGCTATTGATGTTTGCCGTGCTCTACAAATTTGGCTTACAACACGCGGTAGGAGCCGATGCCTTAGCGGATTTTTTTAAGCTGATACGAATCGGCACCCATGTTGGCATATCGCCCAGTGCCTTGCGGACTCAACTAAGCAAGATGGAGGCGTTAACATTGACTTTTCAGGATAGCTGCGAGCAATCAGCACCCGCTCAGGTGCGAAAAGCAGTATTGGCTGCGGATGAGACTTTCTTTGGCGAGCTGTTGATTCTGGTGCTGATGGACTTGTCCTCAGGCTACTTGCTACTGGAATCCATCCAGGATGATCGTCGCTTTGATACCTGGCTTGCACAAGCGACTCCACGGCTCGACGCACTGGGTATTGAGGTGGGTCACGCCGTTAGCGACCGCGCCAAGGCCTTGATTAAGCTGGCGGTTGAAGGCTTTGACTGTGACTCGGGTGCGGATGTTTTTCATGAACAATATGGCCTCAGCCGCTGGTTGGGTTCGGCTTTGGGTCGTCGTAAAGTCAAGGCAGACAAGCACTGTGACGTCGCCCAGAAAGCCCTCAACAAAGCCGATATTGATGAACAAGCTGCGCTGGAAATACAGCAACTTGAGGCCATAGAAGCGCGTACCCGGATCGACAAAGCAAAGCAGAACTATCATGAAAATCTGCTGGGCATCACCGATGACTTACACCCGTTTTCGCTGGAAGACAACACCCACAATACAGTGGCTTCGATAACGTTAACACTGGAAAAACGGGCGGCGGTTTTTGAGGCCATTGCCGTACAACAGGATATCCCTGATAAACATAACGCCTTAAGGAAGTTTCGTGGCCAAGTAGCGGCGCTCGCCAGTCATGTCAGCTTTTGGTGGCTTTGGGTCGACGAAATCCTTTTGGACGGGGCAGTGGATGAACCAACACGGCAATGGTTGACGGGCACCTTGTTGCCTGTCATCTATTGGCATTACCATTTGCATAAAACCAAAAACCCAAGTCAGCGTAAACGTTACCGGGAAGCATGGCAGCGTGCCGTTAAAGACTTTAACGCTAATCCTTTCCATGCGAGCCTGGCTGAGTGCGAACAACAGCGCTGGTTAGAATGGGCAGAATGGATGGTACGGCAATACCATCGTAGCTCATCCGCTGTTGAAGGACGCAATGGCCGCCTCTCCCAACTTTACCATAACGGACGCGGTGTGACGGAAAGCCGTTTGAAGGCTTCTACGGTCATTCACAACTACGGGATAAAACGCAGTGATGGCACAACGGCTGCCGAACGATTTTATGGCACGGCTTTTCCAGATCTTTTTGGCTGGCTGGTTAAGCACATGGATGAAATTCCTTTGCCTCGAAAAGCGCGTCAGCGAGTTATACGCAACCCTTTGAAATTACAAGATGTCCCGGCTTAAGGTGGTAGCCACTTTTTAACCAGATGAAACCAATCCAGCAGTAAAGATAGTTTCGTCAACCAAGGAAAAAAATTCACGATGGCATCTTGCAGGCTCCGCTTACCATCGGTACAAACCTTGATATTCTGCCCCAACAGCACATTATTCAGCAAGAACGCCAATACATATCTTAAAATCTCCGCGACGC
>JBAXTQ010000419.1:0-1963 GCA_037130115.1 Methylococcaceae bacterium
GTGAGCGACCCAGAAAACGTAAGCTACAAACATTGCCAGCAACTGTTTTTCAATTATTGGATACTTGCAGGGCGATGGGCGTAAGTTGTTCATAATCAATGTGTTGGCGCTTAAGTTGGCGCGTATGGCCGCTGATGTAGATACTGCGGTTGATGAAGTCAGAAAAAACCCCGAAATAGGGGAGCGTAAAAAAGGTGATCTGGCTACGCTACGTGTCTTTAAGTTTCACAGTAAAGGACAGTTGTATCTGCTGGGCTATACGTTGGATGAAGGTGTCCGGCTAATCTATCTGGAAGCCGTTGGTCCGCATGAAAACTTCTATCGTGACTTGAAGGTAAAATAGATAAAGCTCAAAAGCCGGACAGCGCCGGGAACGCTGAGCCCCAGCTCGGCGGGTTAAGTGCCAAGCTGGGGCTTGGCACTCCCGGGTGTTCTGTCTCCAGCGATATGCCGGAAACGTCACCACGCGCTATGCTTGGGTGGTCTTAATCCGGCCTCTTACACATCAATTTAAAGATATTAATTCACCACGAAGACACGAAGTTCAAGAAGAAAAAACAAAAAAATCTTCGTGTCTTCGTGGTGAAATGTTTTAAGACACTTCAATTTGTCAGGTTACGCTGTCGCTAACCCGACGCGACTGTAAAAACAACCACAAAGCTCGCGTAGACTCTTCAATTAACAAAAAGACCGTCTCCTTTGTAACCTCCCAAAAAAATCAAAAATCACCGAAAACTCTCCCAATAGTGACTGATAATAGTCTATTATTTATAAAATACATCGCCACACAATATATCTTTAAAACATACATTAATAATTACAGTGGACTTATAGAATCAAGTCCTTTGGATATTTTAATGTATCACCAAGATACACAAATCGTATGCTATACAAATGAACAATCAAATTATTGAAGTAAACCATCCCGAATGGACAACCCACATTGCACAAGACAAATGGGTTACTGATTTAGAGGCAGGAAAGGTACTTCATTTCACAAGCCTTAAATTTCCTGTTCCGGCTCTTGAACAAATTTTTTTCACTTCCGAAATACGTAATCCAAAGTCTCGAAACATAAGTTTGGATGCTTCAGGAAACTTAAAAGGCGCAGTTGGCAATGAAGAAGTCCAAGCGGGACTCGGTTTAATGATGGAGCGTTTTCGCGCCCAAACACAAGCCCTTGTTAATAGCTATTTTCCTTGCTATAAGGATTACTTGAGCGTGGCACCCACGAGTTTTCGGCCCATGCAAATAGAAACACGAAATCAATCCTGGCGTGCTGATGACAAACGCTTGCATGTTGACGCATTTCCTTCGCGACCTAATTATGGGGAACGCATATTACGGGTCTTTATCAATGTAAATCCTGATAATGTCGCAAGAGTGTGGCGTGTGGGAGAACCCTTTGAAGCGGTTGTTGAACGATTTATGCCACAAGCAGCGCCCTACTCTGCCTGGCGGGCAAAAGCATTAAATATTGCCGGCGTTACCAAATCATTTAGAAGTGAATATGATCATTTAATGCTCCAATTACACGATGCAATGAAGCATGACCTGGATTATCAGCGTAACAGCCCTCAATTAACCGTACCATTCCCGGCCGGATCTGTTTGGGCGTGCTTTTCTGACCAAGTCTCACATGCCGCAATGTCCGGTCAGTATATGATGGAACAAACGTTCCATTTACCCGCATCGAACCAATATGATACGAATGCAAGTCCACTGGCAATATTAAGAAACTTTACCGGCCGTGAATTAATTTAAGTGACTATTTTTTTTCACCACGAAGACACGAAGAACACGAAGAAAGCTGTCTTGTAATTATTCAGCCCTTCTCTTTGAAAAAGAGGGATTAGCAAGCCACGCAGAGAGTGTGTTGATTTTTAGTTGGATCTGACCGCCAGTTCACGGCCAAAAGCGGTAATTCGGGGTTAAGAATTCGTTGCCATAAAGCTGCCGTCCG
>JBAXTQ010000042.1:0-21337 GCA_037130115.1 Methylococcaceae bacterium
TAATAAAATCTCCCCTAACCCCTCTTTGTTAAAGAGGGGGACTGAATAATTACCTATATTCCAACAGTTCAAGCGGTACAGCAAGCATGGGAAACGGCAACTAATGAAAAATATCACCGTTCTTGATACCAATGTCATTTTGCGCTTTTTGCTTGGACGTAACAGAGATAATTGAAGGAAACTATCATGCAAATCACTATTAATACCCCCGATAATTTGCCACAGGCTTTTATTCAGCAACAAATCAAAGAACTGGAGGACAAGTTAAAGCAACAAGCGAATCGTTTAATGACCAGTACGAACAACCATGCAAAAGAACAAGCCATTATGCAAATTTCTAAACGCTGTGCCGGTTTGCCAGAACTTGATCATCGTTGCGGTGATGAAATATTAGGCTATGAAGACAGCCCAATGGGTTTATGGGGTGATGAATAATGGTTGTTGATTCATCAGTACTCATTGCCATTTTACTTGGAGAACCGGAAGCAGGATATTATTCAAAACGATTGGCAAATACTGACGATATTTATATCAGTGCAGTGAGCATTGTCGAATCGTCGATGGTAATCGAATACAAAAGAGGCGAACAGGGAGCAAAAGAATTTGATGAATTATTGAAAGTCATCACGCCAACCATCATTAGCTTTGATAGTGAACAAGCAAAATTGGCTCGTACTGCGTGGCGGCAATATGGTAAGGGTCGGCATCCGGCAAAACTAAATTTTGGTGACTGTTGTAGTTATGCGGTAGCGAAATATATCAATAAACCCATATTGTTCAAAGGCAATGATTTTTCAAGAACTGATTTAATACCCGCATGACCCAATCCGAATACGCGCTGGAAGAAGCGCTGATTGCCCAGCTAAAAGGCATGGAATACACACCGGTACGCATTGAAAACGAGTTTGAAATGCTCACCAATTTTAAGCAGCAACTGGAAATCCATAACCAGAATATTACGCTAACCGTCGGTGAATTTGAGCGTATTCTTAATCACCTCAATACCGGCAGTGTTTTTGAACGAGCCAAGATAGTACGCGACCGGTTTGCCTTAAAACGCGATAATGACGAAACGGTGTGGCTGACCTTTTTAAACTGTACGGATTGGTGCATGAACGAGTTTCAGGTTACCCACCAAATCACCATGGAAGGCAAGCGCAAAAACCGCTATGACGTCACGCTGTTAATCAACGGCTTGCCCTTGATACAAATAGAGCTTAAGCGACGCGGTGCGGAGCTTAAAGTGGCCTTTAACCAGATCAACCGTTATCAGCATAATTCCTATGATGCCGGTGTCGGTTTGTTTCAATATGTACAATTGTTTATTATCAGCAATGGCGTTGATACCAAGTATTTTTCCAACAACCTTAAGCAATCGTACAAACAAACTTTTTTCTGGACAGACAAGCAAAATAATCGCCTGTCAGATTTGCACGAGTTTAGCGCTGAATTTTTAAAACCGTGTCATATCGCCAAGATGATCACCCATTACACGGTACTCAACGAGACCAGTCAATGCTTGATGATATTGCGGCCTTACCAGTTTTACGCCACGGAAGCCTTGGTGAATCGGGTTAAAAAAAGCCTGGACAATGCCTATATTTGGCACACCACCGGCTCCGGTAAAACCCTGACTTCGTTCAAGGCCAGCCAGATTATCATGCACATACCCAAGGTGCATAAGGTGATGTTTGTGGTGGATCGTAAAGACCTGGATTTTCAGACCGCCAATGAGTTTAATGCCTTCTCTAAAGGCAGTGTGGACAGCACCACCAACACCCATAAACTGGTTGCGCAATTAACCGACGATAGCACCAAACTGATTGTCACCACGATTCAGAAACTTAATAACGCGATTATGAAAAGCCGTTATCTGGATAAAATTGCCCACCTGCAAGACAAAAAATTTGTATTTATTTTTGATGAATGTCACCGCAGCCAATTTGGTGATACTCACCAAAACATCAAGAAATTCTTTACCAACGCCCAACTGTTTGGGTTTACCGGTACGCCTATTTTTGCCGATAACGCCGCAGGAAGCATAGGCAATCAACAAACTACCGCCTTACTGTTTGGTGAATGTTTGCATAAGTATGTCATTGTCGATGCCATACGTGATGACAACGTTCTGCGCTTTGCCGTGGAATATGTCGGTAAATATAAGCGCAAAGACAGCGCCAACGAAATTGATATTAACGTCGAGTCGATTGATACCAAAGAGTTATTGGAAAGTCCGCAACGCTTGGGCAAAATCACCGACTATATTCTGGCTCATCACCGGCAAAAAACCAAGTCACCGGATTTTAACGCAATCTTTTGTGTGAGCAGTGTCGCTACCGCCATTAAGTATTATGATCTGTTTAAAAGTCAGCAAGTAGACGCCATTCGTCCGTTAAAAATAGCCACTATTTTTAGTTATGCCGCCAATGAAGAAGATCCCGGCGCTGATGGTCTTATCAACGGCCTCATTCCCGAAGAATCGCCAGACCTGCCCACCGGTACCAACATCAATCAATCCAGCCGTGACAAACTGGATGGCTGTATTGCCGACTATAACGTGCTGTTTGGTACTAAATACAGCACCAATGACAGCCAGTCGTTTTATAACTATTACCAGGATCTTGCCAAACGGGTACGCGCGGGGCAAATAGATATTTTACTGGTGGTTAATATGTTTTTAACCGGCTTTGACAGTCCGCGCACCAATACCTTGTATGTCGATAAAAATCTAAAATTTCATGGTTTGATACAAGCGTTTTCAAGGACTAACCGCAACCTGAACGAGAAAAAATCACAAGGTAATATTGTCTGCTTCCGTAACCTGAAAGGTGCCACCGATGAAGCCATTGCCTTGTTTTCCAACAAGGACGCCAAAGAAACCGTATTAGTCGAGCCTTATGAAGATTACGTAACAGCTTTTAACAAAGCCACCGAGGATCTACTGGCCATTACGCCCACCGTGCAAAGCGTTGATAACTTGCCCAGTGAAAAAGAACAACTGGCCTTTGTCATCCGCTTTAGGGAACTATTGCGCATTAAAAATATTCTGACCACGTTTGCGGATTTTGATGAGGCCGATTTAAGCTTGCCCGCACAGACCTTTGAAAATTATAAATCCAAATACCTGGATATACATGACAAGGTTAAAAAGGATCAGGGCAAAGAAAAAACCTCAATCATTGATGATGTGGATTTTGAATTAAGCCTGATTCACCGTGATGAAATTAATGTGGCTTACATCCTTAACCTGCTAATGACCTTAAGCAAACTACCCCCTGAAGAACGCACCAAGCGCCAAAAAGAGATTATTGATATGGTGGCCGGTGAAATGCAGTTACGCAGTAAAAAAGAACTCATTCAGACCTTTATTGATCAAAACCTGCCCAACATCAAACCCACCGATAACGTTGTTGAGCAGTTTGAAAACTTCTGGTCGGAAAACAAACAACAAGCCTTTACAGTTTTATGTGCAGAAGAACAAATAGTACCCGAGCAGCTGGAAAAATTGATAAACGATTACACCTTTGCCAACCGCCTGCCCCGCGAGCAAGAGATCGTCAGCGCGTTAAACTTTAAACCCAAGATACTGCAACGCAAATCCATTATTGAGCGTGTGGCCGAGAAGATAAAAGCGTTTATTGATACCTTTATTGAAGGGATGGGGGGCAGTGTTTAGTGTGGCTTACAGGAATATAAAAAACCGAAATAATGACCGAGCGTAGTACGCGGAGTATAGAGTGACTTAGAAGTAAAGCAACATTCAGCTCCCTCTCCCTCCGGGAGAGGGTTGGGGTGAGGGTGATCGAATGTCGCTTTACTTCTACATGGCTCTATATATGATGATAAAATTGGGTAACGTACCGATATTATGTTTTTTTTCGTTGAATGTTAGGCAACGAAAAGATGCAGCCCAATGGCCTGGTCGTCAGCAGCCGACCCACAGTTGTCGGTCAGTTATGAATTTACGCTTCCCGATACCGGACAGTCGTGACTCGCCTCAAACGACCATCAGGAAGCAAGCAAGGAATAAGTTGAGCAAAATTGCTGCATCTATGCTTTGAATATGCGGGATTTTTTAACAAAGTGTTCAAGCTATTTTTGTTTAACGACTTAAGAAACCTTGGTTAAATAAAATGAATAACCGGGTTGCATTCAATACCCGTCAGCGGATAAGGATTTGCAATAAGACCACCCTGTAATCAGGATAGCCGCAGCGAACCCCGGTCTGCCGCTGCTCCGCGACGCGTCTGCCGGGGGTTCGCTGCGGCTATCCCTTGGCTCCGCCCTCTTGACCTGAACCAGAATGACCTAGGGCGAGACGAAAGCCTCGGGAGTTGAAGCGGAAGTCAGGCGCGTACCCGCTGCGGCCAGCGGAACGCACGTCCCAGCCGTCGTCGTCCCAGGAACCACCGCGCACCACGCGGGCGGCGTCTGAATCTAACGGCTGTTGCCGGAGCCACGGGTCGCAAACGGCCTCTTTACCTAGATTGCTTTGCCAACTATCCTCACACCATTCCCAGACGTTGCCGTGCATTTCATACAAGCCCCACGCATTGCAGGGATAGGTTTTTACCGCTGCGGTTTCCCGTAAGGCACCCTCGCCCCATTCATCAGTTTTATACTCCCATACACCTCTATAATTAACCTTGTCCAACGTGAGTTCACCGTCAAAATTAAAGGGGGTTTGGCTGCCGGCACGACAGGCATATTCCCATTCTGCTTCCCACGGTAATCGGGTCTGTAATTCGGGATGCAACTGGTTTAACCGTCCGATGAAAACCTGGACATCATCCCAACTGACTGTTTCCACTGGCCTATTATCCCCTTTAAAATGGCTTGGGCTTGAATTTGCAGACATGACGGCTTGCCACAGGGCTTGGGTCACCGTCGTTTCCGCCAACCAAAACCCCTGGCTCAAGGTGACTAAATGTAAGTCTTCGTCATCATAGCGCCCCAGTTCACCTTCCGGTGAGCCCATCATAAAATGGCCCGGCGGTATCCAGCGAAAAGCATGGCGTATGCCCTGATAAGTTAAGGCTTGCCAGAGGCCGTAGAGGTCTTCGCCCCATTCAGAAGCCCAGGGATAAGGAAAAACGGGGGGGGACAGGGAGTTACGATGTTTCATCTAGCGAAAGGGTTGCATTAGGTTTTGTGGGGCACCCTGAAACAAGGCGACCGTCCGGCAGGCGTTCATGAGGCATCCGCACTCATTACTAACGTACCGGCGGTCTTGTTGTTTGCTTGCGTTATGGCAAGACAGGATGATGATCGGGTCATTCAGGCCAGTTAGGGCTTGCTGAGCTAGGGCGAGACGAAAGCCTTGGTTGTTGTTGCGGTTGTCAGGCGTGTTCCTGTTGCGGTTAGCGGAACGCACGTTCCTGCCGTTGTTGTTCCAGGAACCACCGCGCACCACGCGGGCGGCGTCTCTTTTTGATCTATCACCCGTGCTTATCATACTACCAACGGTGGGTGACGCAGCAAATTTTCCCGCCGCCAAGCCAGGCTGTCGGTTCCGGCAGTAATGGCGTGGACGGCAGCATAAGCTGTTTGCAGTTGGCGGGACGAAATCTGCTGTTGCAGATAGCGCTGTTCCCAAAACTGCCGGCGTTGCTGGTAGCGGCGTTTCCGTCGCCTGCTCAGCCTTATCACACCCGGCAAAATACGAAACCCGCAATAAGTAACGCCTTGCTTGCTCGATTGAATTTGCACAGACGGTTTGACTTGCAAAGCCCGTTCAGTTTGCAGCCAATGCATGATCGCTTTTAAAGTGGCCTGCACCTCTTGCTTGCCGTCACACCACCAAATAATATCATCCATGTAACGCACCTGAGCCCGTACTGTGGGCAACCCAGCCAAAAAACGATCCAAACCATCCAAATAATAATTGGCAAAATATTGTGAGGTCAAAGAACCTATCGGCAACCCGCATTGAGTCGAAGATTGATGGCTATTAATTATCCTGTCCAGTTGCATAATCAATGCTTCACCTTTAAATCGTTTTGCCAATGTCTGTAATAAGCGTGTGTGGTTAATGGAAGCAAAGTATCCGGCTATATCAATCTTGCCGTAATAGCGATATTGACGAAGATGCTGCTGTACTTTTTGAACCGCTTTATGCACACCCCTATTGGGACGGCAAGCATAGCTGGAAGGCATCATGGCTTTTTCCAATACGTCTCCGGCCAAGTTCATTAAAGCGTGGTGAAAAATGCGGTCTGCAAAACAAGCGGCATGAATCAGGCGTTTCTTGGGGTCAAAAATCTGAAAAACGCGGTATTTGCCATAAGGCAGTTTGGCCTGACGAATATCTTCGCCCAGTTGATTAAGGTTAGTATCAAAATTTTGCAAAAACATCTGCACATCCTGTCGAAAACGCTTGCCTTTAGCCGCTTTATGAAAAGCCGACACCAGGTTTTTATGTTCGGCGATAGCCTCAAGTGTGATCAGTTTTCGCTTCATTGGGGTTTGATGGCTGAAAGCCCGATTTTAGAGTGTCCATAAAAAGGTTGCCGTATTTATCAACTCGGGTCTGTCCAATCCCGTCCACGGCAAGCAAAGCACTTTTAGTGACTATCCGTTGCTGGACGATGGCCGCCAATTGCTCATTGGTAAAAATATTGTAAACAGGGGTCGCCTCTTGCTCGGCAATGGTTTTGCGTAAATCGCGTAACTTGGCATAAAGAGCGAAGTCGACTTCGTTTAACACTTCTCTGTAATCGATTTTATTCTTACGTTTGAGTAAGCTGCCGGTTAAAGCACTATCACCTTCCAACCAAACCAGACAGATTGACCAAAAGCTGTTGGCACCGTCAGCGACAAAATACCGGTCTATGTGGGCAATACGATGTTGGCTCACAAAGGTATTCAGTTCGGCCTCCGCATTAACAGGATCAGACACCGGCACGTTAAAAAATTTGTGTTTCATGGTTTCTTTTTATCCCCTTTTTTAAAAAAAGTTGTAAGGCGTTTTACCCAATCAGGCGATGGCTCATCGACCGCGACTGCTGAAGCCCCGGTCTGCCGCTGCTCCGCGACGCGTCTGCCCGGGCCTTCAGCAGTCGCTACCTGCCCTGTTGTTCCACTGCCCTGACCTAAACCGGAATGACCTAGGGCGAGACGAAAGCCCCGGATGTTGAGGCGGTTGACAGGCGTGCTCCTGATGCGGTAAGCGGAACGCACGTACCTGCCGTCGTTGAGCCAGGAACCACCGCGCACCACGCGGGCGGCGTCCCCATCAACGCCAGTTATCAACGGGTCAGTCACCGGCTCCGGTGACATCTGCTGTTGCCAAACATCAGCACACCACTCCCAAACATTGCCGTGCATTTCATAAAAGCCCCAAGGATTAGCGGGCAAGGATTTAACCGAAACCGTCTTCTCTCGATACAATCCCTTCTTGCCACCCGAATAAGGATAATTGCCATCGTAATTGACCTGTTCCGGGGTGATGTTGGCACCGAAAGAAAAAGGTGTGTCTGTTCCAGCCCGACAGGCATATTCCCATTGGGCATCACTGGGCAGCCTAGCCGAAAGTCCCTGAAGCAAGCCGTTCAAGCGGTCAATAAACAACTGGGTATCATCCCAACTGACTTGTTCGACAGGATTATTGGGGTTGTCTTTAAAATGACTGGGATTATCGCCCATCACCGCTTGCCAGAACGCTTGAGTGACGGTGGTATCTGCCAACCAAAAACCTTGGGTGAGTGTGACCTGATGTAGGGTTTCGCTGCCTTTGCCTGATTCACTTCCAGCCCATTCCCGTTCCGATTCATTTTCCGGACTGCCCATCCAAAACGTGCCTGGCTCCAACCAACGAAAGCGTTGGGTGACACGCCCCAGGATAAGATCGGCATAAAGTCCATACTGATCAAAATCGACCACAGCGACATCCGCACCGCCCGTATAGTCCTCAGCTCGCCAATTAAATACAGCAGGCGATTGATTAACATCAGACTGCCACGACAATGAAAACGGTTGACCGGCAAAGATTAAACCAGCCGTTAATCCCTCCGCTGTTTGCGCAATTTTGTGTGCCCAAGTCGGCTTGGGTATTGGCATGACCTGTAATGTCTCCAGGCCGGTATCAATAGTAAATGCCTCGCCTGTTATCGGGAAGCACAGCGATTGCCCTATGCTGTTATGGTTTAACACTAAGGGCCATTGCCTCGCGTAGCCCTCACCTTGAAGCGTCACAGTCACGCTATCCAGAGCAGTGATAAATTCCGTCAGAACGATACCCGTATGAAAACCGTTAACAGGGCTGTGACGGGGCGTGATGAGCAACTCCTCGCCTTGTTGCAGCACGTAGTAAGGTTGTGGGGTGATTTTTTCACCGGTTACCGTATGCACGATGGCAGCATCATAGTCCAAAGGGATTTCTGCGCCTGCCCGTATTTCGGCCTTATTGACTAATCCATATAAAGTACTGGCATACCGGAATGTCCGCTTACTGTCCCCACCCAGTCGCAACAAATGCCGTCTGGCATATTGACCCAGTCCTGTGTCACTCTGGCTCTCGTGATATCGACGGGTTAAGCGCAGCATAAATTGTTCGGCTTGATCCGCCAGTTTACTCAAATCAAATTTAACCAAAGGCTGGGCATTTAACACTTCTTCTGCCCATACTCCCGGAAATTGACCGATATGCTGGGCTTTTAACAAGGTTAAGACCTGCTGTTGCAACTCGGCTGGCTCTTGCTTGAACTGTTGCTGATAATGATCCCGTTTTTCCGGCTTTAGTGAAAAGGCGGTATAACCCCAGTTGACATCATCATGCAGCCATACCGCCGCTTCGATGCCGCTATCCGCTTGTTGGGCGGGTAAACAGGCCAGGATGGCCCGTAGTAGTTCGGGTTCTACATGCGTTGCCACAGACACTAAGCCCAACACCCGGCTGACAGACTGCCGATGAGTGTCCTGATCGGCGTCCCGGCGTTGCGGTTGTAACCGGCTGTATTTATGCCACAGCCATTGCCTGGCATGGTTTTGCAGGGCCGGGGCTTGCTGAGTGGCAGAAATCGGTGCCAACACCACCGGATTGATGCTTTGCCGGTGGCATTGTTGAAGCAGCCGGAGCCAATGCAAGCCAAGCCCGTTTTCCTCACCCGCCAACTGCCCCAAATCGCTAATAATAAATACCACGCTTTGCGCATGTAGGGGCTGCCAGACTTGTAAGCGCCGGCTTTCGTCAAACCAATCCCAATACTCGCCCAGCGGGTTATCATCCAAAACGCGGATGTCCAAACCGTTGCGTCCGTGTTGACGTTCTATGACCTCACAAAGCTGTTCGGCATCCTGCCAGAATGGCCGCAGGCGCTTGTTTAAATCCACCAACACCACAACCCGCCCTGCCGGTAACACTTTGGGCTTACGCGGCAACTGCGAAAGCAGCTTCAGCCTTGCCATCTGCTTGACCAGCTTGGGCACATCCAACTGGCGTCCGATGCTTAGCGACAGGGTTTGCCGCAAGCATTCCGAGAGACGCGGCGCTGGCAAGATGGGCTGCCAAGGAAGTGGCGCTCCGGGAGCCCAAGGTTGTAATTCGTCATTCTGTAACGGTTGCACATTCTGAAAAGCAGCGGGCAAATCGCTGGAGAGTGCTTCGAGAGTGGCGTATTGGTGCCGGGTTTGTAACCCATAAAACAATTCCGGTGCCGGTTTGCCTGTTGCTGGCTGCGGTGTGACGGGGTCGTTCGGTGTTTTTTCTTGGGTAAGTCCTGTCGTGACACCCGTTTTTTCGGTAGGCTGTAGCGGTAACTGCGCCGTTGGCAAGACAAAGCCCAATAAAGGTGCGGACAATCGTTGCGCCGAGGGTGTTGGGCACAGTTGCAACAAACGCAACAAATCGCCCCGACTGACCTGGCTACCGTGGTGCATCTACACGGCCTTTTGTAACACAAACTCAGCTATACTTTTAAGCAATTGGGTTTGCTGTTCCGTGCGTGCCTCGCCTTTAAAGTCATCAGAAATCATCTCGTTCAACGCTTGCAATAAATCCAGATATTCGGCAAGGCCAGGTTTAATCAAGCCTTGTCGGGTTGCTGTTTCCCGGTCTTGTATGAGTTGCCGGGCAGCAAGATGTTTGATGCTATCGCTGCATTGACTATCGCTATAATGAACGTTGGCACGATCCAACAGCCAATCCTCATAGTCATTATCATCAACACGTAAATGCAAGACCAAACAACGACGCATAAAAGCGGGCGGCAACTCCCGTTCATCATTAGTGGTGATGATCACCAAGGGCGCAGCATTTTCTGCATGGCGGATGCTGGTTTCCAGCAACGGCACTTCAAAGCCCCGGTTACCCAACACTTCCAACAGGCTATTAGGCAAGGAGGGTTCGGCTTTGTCGATTTCATCAATCAACAGCACCGTGCCGTTAGCTTGCTCGTGATCGTTTACAGTTTGTGGTCGGTACACTTTATGACGACACTCATCCGTGTATTGCCTTTGCGCAGTTTCCCAACTGAACGCCCACCATAAGACGCCCGGATTCAGGTAATTTTTGGGATTAAGCTCATCGCCCTTAAATCCGGCATAGGCATCATTGAGTCGGGCAACCGGATCATAACGCCAGAGCAAATCCTGACCTTCGGTATTGATGTTTATAACTTCAGCGATAAATTGCCGATTTAATTTGGCCGCCGCCGCCCGCGCCAAAAAGCTCTTGCCCATGCCTGGCTCGCCTTTAACCAACAGCGGGCGTTGGGTGGCTAGAGCCATTTCCAAAGCGTAGGCCGACTTTTCGTCGAGCAGGTAGTTACTTTCCGGCCAGGAGCCGGAAGCGGCAAAATGGATGGTTTCGTTAGGGGTGAAGTGGGTAAGGGTCATATTTCATATCCATATTTTTTTAATAACAGAATAAATTCCTCAATTTTTGCACATAAGTCCGCTTCTTCTATCGACCCAACCTCTCCATAATGGACAACGGGTAGATCGGGTAAACATCCAGGAGCATTTAAGGCACGACAATAATTGGGGTCATACAGTGGATTTTTTTTATTTTTTTCATCGCCACAATTTAATTCAAAACGATGTAATTGGTTGAGCGATTTATTTTGCCGCTGCCTGATGGTTGTATTAAGTCTTTGTCGTTCAAACGAATTAGTTGGGTTCTTAATATCTTTTTTAAGAACCTTCAACGCAGTAACTTTAATAGCTTCATTTACAAACTCTTCTACTTCCCAACCTGTTTCACGGTTAAATACCGAAGCATCATCAGCGTATTTACCGCTTATTTCATCTTGCCCGGATAAATAAATTGGGTTGGTGTTATATTGGGCGGCAAGATAGACTTCGGTTGCTATTTTTGTATACACGAATAATCTGATCACCGCTTCCTTGGTTGCCAAGGTCTTTGGCGCTGTTAAGCTGGCAAATAAACAAAACAGCTTGTGTATATTTTCAAGCATCGCCTTACTGGGTTCTTGCTTAAGCGTATCAGCGCTGGCTTGCAACAGAATATCGAAAACTTCCATGGAATCATCTTCGAATTTGCTGCAAAGTTTGTCATAGACAACTCTCGGCGTAACTATTTCGGGTAGCAATAACAATTTTGCCACTAATTCTCGAAATAACTTCGTATCGCTGATGTCATTTAGCAGGTCTTTAATTTGTTGCTTCTGCTCAATTATGTAATGTGAATTATCGGAAAATCCAGTCAAGCCTAAAGCATCTCGAAAATCGGGGAGCTTCATTAAGTACGGGACAGAAACGCCTATCAACTGCATCTCCATGCACTTGTTGTGATTGATGATGATGGCCTGGATTTTATTTGTTGTGGTGCTGAAGACCGGCGCTCCGGACATTCCGCCCCAGCCACTTGTATCCGGTTGAAAATTTTTTTCATTGACGTTATCGTCCAGAGTCAGGCGAATTTGCGGCTTTTCTTGATCAACACCGAATGTTCCGGTTGCATCTTGTGCCTGAAAACCATTCACTTTAGGAAAGCCAAGCGTTTCCCATTTGTTCCCAGTCTTAATTTTTTCCTTTTCCAAAATGGTGTGGTTAACAGATTTTGCTACCGCCTCAGGTAAGGGGCAACAAAGGAGCACCACATCAAGTTGCTCTCCACCATCAAACGCGAAGTTAATCTTTTCCGGCTCAATTACAACGTGTTCGCCAACATCCTGCCAATCAACGGTTACCGGTTTGGTTTCATCTCTTTTGCCAAGCTTGTCGTGAAACTCAATAACATGGCGGGCGGTTAACAACAGGTTAGCACCGACTGGGTAAGCCGTACCTGTTCTGGTGTTATTATCTGTCCGTTGCACAGTGATTTTAGCTACCAGCTTGGAGTCCATTAGCCATCACCACCTAATTGTTCAACTGGAGCACCTGCATTTTGGTTGTCTCCTGGCTTACTGTCTCCCCCTACCTGTACTTCTCCGGCTTCACCCGTTTCTGGATTAGGGTTTTCCTCATCCACAGGTTTCAAACTAAGCTTTATCTTATGTGTGGTGGCGTTTTTAAATTCGGCACTCCCTTTGGCATCAACATTTAAAACAAAGAATTTAATTTTTCCGCCCGCTTCGGCGGTACCCACATATTCAACGGCGGTCTCAAACTCAACATCAACGCTGTTCACATTGAACCGGATAGTCTCGCCTTCAGCATTTTGCTTTGCTTTATAGAGCTCAGTACGTAGAGCTTTGATCACTTCTGCCAATTCAAGTTTTTTCATGAGTTGATCTCTCGTCAGTTAAATTAAAATCCCCCACCTTGGAAAGAAAGGTTTCGCAAGGATTTTATACGCAGGTGAGAATATTTACCAGAGAGATTTCGGCGTTATGCCCAGGCTTTAGGATGGATTCTTTATTTTTATCTTGGGCTTGGTAATCAGTTAAATACTAAACCGGAACGAATGCCTGCTCATTGTCATTAAGGAGTCGTAAGTTATTGTGATTTTAGAGACTGTTCATGGCGCACAGCCGAATTCCATGTCGCAAAATTGCTTGCTGTAAAGCGGACGGTGGTTAATGACTCTTAATGGCCGTTAGCTGGCGGTCAGTTAAATCTAAAAATCAACATACTCTCGGCGAAGTTTGGGGTAACACCGGCTTTTTTTTGCCTAAAATTTAGGCAAATGTTGCGGTGGTTTGCATCACAATTTATTTTCAACTGGTACGTGAGTGGCACGTGGGAAATTTTAGGCATAAAAAAAGGCTCGTGTATAAAACACATAAGCCTTTATTTTTATTTGGTGGCGATAGGTGGACTTGAACCACCGACCCCGGGGTTATGAATCCCAGAAAACCAAAAAACCCCAACACTCCACAACAAACAATAACCATTAAATCAATAACTTAACCTGTTTATCTTATTGTCAATTATTGCCATTTGTTACCCTTATTTATAGTTAAATGGGACAAGAATGGGAAAATAATTTATACTGGAACCCTAGAAACAAGGCGGCCTTGAGGGTGTAATCAGCACCAACAAGGCCATACCGATTCACTTAACAGATAGGGTTAAGCAATGGCTGAAAGCATTATATCAGAAGGCCACCTGCTATCCCATAGAGGAAGCAATCATGGCACGCATTAAAACCCGCACCGCTACAGATGGAACAGCACGCTATACAGCCGAAGTTAGACTAAAAGGTTATCCCGCACAAACAGCGACCTTTAAAAGAAAAACGGACGCTAACAAATGGATTCAAGATACTGAATCAGCAATCAGAGAAGGACGGCACTTTAAAACCGCCGAAGCCAAAAAACACACAGTCGAAGAAATGATAGACCGCTATCTGGCCGGGGCTAATCTTACCAAAACACAAGACGAACACACCGGGCTACACCTAAGACGCTGGAAGGATGAAGTGGGTTATCTGATACTTGCAGATTTAACCGTGGGCGTGATTACCCAAGTTAAAGACAAATTACTAAGCGAGGATGTTAGAGGCAAGCCACGAAGCCCCACCACCGTTTTAAGATACATGGCTTCATTAAGCACAGTTCTAACAACAGCCGTTAAAGATTGGGCGTGGTTGGAAGATTCACCCATGAAGAACATCACCAAGCCGAAAGCGGCGCGTGGGCGTGTTCGGTTTTTATCAGATGATGAACGCGAACGGCTTTTAATCGGTTGTAAGGAATCGAGTAATAAACTGCTTTATATGTGTGTAATACTGGCAATCAGCACAGGTATGCGACAAGCTGAACTGTTTGGGCTTAAATGGCCGGATGTAGACCTTTATAACGGCTTTTTAATCTTGCATGAAACCAAGAACGGCGAAAGGCGGCGCGTTCCTTTATCCGGGCTTGGTTTGGACTTGTTACGCGAACATGGCAAGATTAGGCGGCTTGATACCGATTTATTGTTCCCGGGCATTAAAAACCCATTAACCCCGATTGATTTACAGACACCGTGGGAAACGGCACGGAAACGCGCAGGGATAACAGAATTTACATGGCATGATTTGAGGCATTGCACGGCTTCTTATTTGGCTATGAACGGCGCAACCATGCCAGAAATAGCCGAAGTATTAGGCCATAAGACTATGCAAATGGTTAAGCGTTACGCGCATTTATCAGACGGCCATGTAAGCAATGTTGTTGCCAGTATGAACGCTAAAATCTTCGGGGGTGTTTGATGGTTACGCCTGATTATTACCCACTAAAAAAAGCGGCTGAAATTCTCAATTGTTCCGAAGATGACTTGATACACTTGGGAGCCAATGGACGGCTAGACATTGCTGTATTGGTTGGCGGTCTGGCAATCGTTAAAAAAACAGTTATAGGAATTGGCGGGGCAGAAGTTAGCGTTTCTTTTGGCGGGTTCCCCGGTCACTTGGCAACAATCGAACATGGATGTATTAAAAGCCATGAAGCAGGATTACCGGCAAGGGCTACGCTTGTTATTTATTATGACAGAGAGGAGGGCAATAGTACGGTTTTAACAATTGTAGACCCCACGGAAGAAAACGGCGACTTGATGAGGTCTGGCGATTTGATGATGAAAGATGCCAGATTGGTTATTAGGCACGCTGATTTAATACGCTTACAGGGGGAAGAACCCGAAACCGAAGCCTTAAGGATTGGCACTGGTAATCATGCAGGAACAGAACCGAAGCCAAGAGACGGCGGCTATAAGCTACGGGATGAATTTGCAATCGAGCAAGTTAAGGACAAGCCGGAATTGTTAGAGATGCGGGCGGGGATGATTAAAGTCGAATTGCAAAAAGCGTCTAATTTATTTACAAGCGGATATGATGAATGGTGGCGTAAAAATCCAGTATTTAACAAAAGCGAACCCGGACGAAATCCAAAATACAATTAAATAGTGTGAGTTTTAAGAACCCGTTAACAGCGGGTTTTTTTATGCCTGTAGGAAACACGCGGCTTTAAATAGTGTGAGCAACTCACAGAATTAAATTCACAGTATTCACAGTATTTTTATATAAAAAACAGTAGCCTATCATCTACCCATCGAAAGCAATAACAGCTAACGACAAACCTTAGTAATCAATAGCAGATGGAACCATTAAAATGCCTACTTTATCAACAGTTAATCAATTCACCACAAAACAGCCCGCCTTTACTCTTGGCGGTATGCGTTCCCTGATATTCAACGAAGATTCAAACGGCCTTAAATCATCCGGGGCGGTTGTACGGATCGGGCGTAAGGTTTTAATTGATGATGCTAAGTTTTTTGCTTGGATTGAATCACAAAACAAAGCGGCTTAATTATGGACAAATTAGGCACTACCCGGCGGGAACCGGGCAGCAAAAACAAACAGCGTGATTATTTTACCGCGTTACTCATTTACGTTAAAGCCAAACTGATTAAATTATCTGAATGGTTATCTTTGTCGGGTGCTTCTTTATGATCAGTCACCACGAAGCAATCGAATCATTCAAAAATGCCATGTTTGATAATATCGGTTATGCACCGGATAGCATTATTGGTGATGGCAAACTACACCGCGTTAAAGATACCCACGGCAAACTAAACGGCGCTTATGTCCTGCACTTGGATAATAGACCGGCTGGATATATTGAGGATTTTAAACAAGGTATTAAGCAAAATTGGAAAATGGAGGGCGCTTTCATGCCGTTGTCGCAACTCCAAAAACAAATGCAGAAAGCCAAGCACCATAAACAAGAGGTCGAGAGGCAACAAGCAGAAATTGCCAAACATAGAGAATCAGCAACCAAGGCGCTTTATATCTGGATTCCTGCCCCACCTGCCCCGGCTAATTATCCGTATTCTGTAAAGAAGCATATTGGTATTCATGGCGCAAGATTAGGCCGTGGCAATACCCTAATTATCCCACTGACCAATTCCAAAAATGAAATAGTAAACCTGCAATTTATCAGTGAAACCGGCGGCAAAAGGTTTTTATCTGGCGGTCAGAAGAAAGGCTGTTTTTATATTCTGGCTGGCAATACTGACAAGATTCTAATTTGTGAAGGTTTTGCAACCGGCGCAAGTTTGTTTGAATCGTGCGGATTTATGACAGTAGTTGCTTTTGATGCTGGAAACTTAAAAGAGGTGGCTATTAATATCAGGGCGCTTTATCCGAAGTCTGAAATTGTAATTGCTGGCGACAATGATTTAAGCGGAGTTGGTCAAAAAAAGGCGATTGAAGCGGCGCTGGCTATCAATGGAAAATATATCATCCCGGCGACACCCGGTCACGATTGGAATGATTCATTAACCATGGAGGTGCAAAATGCTTAATTCAATCGAAAATCAGCAGAGTCAAGACGTAAATCTTTTTTTTCCGGAAGAAAATCTTCCAAACCATGTTGCCAAAGTTGCCAATGTTGCCGGGCTAGATTTTGACACCGCGATTGATGCTAATGCCGAAGCGTTTAGCAATGCCAAGCTGGTTATAGATAAAGCGTTAATCGACTGCGTAGAAAACCCCGGCGTTATGGGAAGCCCTGAATTTATGGCAGCTTACAATCTCATATCGACTAATCCAGCGTTGAAGTGTGAGTATCGTACCAAAATCAAAGCAGGTAAACCGTCTGGCGTACCCATGGCGGACATTGACAGCATGGGCGCTATTCAGTCAGCGGATGGCGACAAGCAAGATTCAGCGGCGGCGGAGTTGATCGAGTTGGTCATGGGGGAAGGTACTTTGTTTTTTGATGATCAGGCGGATAAGGCGTTTGTATCTGTCGAAATTAAGGGCGTAGAGAATACCCTCGCTATAGGCGGCAAAGGCTTTGTAGATTGGGTGAGTTATGCGTACTACACAGCGACAAAAGGCGGTAATTTAACGGGTAAGTCAGCAAGTGAGGCGGCAATTAAACAAGCTGGATTTGCTCTATCAGGTATCGCTAAACATGATGGCGAAACGGTACAAGTACATCTGCGAGTTGCCGATAAAAACGGCGGTCATTATATTTTTATCGGTGATGATGATTTGAAAGTTATCGAGGTATTGCCAACAGGCTGGCACGTCACCAATGAAGCCCCGGTTAAATTTTGGATGCCGGGTTCTATGCAATCTTTGCCGATGCCAACAAAAGGCGGCGATTTAAGTCAGTTATGGGATTTTGTGAATATTCCAGAGTCGGACAGGTTACTTGTGCTGGCGTGGATGCTGGAATCATTCCGGGCTAATACACCTAAGCCAATTCTGGCGTTAACTGGTACGCAAGGTAGCGCGAAATCATCGACACAAGACAAGATTAGGCAGTTGATAGATAACAACTCAGTAAACTTGAGAAGCGCCCCAAAAAACGTTGAGGATGTTTTTGTGGCGGCAGGTTGTGGCTGGCTAGTCAGTTATGAGAATTTATCGCACATGACACCGGCTATACAGGATGCTTGCTGTACCTTGGCAACCGGCGGCGGTTATTCATCCCGTAGACTTTACACCAATGATGAGGAAAATATTATTGATGTAAAGCGCCCCATTATCTGCAATTCAATACCCAGCGTTTTAACCGCGCAAGATGTGACAGACCGGGCAATCACTTTAGAATTACCGCGTATTGCCTATCGAGAAGAATCAGAGATCAATGCTTCGTGGGATAAAGCCAAGCCGTCAATATTTGGTGGGTTACTGGATTTATTCGTTAAGACGCTGGCAATGATGCCTAAAGTGATTCTGGTTAATCCTCCAAGAATGGCAGATTTTACCCGGTTAGGTGAGGCAATGGCACAAGCGCAAGGTCATGCACCCGGTACATTCGACACGCTGTATAAGGCGAATAGATCAGAGGGTATTAGTCGGGCATTGGAAGCGTCACCCGTTGCCGTTGCCGTTATGGAGCTGGTGGACGAACACGCCGGGCTATCATCCACCGTCTTTTTTGGCACAATGAAAGATTTGTTATTGACGCTGGAAAAATACAAGCAGGAATCTAATGCATGGCCTAAGTCTGGTAAAGGTTTGGGTGATGTACTGCGTAGACAGCAACCGGCGCTTCTATCGCTTGGGATTGAAATTATATCCAGCGGTCGAGTTGAAAGAGTTGGAGGCAGTCGTGGGATAACAGTCACGATAAAGAAGGGTGGCAACTTTGGCAACTTTGGCAACTTGGTTTCAGAGTTTTTCGTGGCAAAAGAAAAGATTACACCCTTAGAGTCAGCGGCTTTTGAAGATAGCGAGGTTATTTAATGTCAGCATTAACCAAGATCAAAAACGCTGGCTTTGCTGTAAAGCTGGAAGGCGATAGCTTTAAAATTATACCCAGCAGTAAATTAACAACAACCCAGCGGGATTTTTTGAAATCTCACAAGGCCGAAATACTGACCGAGTTAAAAAACGAAAATAACAGCGCCGTTGTCAGTTGCGGAAAATGCCAACACTTCAAAAGTCACAATGAGCATGGGCGTGGTGCTGGCTATTGCCTTATTGGTGGCGCTTATGGCCTATGGTCTGAATCAACACATCAATGCACCCAGTATGACGCGGCTGTTAAGTGTGTCGAGATGCCAGACCCCAAGCCCGATGCACTGACAGTCATTTGCTATACGCCTAATGGCAAACCTATCAAGGTACAAGCAAGAAACGAAGCCCATGCAGCCTACTTGATCAGAATGAACCCCAAACAGGAAATAAAATAATGAGTAATGATTATAACTAATTGATTTATAACAATATTTATCTAAAAATAGGGGTAGGGTGGGTAAAAAGTCGTTTTGTTTGCCTTTTGGTGACCGCTCCCTCCCCTCTCTTTTCACACGCGGCTTTCAAAAAACTTTTACAACAGGAATTAATACAATGCCAAGAATCAAAAAACCAACGAATATTCACATCCTTAATGGCAATCCCTCCAAGATTCCAGCGGCTAAATTGTTCGATTCAATAAATCCATTAGTCGAAGCACCTGATATGCCGGAATTTCTTGGTACTGAGGCGCAAAAAGAATGGCATAGAATAACGCCGATACTATTGGAGCAAGGAATACTCACAAAGCTGGATAGAGCAGCACTAGCGGCCTATTGTTCCTGTTACGGTCACTGGGTTAATGCTGAACTTGAGATTATCAGGCGCGGCGAATCTGGACTGTATGACGAAGCGGGAAAAATGACCGGGCTACTCAGACATTCACAGATTGCTTACGGTGATATGAGGAAATGGGCGCTTGAGTTTGGCATAACGCCGGTAGCAAGATCAAGAGTGCAACTCGTACCAAAGGCGACTCAAGCCACAGTTGACCCAAAAGACCCCGGACGCTTTTTTACCACTCCCAATATTATAAAGTAACATTCTAACTTATTAACTAAGCCGGTATTATTCCGGCTTTTTTTATGCCTGAATTGTTGGCAGTTGTTGCGGGTGTTTTTTTTGAGATGGGACAAGAATGGGAAAACTTTATTTTTAGGCATAAAAAAAGGACTGGGTTTGCACCTAAGTCCTTGTTTTATTTGGTGGCGATAGGTGGACTTGAACCACCGACCCCGGGGTTATGAATCCCGTGCTCTAACCAGCTGAGCTACATCGCCATTTTTACAGTTCTTCGTAAAGAACCGGAATTATAGATACCTAAGGTGACTTTGTCAAACGTTGAATCGAAAATGAACAACATCGCCATCTTTAACGATGTAATCTTTACCTTCAAGTCGCCATTTTCCGGCATCTTTTGCGCCCTGCTCACCTTTATAGGTAATAAAGTCCTGATATGAAATAACTTCGGCACGAATAAAGCCTTTTTCAAAATCACTATGAATAACACCGGCGGCTTGGGGTGCGGACGCTCCGACAGGGATAGTCCAGGCTCTGACTTCTTTTACACCGGCTGTAAAATAGGTGGCAAGGTTCAGTAAAGCATAGCCCGCCCTGACGACCCTGTTTAAACCGGGCTCTTCCAGTCCCAAGTCATCCAGAAATTCTTTCTTTTCTTCTTCATCCAACTGGGCTATTTCTGATTCTATGGCGGCGCAGATGGGTACAACCACGGCTCCTTCTTTTTCAGCAAGTGCCAGTACTTTATCCAGCAGGGGATTATTTTCAAAACCATCGTCTTGGACGTTGGCTATATACATGGTCGGCTTAAGCGTTAATAAACAAAGATCTTTAATGAAGACTATTTCATCTTCGGTTAAAGGCAATGTGCGTGCGGGTTCGCCTGCATTCAATTGATTTAAAACCCGTTCTAAAACCAGTTTTTTTACCAATTCGTCTTTATTGCCGGTTCTGGCAATTTTACTGGCTCGTATTAACGCTTTTTCAACCGATGCCATATCGGCAAGCGCCAATTCAGTGTTAATGACTTCAATATCTGAAATGGGATCAATTTTTCCGGCAACATGAACCACGTTATCATCTTGAAAGCAGCGTACCACATGCGCTATCGCATCGGTTTCGCGAATATTCGCCAAAAACTTGTTCCCCAAGCCTTCTCCTTTTGATGCGCCCGCGACCAGTCCGGCTATGTCAACAAATTCAATGGTAGTCGGCAATATACGCTCTGGCTTTACAATTTCTGCCAGCTTGTCCATTCTAAAATCGGGCACCGGCACAACGCCGACATTGGGATCAATTGTGCAGAACGGGTAGTTTTCAGCGGCAATTTTTGCTTTGGTTAAGGCATTAAACAGGGTTGATTTACCTACGTTGGGTAAGCCAACAATTCCACAATACAGCGCCATAGAGTTCTCTTGAGAGTTTTATATTAAAAAGTAAGTTTACAGGGTCAGTAAGATTATCAAGCTGCCACATTGCGGCAATTATACTAGCTATCGCCTTTCAAAGGTCTGGAAGTTTTTATATTTTTATTCATGGCCTTCCCGATAAAAATAAAAACAGGCGCTTTTTACGGGTTTAATTTGTAATTATTTAGCCCTTCTCTCGGCTACCAACTTAAGCCGGGGCAGATAACTTTCCGGGAACGCTGAGCCCCAGCTCGGCACGGGATAGTCAAACCGA
>JBAXTQ010000420.1:0-1959 GCA_037130115.1 Methylococcaceae bacterium
GTTTGTTTGTTGGCTTAATTGCCGCACTTTTCATCAGCGGCTTACAGGCGTTTGCTGTTACGGCTGTATCGACAGATTTAGAATTGCGGCGCGGTGAAGATGTGCAAAAAGCTGCTTTCAAGATGAATGCCGGTTGTTACATCAGACCGTTAAATGATAAAGAATCGCTGATTATTGCTTCCATGGGGCAGATGATGACCGGCGGATATGGTATCAGTATTAAAAAAGCTGTTGAAACAAACAACAAGATAACAATTGATGTAACACAATCATCACCGGGACCAGATGGTATGGTTACCATGGCATTAACCTGGCCACAGGATGCCGCTGCCATAAAGAAAAGTAATAAACCCATAGTCTTTAGCGTAGTGTATTATTCCGGCAAACGGGTTTCCGCTCCGCAAATATATTATATTCCAGCGCAAACATTTAATGGATACGGAAAAGCTGATAAAGGATTTGGAACTCAGGTAATTAACGACGATAAAAGCTGGAAAGCATTATGGGCAAATATCGATGCAGAAAAAGCCGTGACTGCCATTGATTTTGAAAAATATACTGCAGTAGCAATTTGCCTGGGTGGTAAAAATAATGGCAAAGACCTTGCTATTCAGGACTTTCGCTCACACGCACCCAATAGCTTGAATAGTTGGGCATCGTAACTCTTTTTTGAGATATTCTGACCACAGTTTTTTTTGCGCATCAGCTAAGGTTGTGCTTATACTTTGCGCATAAACTTTAAGTGATACCCAAGCAAGATAACAACAAGCCAAGTGATTGCGTTGAGAACGCGCTTTGCGACATTGACATTTTTCTGAACCCACCAGTTGTTTTACATCACGGTGAAACTGCTCAATGTGCCAGCGGATGGCGTTTTTAGTTTTGACGTCATCCGCTTTCATTGGACACAAGGGATCATCTTGTTGATTGGTGATCACCCAGTCGATGCCACCGGTCGGGGTGGCTATCACGAAAAGTTGCACCTGGAAGGGGATTTCTTTAAGTTTAACAAGCATGCCATGCTTAATAGTCTCAGGATTCCAAGGCAAGTCCTCTAAATTAACATATCCTGTTTCTTTAGACGCACTCACTTTACGATTTTTTTTAAGCGTGGTTATAAAAAATCGTCCTGTTCTATGAATGAGTTTCAGATTATCTGCAGCGGCGTACCAACTATCAAAAAGTATCGTCTGGGCTTTAATGCATTTATCATTAATGGCACGCAAATACATCTCGCGAAAGTGGACTTGCTTTGATTTACCATCACCATCTGGGTCAAAAATACGGTAATCAATTGGGTAAAATGCTTTATCAGTACCACTGGTGTGGAGAAGATTTACGACACCGATTCCATCTACAACGCCATGAGCTGCGCCGCTATACTGACGATGAACGAGTTCGATTTTTCTGGAATACCGCTTATCTTGAACACTATCATCAACTATTAAATATGTTTCAGGTCCATCTTTAATCAATGGTCGAACTATCTCCCAAAGTCCACGAGGAGTCAGTTTATCCTGACAAAGAAAATCGCTAATCACATCATGACTAACCGACTCTTCTCCTTCTAAGTGGTCAGCCAAGTTTGTGCAGGTACAATTACCAGTTGTTGCTATCAAATATTCTATATATTGGCGTTTGTTAAACACACAAATAGTATACCCAAGAACCCATTCGACCAAACCTACCTAAAACATTAGAAAGCGAAATATATTTAAAAATGATCGCTTCGACAGACTCAGCGACCGGTCAATGAGACTGTTGAAGTGACCTTAAGCGAAAGTCCTGTAAAAATAAAAATCTCTCCAGACTGATGGAACCATGGGATCAATTTTTATCGCGAGGAGTACCTGAGGATGATCTTGATTTAGGGTTACCTGCTGCACGGTATATAATAGGGCAGCATGAAGGTGACATGAGTATTGTAATGGATGGCGATAAAATGACTGTATTATGTAA
>JBAXTQ010000421.1:0-1958 GCA_037130115.1 Methylococcaceae bacterium
ATTCACATTGAAGTACAAGGAACCCGACAAGCTGAATTTGCTGAACGGATGTTTGGTATCGACTTTAAATCCCAAGGTAAGGCCAATGCTCAAACCGGCAATGGCTGCGCTTTTTGAGTAATTAAATCTGCCAAAGAGGGTAGCTGGTATCGCCCCGTCACTCTGTCATTAACGTAATCATAAAAACTCATCCCTACTTTTTTGGCGGTCTGATTAACCGACATAAAGGCATCTTTGATTTTCGTTCCCGCATCACTTCGGGTCTGATAACTCACATCACGCACACGCGCCTGCACTCTCGCGGCAAGCTCGGACTCATTGTTATGCAGCGGCAATTGGGGGAAATCCAGCACCAATAATAACTCGATATTTTTCGCCAGCGTTTTAGCAATGCGATCGTCCAGGTCTTCATAACCGGTGGTCGTTGAAAATAGCTCAGTAAATTCGATTGCCAGATTTAGCTTTTTTTCGAGTGTCGGCTCACGTTTAAATTTGAGCAATTGGGTGTAATACGCCCAATATCGGCCTCGAAAATCGGTTAAGGCGGATTGATATATCGGGACAATGGGCTTAAGTTTTTTATAGTGCCGTCCGTCATGCACCCAACAAAGCCCCAGCCATTGCGTAAGCAGTTTAAATTGTGGCGCATCATCAGCCAGTAACTTGTCAATGATGGGGAACTCGGTTTGTTGTTGGTAATGAGCGATTGCGCAGGCTTCGGTAAGACGAATGCTTTGGCGGCTGCCTAAGCTGTCCATGTTGCTCAAATACGCTTTGAATTCAGCTTCATTCATCACCACATCGAACGGTACAGAGGCGTCTATCGCAACACGTGCTTTAGCGGCTAACTTAAAAATATCAAGCAGTGCCTGAGCCTGTTGATTATAAAGATAGTGTGGGGGCGAAAAGTCGGTGAGTACGTCTAATACCGACAGGCGGTCTTTTTTGGGGGTCGTGAAATAGGCGGTAAATAAAGGGCTACAGACCACCTGGCAATACTGATTAGTGCCGTTGACGCGGGCGCTGGTGTCATCTATTTGAACATAGTCGCTCGCCTCAATGCCGCTACGGTAAAGATCACTTTTTTCCTGATGGAAGATATCGTAACCACCCGTCCATTGCTGAGAAAGGTACGTGGCTGACATTCTAATGCCAAAGTTTTGAAAAAAGCCAATGATCCGTTTTTCGGTCATCAGGCATTCGGTTTTTAAAACGGGGATTAAGGTTCGAATCTCTGGTCCATATTCACCTTGATTTTTAACCTCTGGCGGTAAGTCGCCAAGATAGGTTTTATGCGTGGATGGCGAATAATAAGCCTCGCGGAGGTATCTAACATTATCAGATTTGATGATGATATTCTGAACCACGACCGGCTCATGGCCTTTAGCTATTAGGTCATCCGGTAGCCCGTCTTTGTTCAGATAACATATTTCCTCGCGGTCTATTTTTATATTTGCCAGTTTCGGTTCACGCTTGCGTTTTTTCTTCTTACCCGAGGTATCTTCGGTCGTTTCGTCATGGCCAGTTGCTGCGTCTTTATTGGCATTGGCCTCCGCTTCCTTGCGCTCGGCCTCAGACGATATATCGCCGTCTTTCTTTTTATTTGCTTTAACGTCAGGCTTTCCCTGCTCGCCTTTCAGGCGATTAATCTCATCACGAAGTTCTTGAACCTCGATTTTCTGAGTATCATTTTCTCCCGCTAAGCGTTCTATGATATTCAATAATTTTTTGACAATAGCCTGCGTCGCGCTATTTTCCATTAGAACGATTTCTTGGTAAATGGCGTTTATTTCAGCCTGTAGATCTTGAACTTTCAAAGTGCGGAAAGAGTGCGTTTTTTGTTGGGTTATGTCAATATTTTTCTGTTAGTTTTGGCGCTTACCCGGGAATTTAAAATTGATACGATGTTTGTTTATAATTATCGCCTGTATGATCGTTATCGACGACCTATTGCCAGC
>JBAXTQ010000422.1:0-1958 GCA_037130115.1 Methylococcaceae bacterium
ATGTAAAAATCTATTTTATCAGATTTGCGCTGGGGAAGTCGGACAGACTCCTAGGCCGGATACAACCGCCAAATGCACTTGCTATAAAGCAGGTTTGAACAGTGGATTACAAGCCAGGACTTTTACGATCATCATCGTCGTCTATCTGAATAGCCAGTTTAATCATTTCAAAATAGCTTTTAATTTGTTCACTATTAATCATGTTTTCTTTGCAGGATTTCATTATTATTTTCATAAAATCTAACTCATTATTGCCATCACCATTCTTAATTTTACAGTTTAAATCCCGCTTAATATCTCTAAAAAACTCATCAACACTCTTGTAATCCGCTTCACCATGGAAATTTATTAAATATCTTTTTATATCGCAAATTTGATCTGAGGATAATTTAATAAGCCCCCGAGGTCTTTGTATGTAATGATCCGTTGCCAGTGCTAACAACATTTGATCGAGTAGAACCTTGAAGGTTTCACTTTGAGCAAAGTTGGTTTGTGGGAAATCAATTTGCACTACACTCCCCCTAAATACACTAATAAAGTGCCCACTCCCCTACCCTTCACTGCGAGAATGACCTCAGACATCCTGCGCAAAAATATCTGCAACAATGCTGACCTGTTCATCTATTTCTGTTTTTGCCACGAAAAGATTTCAGATTTTACGTACGTGCGCGTGTTTTAATCTAATTTTGTTTTTGTCGTCAAATTTATTACTTGTTAAACACCCAGATCTCTCAAAATTAAAACCGCCCTGCCCTACTCTTTTCATATTTGACCAAGTGATCAACCTCTTCTACTGTTTTGTGCAATTCATTAATTAGTTCTGGAAAAAACAAAATTATAAACATATCATATAAATAACTTATAGCTCAATTAATTTCTAAAAATATGGCAACATCGAAAACAAATTGGAAGTCTTTTTTTAAGTTTGAAAAACAACTTTTAACGTTTATTTCACAACAGAAAATATTGGCCGGTAATAAGGATGGTCTGTCATACAAAGAAACGCTCTACAAAAATAGCATTTTAGAAAGACCACCAAAATTCATCCATGCAATTGTCTCTTTGCAAGATAACACTGAAACTTTTATAAAAGTACAGACCGACATCGAAGAACTAAAGAGACTATACCTTGCTGTTTCCAATAAGGCCAACTACCCCTCAAGGTTTCCCCAGCTTCTTACTCCCACCCCGCTTCAAATTAACCTTAGCCAGCACGAAGCTTATCGTAGCCATGTGGTTTCGGCATTGCTGAAAGATGATTTTATACTTGTTAAAAGATATAGAACCAATGACCAGGTTCACCTTGTGAACGCTGATATTGCAGCACTTGATAATATTGGCATTAAGACAGAAGTCAGCGATAAATTTGGTAAGATACTGTCTGTCTCGATCAATGATCTGATTTATTATGCTAATACTGTCAACACTGCAAAGTCGCTCACGGTAAGACAACTCAGTGGCATGCAGTACACTGCTCGTGTTCGATATCCTGATAGTTTTGTTTCGGTACGTATGAGTTATAGTCTTTTGATTGTTAGATCAGACATACCAGTTCTAGAGAGTTTACCGCAAGGCCGCAGATCTCATAGATTATCAGAAATCAAGGAAAAACTTTTGCTTCCTATTACTTGCGAAACTGAGATTTTCATTAAAGAACATTAACATTCAATTTATCGGCTACCAACTTAGGCAGCACGCAAAAAACATCCCCACGGGATCTGCCTAGTTCCCACGCTCCAGAGACTGTGAAAGTAATCAAAATTCGGGTTGAATTTTGATTTCGGCAAGCAAGAATCAATGACTTACAGTATTTTTTTACTATTTTGTGTTGATTTTGGTTGTTTTTGATAATACTTTCACAGTCTCTCCAGCGTGGGAATTCATCCGGCAACGCTCCTTACCTTAAGGCGGGACACTGAGCAGAAGAATGATTCGCCAAGTACCAAAAAGTCCGTCAT
>JBAXTQ010000423.1:0-1949 GCA_037130115.1 Methylococcaceae bacterium
GGGGGGGGGGTATTTTCTGCGTGCTGCCAAAGTTAAGCCTTGCGGGCTTGTCCCGTCTTAAGTGGGTAGCCCGTTGTGGCTACCAACTTAAGGCGGGGCACTGAGCAGCAGAATGATTCGCCAAGTACCAAAAAGTCCGTCATTCCGGCAGGGATTGCCGGAACCCAGTTGCCATGGATGGCAATTACAAAGCATATAATTGATTTATAGACACTTCGATTTGTCGGATTACGCTGTCGCTAACCCGCAACTTTAGACGGGACACTGAACAGCAAAATGATTCGCCAAGTGGTAGGGTGCGCATCGCGCACCTAAAACCGTAATTCACTAAATGGTTTTATTTGCACACTCTATTATTATTTTCTACCTGTAGCCTACTGGGTTTCTTTCTCTGGTATGGAAAAAGGTGCGCGATGCGCACCCTACTTTGTCGATAAACTGGTCAGGGTGACATTGCTCAATGGCGATGAAAAATGGATTTATATTCATATTGAAGTACAAGGAACCCGGCAAGCTGAATTTGCCAAGCGCATGTTTGTCTACAATTACCGTATTTATGACCGCTACGATAAACCTGTAGCCAGTTTGGCCGTGTTGGCCGATGAGCACGCCAATTGGCGACCGGATTATTTTAGTTACGGTGTGTTGGGCAGTGAAACTTCTATCCGTTTTCCCATTGCCAAGCTGACCGATTATCATGACAAGGTGAATGAGCTACTGGCAGCGGATAACTCGTTTGCAATAGTAACGGCAACGCACATCCTGACACAACGAACCCGAAAGAATGACCAGGAACGCTACCAGGCCAAGCGGCTGTTGGTACGGTTACTGTATCAACGCAAATGGGATAAACAGCGGGTTATCGACTTGTTTGGCGTAATTGACTGGATGATGCGCTTACCCGAAGAACTTGAGCAACAACTATGGCAAGAAATCGAAATCCTTGAGGAGAATGAAACAATGCAATATGTAACAAGTGTAGAAAGAATGGGAATTGCCAAGGGAAGACAAGAGGGGCTGCAAGAAGGATTACTGAAAGGGGAGGCCAAAATGCTGGGTTTAATGCTTGGCCATCGTTTTGGTGATTTGTCTGATGCAGTCGTTAATAGACTTAAAGATGCCAGCGAAGATCAACTCAAAGAGTGGCTTATTAGCGCCATCTCAGCGCCAACTTTGGATGCTGTTTTCAATGATGGTACGACCCACTAAAACTTAGGCAAGATGCAAAAAAAACCACCGATTTTATAGATACTGCTTCAAATTTCACGCTACCCACGTAAGGCGGGACAGTTTAAAGTTAAGCCTTGGGCTTGTCCCTGCTTACGTGGACAGCCATTTTATGTAACGATATCCGTGTCTTGTAGGGGCAATCCCTTGCGGTTGCCCTGCTAACATCGTGACATTAAAGGGCAGGCGTAAAGCCTGCCAAAAAAATGTCCATCATTAAGTGGATAGCCAAATTTCATATACAAACATATTCAGTTGATAATTCACTCTCCGTTGGATAACTGGTAATAAATAACCCCCCACCCTATCGTTCCCACGCTCTGGCGTCAATGCCGTTAAGTTAAGCGCCTCTTGGGAAGATAAGCCGTTCGCTGAGCGGAGCCGAAGCCAGCAAAATCGCTTCGACTCCGCTCAGCGAACGGCTTAACTTAATGACATTGATGCTCCGGCGTGGGAATGCCGACAGTGACTCTCCTGCGTCACGCAACGCTGGAGCGTTGCAGGATTAATTCCCACGCTGGAGCGTGGGAACTAGGCGAATCCTGGGGGGTATTTTCTGCGTGCTGCCTAAATAAATTATTGCATTATTAGTGTCATAATAGCAATATCATATCTTGCAAAAATCATTTTTTAACGCTTTCCCAATCCGAAGCATGATGAAACATCGTTGAAGCTCTCCCATGGATGGGGAGCGACCCCCCAGCCGGATTGTGTAACGAAGT
>JBAXTQ010000424.1:0-1938 GCA_037130115.1 Methylococcaceae bacterium
GAATAATAGTTTCTGGATTTTCGCTTAAGGCCACTTCGATAAGTTCAGTGTCGAAGTGACCATTTTTAAGCAAATTTCTATTACAAAGCAACAACCTTTAATCCTTATCTTTTGCCTAACTAATCTTTAATTGTAAGTATTCGGTAAACCCCATCCCTCTAATTCATTTATGCCAATCATTTAATTGGCGGTTGGCGGTAGTTTCCATGTAGCAAGGTCTTCTTTGCTTGCTTTCCATGGCAAGAAACGACTTATATCAGTTGGAGGTTTACCGCCATTTTCGGCACAAGCATTCAAGTATGCTCGCAAGTAGGTGAGTGGATTCAGATCATTTTTTGCCGCTGTCATTAATACAGAGTAAGCACATTCTGCCAGTATTCCACTTTTTAACGAACCGCTACCGTAGAAGTTTTTCCGTCCTACTACGGCTTTACGCAATAAACGTTCTGCTTCGTTATTATCAAGTGGTATAGCGGGATTATCAAGAAACAATGTCAAGCCGTCCCAATGCCGCGCCAGACTTTTAAGCACCTTGCGTGCATCTTTAATAAGACTGGTGTTCTGCATTTCTTCCTCTCGGAACTGTTCCATGAGCATTATGTGTTCTCGCAACTTCGTATCTGCCTGACTAAATGCTTCAGTACCCGGTTCATAAAGGAGTCGCCGCTTATTTAAATAGTAAAGTCTGCCGATTCGTATAACCCAAATTTGCGCCCACTTTTGTAGTATTTCCGGATATCCTTTAATTAAATCTTTAAAATCACGTCGGACATGTGCCCAACAGTATGCGGTCCATAAACCGGTGAGTCCTTGATAACTTTTCCATCTGTCGCAACTGATAGTGCCTCTGGCTCGTTTCGCATCTGCTGATTCATCATCCAATCCAAATACTCGCCGAGGAACAGAGCGTGAACGAGAAGGATCAAGTATAAAAACTACAGCATCAACAGAGGCAAAAACCCAGAGCCACCAGCGGTGTTTATTCTCATCACCATACTGCATCCATCGAGTTTCATCAGCGTGCCAATGCTTGGCATCGCGTAAATGGAGCAATATTTCATCAAACAGAAACCGTAGTAATTCACCGACTTTAGTCATCACTTCGGCTATCGTTCCAGGAGCGAGTCTTACTCCGCAATGTAACTGCAGTTCGTCAAGTTGACGATTGGTAGGTTGTCCGTGAAGAAATTTCTTTACCAATAGATTTGTGATGGCATCTACCGTCAACAATCCTTTGTTAATCAATTTTGGTGGTAGTGGAGTGGTTATGAACTTAGACCCAGAGCAACAACATGTACGACGGTATTTTTTTCTCAGGTTGATAATACGCTGAATCAAAACAATCCATTCCAATTCAGTAGAGTCTTCCGTACCGCATTCCTCGTACAATTTTCCACAGATTGGACACCGTCGTTCACTTTCCGGCAGTTCATGAATAACTTCGCGAGGTGGCAGTTCCTCATACTTTCGTCGTCCATGTCCAGGTGCGCCAACTCGCTGACCACGTTTACTTTTAGTGTTTGGAGTAAAAGGCAATGTAATCGCCGTCACTTCTTCATCAGTTGAAGTAGATGGTATATTCTTCTTAGTGTCCTTTTCAGATTTTGTGCCAAAAAGCATCGATTGATATCTTAGGATGAGAGCTTTTTGATGTTCGCTTAACTCTTCCAATACAGAAATAGTTTCTTTCTGAGTGGCAACAGTTGATTTGAAAGAAGATATCATGTCGTTTTGAATGACAACGGTAGCTTCTAATTCGTAAAGACGATCTAATATTTTTTTGACACTATGTTGCTTTAATGTATCTGCTACAGTCAAATTCATAGTATTAGAATTTTTTGTATTAGCCTGAAATCCTCTTTATTTTGTAAAATAAAAATATTTCAAAAAAAGTTGAAAAGTGCTTGACACGCGGGGGGGTGGGGGGTAGTATTCTTA
>JBAXTQ010000425.1:0-1917 GCA_037130115.1 Methylococcaceae bacterium
TTGCAATCTGCGTTATTTAATGACAATTTAATGACCACAGATACTTGCCTTGTAAGGCTTACTCATTAATAATAAACAGCATCCTGTTTTGAGCCAGGACTCTATTTATCTGGATATAATTTTTTCTTTACACACCACTTTGTTACAATTTTAATATTAATCTTTTATTGGGGAGTATAGAAATGACTAAAGCATCTTCTAAAGCAGCGGCTAAACCAAGCGTACCAAAAAAACACAAGACGGATACTGATGACGACGATATTTTTGAAGGAGGCGATTTTATCTCGCTGACCGAGAGCGTTGAAGAGCAAACGGTCAAAAGAGATACCCGCAGAAAAATTGAAATCTATTGGGAGAAAAAGCGTTTAAAAGAACAATTCGACGATTTTGATGAGTCTGAATTTGGCTTTTAATGCGTATCAAACCCGCTAATCGATACCACTGCTTCCCGGAATAGTGGTTACGTTTTTTGTTACCCCAACTCCACGCCCTCAAGTGCAATTTTTACCGTTTGCCTTCTGATTTGATGCCGATTGCCCGTTAATTGCTTTTGAACAACCTTAAGCTCGCGGTCTTTGTAGGCCCAGGCAATAAACACCGTGCCTACCGGTTTGTCTGCTGTGCCGCCATCGGGCCCGGCTATGCCCGTCACGGCAATGGCGCAATCTGCCTCACTATGAGCTAATGCGCCCTTGACCATTTCTGTTGCCGTTTGAGCGCTTACCGCACCAAAATTATTCAATGTCTCGGGGTTAACCCCCAACATTTGCACTTTTGCCGAATTACTGTAAGTGACAAAGCCACGGTCAAACCAGGCCGAGCTTCCCGAAACTTCCGTTATTATTTGAGCAATCCAACCGCCGGTACACGATTCGGCGGTGGTTATTTTTCTTTCTGTTAACTTGAGTAACTGACCCAATTGCTGCGCAATTTCAAATAATTCAATATCCATGATGTGCCCTCATGCGACTTCGGATAAAATACACAGATGATTATAAAACAAAAAACCGCCGACCAGCAGACCCCGATGATGCAGCAATATTTGCGCATCAAATCAGATCACCCTGACACCCTTTTATTTTATCGAATGGGGGATTTTTACGAACTATTTTTTGATGATGCTAAAAAGGCCTCGCAATTACTGGATATTACCTTAACCAGTCGCGGCCAATCAGCTGGCTTGCCAATTCCTATGGCGGGCATACCCTATCACGCCGCTGAAGGTTATCTTGCCAAACTATTAAAAAACGGCGAATCCATCGCCATTTGCGAACAAATCGGCGACCCTGCAACGTCTAAAGGCCCCGTTGAGCGTAAAGTGGTGCGGATTGTTACACCGGGAACCGTCACCGACGAAGCCTTGCTGGAAGACCGAAAAGATAATCTTTTGGTGGCTGTATGTACGTTTTCAAACGGTAACCAGGGAACGCAACACGGCATAGCCAGTCTGGATTTAACCAGTGGCCGCTTTGTCTTGCAACAGGTGGAATCTGAAGATCAGTTACTGAGTGAACTGGGACGCCTTAATCCGGCTGAACTGCTGTTTAGCGAAGACTGGCCGCTGCCGACAAACTTGCAGCAACGCAGCGGTTTATGCAGAAGACCCCCCTGGCATTTTGAACCGGAAAGCGCCAGACAACGGGTATTAAAACAATTTAATACCCTTGATTTAAAAGGCTTTGGCTGCAATCACTTACCCGCCGCCATTGCCGCCGCTGGCGCTTTATTGCAGTATGTTAAAGATACCCAGCAAAGTGCATTGCCGCATATTCAGGGTATCCGCACAGAAAACAGTGCTGACAGTATTTTGCTGGATGCTTCCAGCCGACGCAATCTTGAACTGGATTATCATCCCTCGGGACATCTGCAATACACGCTGTTTGGCGTTTTGGATAAAACCGCTACGGCCATGGGCAG
>JBAXTQ010000426.1:0-1916 GCA_037130115.1 Methylococcaceae bacterium
TGCGCAATTCTACGACTCCCGAGGTACCGGTATAAATGAGTGGGACGTTCCATCTGATATTTTATCGGGAGACTAAAAATTATATTTTACAAAATATAAGGTTCGATAATTTATAAGTTCCTATGCAATATCCAATGTAACGAATACACTGGATATTCCAACCAAGTAATCCACTTATTAGTTGGATATGAGCATCCACTCTTCCAATTCAACGGATGACATTAAATAAATTAATGTCATATCCCTGTTTCAGGAAGATTCAGTCTAGCTATTGTTGATAAAGAATCGTGTGTAGCATGACAAATCTCCACATAGCACTACAAAAACAAATTTGGAGAAAAAAATGTGGTTTCAAACAACCTTCGGTAGTTTTAGTATTAATCAGACAGAAGCCGACCGATCAGTAGGTATGCTAATTGTTTCTTCACATAGCCGCAATGATATTGATGCGCTCGTAACTCGATTTATGCCTAATAGCGTTATTCAGTACGCTGATAAATCAGCTGAATTTCAGTTCTTTATTCGTGCACCGCAAGTAAACGTGGCTGTCACAATTGCAGCGGCAGTCTCGGATATCTACTACAGCGACTTCATTGATGCAGTACAACAAACCCAGGGCGATTTACGGACTAAATGCTATTATGGAGTGGCATCTCAACTATCTTCTATTAAGTACGAAAACAATGAATACGCCCCTAATGACCAAGCTCCTAAAGGGATTGAGCCAGAGAAAATCATGGAAATTGGTTGCGAAGGTGGTTCATTTACGCTTTGGCGATTTCCAAATAGAGGTGATCGAGGATTTATTGTTAAGACATTTGATTGCAGTTGGAATTTCCTTAGCAAAGAAGATCAAATTGATCTTTTCCAGGATCGCCTTGGGATCAACAGCTTTCGGGAAGATACCAATAACTACTTAAAACAGTGGGATGACGCCATATTTGAATTGCCTGAAAGTTGGGTACACATGTACCCCGTTTACATCTCGGAAGCATACTGGCCCTTTATCTCAAAGGAACTGAGGCTACGTGGAGTTGAACCAACACAAGAAGGCAACTGGTTATACGCACTAAAGGAATCTCAAAAAGAGGATTTCAAAAAATATCAAACCACCCCAAAATGACATATAAACTGGAAGAGACTATTACAGAAGCCAGAGCTTTATTAGAGTCTGTTGGGCAGATCTTATTGGGAAAGGAGATGCACGAAGTCAACAGCCTCGTCAAACAATTAGGTAAGTGTGAAAAACACCCTACCATAGAAGAATTTGATACAGCACATTTGGGTGTTAACTCAATCATGTATCGCCTTTGTAATGCCCTAAAGGGCATTGCAAAAGAAGGTTATAATGCCCTTGGTGTGGAACCCAGCATAACAACTCTGCCTATTGAACGATATATGCCAAACATGAAGATCATCTATGATCGCTCTGAAAATCAAAGACTTAAACATGAACTACAATCACACCAGCAACAACTCTTGTCGATTGCAAACAAGATATACCATTTTATATCCAAAGACCTGTGCTTCCTACGCTGTGATTTACAAGTTTTGATTGAGCACCCAGAAGTAGCAAAAGCGAAAGAATTGGTTTTAGCCCTTCGGGTAATTCAGAACCAACTTAGTGATGTTGAGGAGCGACTGGAAGATATATCTATAATGATCCGCCAGCATAAGGCTGTTAGCTACCAACTTCCATCACCGCTCGCATCATACACACTTAACTAATCCGACTAAGCCTATCTATCGACAGGAGTTCTTTTTTTAACTATGGTGAATTCGCCGTTAGGCAATCCGCCATAATTGGAGCAGACACGACAGGTACGCCATGGCTCATCGACTTTTCTACATGTATTTGTGTAAACGGAATATATTTTTAAGTGTGGCTTCCTGTGAAAACAGCACACAAAAATAAC
>JBAXTQ010000427.1:0-1915 GCA_037130115.1 Methylococcaceae bacterium
GGCTAATGTCTTCAGCACTGCATCGCGTTCCTTCGGGTGGTCGCGCAGGTAGGGAACGAAGTCGGGGTAGGGCCAGCCCGCCTGATTCTTCCCCTGCTCGATGTAGCAATAAGAGGGCATATCCGGGGCCACCGCCTGAATCTGTGGGTCTAGCGCGCCCAGCATTAGCGCCATACTGCCCCCCAGCCCCACGCCGGTGACGGCAATGCGGCCAGGGTCAACCTCGGCGATGGTGCCATCCTTCAGCAGTTTGAGCGCCTGCAGGTAATGCAGCATAACCGCGCGGTAGCCAAATTTCGCCGGGTCGCCGGGATCATTGAAGGCTTTAGTGGCTATTGCCTGTAAACCATTGGCGATATTCTGTCCGGTCGGTTCGATGGAGAGGACAACAAAGCCCAGTTCCGCCAGCTTCTCATTAGGAGAGATGCGTTTCACATGGTCACCGGGCAGGATGATCAGTGCCGGATAGCGGCCGGGGAACTTCGGCGTCGCCAGCCAGGCGGTGCCGTTATATTCGCCGACGTTGATGGTCAGGCGTTCCACTTTCACAGTTGCGGTAGTGCGCCCGGCATCTGGCTCGCGGGTGAGCTTGATATTGGCTCCCTGCGCCTCATCGGTGACTTTTTTCCAATATTCGGTGAAGTCTGCTGGCGGTGTCGTGGTGAGTTTGATGTTCGCCACATCATAGCCAAAGGTCGTCAGTGCCTGCTTGGGGTTGGCACCACCCAGCGTTACTGCGCAGGTAGCCTGGTAGAAGTCTGCCTCCTTGGGAGTCACCGTCCAACTCAAAGAAGCCACCTCGTGTGGCTGACAGGTGAAGGGGCGGTCATTATCGAGTATCCGCACTCCGGTCGATGATTCGACGTGTAAGGAAATCGAAGAGGAGATGGGCTGGTTACTGTTATTCTCGAAGCGTACCTTCAACTCCACCGGGGCTAATGCGGGTAACAGTTGATCAGAGTCATCCAACGAAACCGACAGTTGCGTGAGTTGATCTACTGTCGGGCGGGGTGGGGCCATCTTCCCCGGGATAAAGAGCAGTGTATCTTCCTTGCGCGGAGTCTTGGACGGGGTGATGCTGCCGCGTTCCCACACCTGGCGTCCGATCTTGCGCCCCCAGACACCCGTGCCGTTCTGCAGGTCCAGGAATTCCCCGGTAGGGACGATCATGCGCACATTGCCCCAGGTGCAATCCGCCGGAGCAACCGCCAACGTCACGGGCGAGGTATTGCGCACGTAGGCGACCTGCGTTGAGCAGACGGTGATGAATGTCGCCGGTTTGGGTGCAGTATGGTTGAGTGCCACGGTGAAGAAACCATTACTGAATTCATAGCGTACGGTATAGGTGCCATCGGTAGCAGTCAGGACATTGCCATTAACGGTGCAAGTGGGCAATGGCAGCGGCTTCTCGACGAAGAATGATGCGCCGGCGGAACCGGGGACGCGGTCATCGAGGAATTCCACCCCAAAAACTCGTAGCGAGTGGATATTACCGTCGATGATATGCACCTTATAGTTAGGGGTGACGACCTGAAACTCTGCGGTGGGGTCTATGACCGGGGTGACAGTAACATCCGCCCGGCACGTCATGGTGAACATGCCGAAAATGATCGCTAACAGCAGATATAGGACTGTTCCGCGCAAGTTGTTTCTCCCGGGTGGGAATAAGCCCACCAAGCCTTTTGACACCCGGGATGATGGGAAGTTGTATTTATCCTGCCGGCATGTGCTCGGAGCGGTTGAGCACGGCGATGTCTTTCGACCATATTTTGATGATCTTCCAGCCATCCAATTGTTTTGCCAACGGACTACTCAGGTAGCTTTCCGGGATCAGTGAGGTGAAAAATTGCCCGGTAGCAGCGGCATCACGTAATGCTTTGCGCACACGGCGGTATGCCGGGGTGGCCGTCTCACG
>JBAXTQ010000428.1:0-1901 GCA_037130115.1 Methylococcaceae bacterium
CGGGACAGATAACTTTCCGGGAACGCTGAGCCCCAGCTCGGCACGGGATAGTCAAGCCGATTACTGACTACGCCGAGCTGGGGCTCAGCGCTCCCGGAATTAATAGGCCAGTTTTATTTATCTGTCCCGCTTTAAATTGGTAGCCTTGAATTTTAAGGAGTTTGACTTTGAACAATCTTGCTAAAAGCAAAATATTCTCCTTTAATAACAATTAGTTATAGTTAATAGCGAAAAGTGGGTATAAAGTACTTTGCTAATTTCTTATGCAATTTACGAGTTATCCCCCCACGGAAGGGGCAAAGGCACCCAATCAGTCAGCAATTAGCCTTGATGTAACTTAAGGGTTTACGTGTTACGTTTATTCTCGACTCCTCTGAGTTTCATCGACTTGCTGAATACACGATCTAATGGTAGCCTCTTAATAAGTTACCAATAAGGCAACTCGCAATAAATAAGCCCCCAATTTGGAGTGCAAACCTAGGTTTGTACTCCGGCCTTTAGGCAGCTCGCAATAAATAATTTTCCACTTTATAGTCTTCACACGCCTCGTACACAGCGTTGTAGGAATCATTAAGTCGGGTGTGCTCTCAGAGTCAGACAATGATTGGGGTGTATTTCAGTCAGTGAAAAAATGCTGTCGTTTGCTTAAATTTATTCCCGCTATAGGAAATACACTGTTTCTGAAAAATAAATAATTTATTAATTTGCTATTGTCAGAATAAAATCTATATTCACTATGTGTTTAATTAAACTAAGTAGGAAGGTTATATGAAATCAAATTACATCTCAGTAAAACGCTCTCTTTTGGCGGCATCAATTGCGGTTTTTGCATCAATTTTAATTAGCCCAGTTGCGTCTGCAACTGATCACGATACACAGTGCTTTAATGATGTTCAGGGTAAGATACCCTGGACTGACGGGAAAGTTAATTGGGCTGATGAAAATGTAAAACAACTTTGTAAAGGTACTACGAAGCCATCTGAGCCAGGCAAATGTTTCCAAGCCGTCAATTCAGGTCAAGTAGAATGGGGTAAAGGCCATAAAGTCTGGGAATGGAAAAATATAATAAATCTGTGTTCCGGGACCAATGACGCCAAGGAAAGAGTTGATTGTTTTAATAAAGGCGTCAACGCTGGTGGCGACTGGAGAGATGTTATTTTGTTGTGCCAACGCACTGACAATAGCCAATCTGTAAGTAATGATATAACCAAGTAATAAGTTCTTAAGGTCGGGCATGAATACGATGCCCGATCTTAAACAGAGTTGAATTTAGTAGTCAACCTACTTTGTTCACCTTCTAAATCACCTATTTCAAACTTCGCATTCACGCATTTATTAAGCGATATCCTGCATACATTGCCAAAAGCCTCAGATTAAATAAAGTAGAGAATAAAAACGCAAGTGAATCAGTAGCATTAAAGCCCATCAATAGTAGCAAGCGCGAGGTCAAGTCTTGCAATCAAGCATTTGGCCTTCAGGCAGGACGGGGCTTGTAACCTATACGCATCAAGCTAAGCCGTCTCCCGACTATTTTTTTAGCGCTATCTGCAAGATTAGTTTCAGATTTTTCATTATCACAAAGCAATTAACTGGTTTGCCAATTTCTTATCCCATTTACGAGTTATCTTCACGGAAGGGCGTTTGCAAAACACCCAATCAGTGCTCTTCGTGATGGTAAGTGTAAATAATGTGTGATTACCTGCTACCATCTCCCCCTTTTACATCAATCCCCAAATTCAAAACCCAGTAATGCTAAGTACCCTTGTCCGCTTTTCCATCCGTTTTTACGGCATTGTTATTGCTCTTGCTGTTTTGATTTTGCTTTATGGCAGTTATCGTTTTATCACGGCGGGTCTGGATATTTTTCCTGAATTTGCGCCCAAGCGGGTGATTATTCAAAG
>JBAXTQ010000429.1:0-1881 GCA_037130115.1 Methylococcaceae bacterium
TATGTGTTGGATAGATTGGTTTTCTGGACGCATGGGGTTATGCGTCAGGGCTGCTATATAGGCCAGTACCCATTGTTCCAGTCTATCTGCCAACATGACTTTTATCTCCTGTAAATCGTCTACTTGGGGTAACAAGATACCGTAGTTTGGTTTTCTCATCAATGTGGCGCGTATCCATAAAGAAAACATGCGCCGTAAGTCGGGTCTATCGGCTAGCCAATCGATTAACAGGCTTATCAAGCCTTCCATGCTTGCCGGGCTGTCTGCTTGCTCAAATCTAAAAACGGCGGCCACCAAGTTGGTAAGTGATGCCAGTTCTGCGTCGCTGTAAGCGTTTTCGTCAATTAGCAAATATTTAAGGTGGGGTTTAAACTGTTCCATGGTTTTCGTATATTGGTCGCTTTAAAAAGATCACGTTTTTGCATATAGAGTGGCTTAGAAGTAAAGCAACATAAAGCTCCCTCTCCCTCCGGAAGAGGGCTGGGGTGAGGGTGGTCGAATGTCGCTTTACTTCTACATGGCTCTATACTTTATATTTTCCTGATAGAGATCTTGCTGGTCGAGTGCTTTTCATTGAGGTAAAATCAAGCGCATGAATCAAGAAAACGACGCCAGTTACAAATTACTATTCTCCGCCCCTGAACTGGTGCGGGATTTGGTTATGGGTTTTATTCCGGATGAATGGCTGCACGGGCTTGATTACGAGACGCTGGAGAAAATGCCGGGTAGCTACGTGACCGATGACTTCAGGCACCGTGCCGATGATGTCGTCTGGCGGGTTAAAGTGGGTGGCGAGTGGGTGTATTTGTACATCCTCATTGAATTCCAGAGTCGTGTAGATGCTTTTATGGCGGTTAGGATGATGGTTTACGTTGGCTTGCTGTATCAGGATTTAATCCGGCGCGGCGATAGCCTGGACAAAAAGCGTCTACCACCGGTGCTGCCTATTGTGCTTTACAACGGTGACCAAAAATGGACGGCGGCTACCGATATTGCTGAACTGATTCCTAAAGTGCCGGGATTAGTGTCCAACTACTTGCCGCAGCTAAAATATCTGCTGATCGATGAGAACAACTATACCGAAGCTGACTTGGCTGACTTAAAAAACCTGGTGGCCGCCGTCATCCGCTTTGAGCACCCTGCGAACGGCGAAGCACTGATACAACTGATTGAACTGTTAAACGAATGGCTGGACGGTAATCCGGAGCTGAAGCGCATCTTTGCGATCTGGATTCGGGCAGTGCTGTTGCGGCAAAGCAAACATGCCTTGGTGTTACCCAAGGTGAACGATCTGAAGGAGTTAAAGATGTCATTGGCAGAACGATTTGATGAGTGGGCGAAAGAATATGAGCAGAAAGGTATAGAGAAAGGCATAGCGAAAGGCATAGAGAAAGGTATAGAGAAAGGCATAGCGAAAGGTGAGGCTTTATTGCTCCAGCGACTGTTAGTACGACGTTTTGGTGCCTTACCTAACGAGGTAGTGAACCAGATCGCTACGGCTACGACCAGACAGCTTGAGAGCTGGGGTGACCGTGTGCTGGACGCGGCAACTCTCGACGACGTTTTTCATCTGTAAAAAATAAATGGGGTCAGACTCTAATACTGCTACCTTAAATTTTAATTACTTTAATAATCAAAAGGTTGTATATTAAAAGTATGCGTAGTGTGATTTTTTTAAAGCGACCAATATACGAAAATCAATAAGTTAAATAGAAATAGAATCGCAATCTGTTCTTCTTAACACTTTTTGAATTTTATTTTTCCGCTTATTTAAATCACAACACATTGATTACTATCGTAAACATTTTTAAGGTAGCAGTATTTAGGTAACTATTCAGTTCCCCTCTTTGAAAAAGAGGGGTTAGGGGAGATTTTATTAGA
>JBAXTQ010000043.1:0-21278 GCA_037130115.1 Methylococcaceae bacterium
TTCTTATAGTGGGCGCTACCGGCAGCATTGGTAGCCGAACCGCACTTTTGTTGGCTGGTAGTGGAGCCAAACTGTTTTTAGCCGGCAGAAACACAGAAAAGCTACGGACGGTTGCTGACTCTTGTAAGCTACCGCCTGATCGCTGTTTTGCTTTGGATGACTCCCAACCGGACTCTATAAACGAACTGAAAGAAAGCTATTTTCAGCAATTTCCTGCCATTGATATTTTGATTAATACCGCCGGCATCGGCATCATCAAATCAATGGATACGTTGGATGAAACTGATTTTTTAAATACGTTGAATGCTAATTTGGTGACGCCTTTCTTGCTGATGAAAGCATTTTTACCCGCCATGAAAACGACCAAAACAGGCCTTATCATCAATATTCCAGGCGTATTGGGCAAGGTGCCCATGGCCGGTGCAGCGGCTTATTGCGCAAGCAAATACGGACTGGTTGGCATGATGCAAAGCATTCGGGAAGAAGTGAAACGCACCGACATTCGCATCACCAATTTATTTCTCGGCGGAGTGGACTCTGCTTTTTGGGATACCATTGACCTGAAAGTGCAACGGGAAAAAATGATTCAAGCTGACGAAGCCGCCAAAGCCATCTGGTTTTTATGCCAACAACCGGACAGTGGAGTCGTGAGTGAAATGGTACTACAGCCTTTTAATCACCAGGCTATTTGATAAAACAACTCGCAAAAAAACGATATTTTTTGCGAGTTGCCCAAGCTTCACTCTCACTTAAAAACCATCACCGATTAACAACTATCATTCCGAATATATTTGCAAGAGACTTAACCTCCGGATTAATGGCTCATGCTTATAGTTATATGGATTCAAAATATCCCTGTTAATTTTCCTCTCTCATCTTAAAAAACAATTATCTTCTATAATTGTTTTTTAAGAGTAATTCTTGTGACTCAACCAACGATTTATCCAAAACGCCAGCCAAACCAAATCATTAGGAATCAACCAACATGAAAAGTAATACTAAACTCACACAGTTTACTGTGGAATATTGGCTGATGGTTTTTGCTTTTCTGATGTTGCTGTCGATGGGGCTTAAGGCTATTTTGGATGTTGACCGAAATTTTGATACCTGGGTCTACCATTTCCCCTTTGCAGCACGATTATGGGGGATGATACCACCAGAGGCGTTTGTATTTGATGACTATTTTGAATCGAGATACCACGGATTTGGATTATTAGGTGAATACTTGCAAGGCTTTTTCTGGTTTATTACCGGTCGTCCGGAATCATCTAACCTGGTTGGATATTTCAGTTTGATTCTCTATCTGTTTTTCTTAAAAAAGTATTTTAACGTTCCGTTTTACTTATCAACCCTTGCTCTTTTAGCGATTCCTATTGTGCAAATACACGCGACCTCATCCTATATTGACCTGCCCAGCGCTATAGCCATCGCGGTGTTAATAATGCTGACCTATCATATTTATGTCACGTCACAACAGATTAGCAAAGTAGATTTATTCATTATCTTTATAGCCGGATTCTGTGCCGCAAATATGCGCTTACAGTTTACTCCTATTGTTTTCATTATAATTGGCTTTACCCTTTATCGATTATGGCAGAAAGCATTTAAAACCAGCCCTGGCTCATCCCGCAGAAAGACTTTTTTGACCGTTTTTATTTTAGTAATTGCGCTGCCTGTTATCTTTGCAACGCCTGTTAAAAATTTATTCATCTACGGCAATCCGGTTTACCCGGTGGTTGTTAAAGTTGCCGGCATAACACTTAACCATAAAGAAGAAACGCCTCCTGAGCCTAGTCTTCCCGGCTCCAAATTATCTCGCCCGCTATTATGGCTATATTCAGTTTTCGAAATTGTTCCCAGGCCTCTTTTTGATGGTGACTGGTCTATTGATCAAGGGGGCGCAAGAATACGTGGAGATCAGTTCGGCGGCTATTTTGGAGCTTATGTTTTATTTAATAGTATTCTTTTTCTATATTTAGGTTATTGCAACTGGTCAAGGGATACCAAAATAGCGGCTTTTATTATTATTCTAATGTCCGTAGTAACTGCGTTCATGCCGAGCTCGCCCAGACTTAGATACTATATGTACTGGATGATTGTATTAGTGTCTTTTAATCTTTCCCTACTCTGTAATTTGGCCGGATCGGCTCGTTTGCCAATCTTTATTAACCGACGTAGCATGGGGATTATCTCTGGATTAACGCTAGGTATTGTCATTGTCTGTACTCATGCTGAGTATGTGCGACCTTTGTTTTTTCCATTTAGTGTTTTTTTTGAGAGCAAAATTGATGCTAATCTACTAAAAAAAGTTCATGAGGGTGATAAGGTTTGTATTAAATTACCACATCCGCAATGGCTATTTCTTTACTCTTCAGTTTTTCAACCTCCCTTGAACTATTCAATAAAGCCAGCTGAGTCAATTGATCAATGCGGTTCATGGCGGCTGCTAAAAACTGAAACAGGATCTTAGTCTATACTCTTAAAGCAAATAATGCATCGGCTAAACAGGGTTAAACTATGTTGAATGAAAAACGGATTGTAGTCGTTCTTCCCGCCTATAACGCGGCGGCGACACTACTCTCTACGTACAATGAAATTCCAATGAATATTGTCGATGATGTTATTTTGGTTGATGATCAAAGCACCGACCAGACAGCAGCGTTAGCCAGGCAGTTAGGAATATTTACCATAGTACATCCAGAAAACAGAGGTTATGGAGGAAATCAAAAAACGTGTTACCAAGCCGCTCTTGATATGAATGCCGACATTGTCGTAATGCTTCATCCCGATTATCAATATACCCCCAAACTCATTACTGCGATGGCATCCATGATTGCAGAGGATGAATTTGATGCTGTTTTGGCATCAAGAATTCTCGGTGTGGGTGCACTTGCAGGCGGTATGCCACTCTACAAATATATTGCTAATCGACTCCTTACCTTGATACAAAATTTTTTGGTGGGCCACAAATTGTCTGAGTATCATAGTGGCTACAGAGCCTGGAGTAGAAAAACACTGGAGTCGCTGCCTTTGCTGAATAATTCGGATGATTTTGTGTTCGATAATCAAATGTTGGCGCAAACCATATATCAGGGTTTTCGAATTGGTGAGATATCATGCCCGACTCGCTATTTCCCTGAGGCTTCATCTATAAACTTTAAGCGCAGTGTTATTTATGGCTTGGGAGTTTTATTAATCTCGATGCAGTTTCGTATGCAGCGTATGGGACTACAAAATTACGAAATTTTTTCAAGTTCATCAGCGGCTTCATTGACTCCCAAACCGTTCTTATAATGAATGGGGCAAAAACTCAAACACAGCAATTCGGCTCATGGCTAAAGGTTCTTGTGTTACTTTTTCTGGCGCTATCGTTAATCATTATGGGTATAGCCGGACTCGGTGGCAAAGAAGAAATTTTTTCTGTTGTCTTGCGTTTGACTGAACTGTTAAATAGCCATGAAACAACAGGGCAGGCAATTTTTTTAGGCGCTCTTTTTCTGGCTTCTCTTACAGGAGTTATTCCGCTTTCCCTGCTTGCCGTTGTTAGTGGAGCACTTTACGGCCTTTTAAACGGTTTTATTCTGTCAGCTATTGGCGTAAATTTTGGCGCATTAATAGCCTTTCTGCTCAGTCGATATGCCTACAGATCAAACATTGACGACTGGGAGTCCCGTCATCTTTCCATTCGGCATCTTGATCGAGAGATTGCCTTGCGTGGATGGATATTTGTGTTGCTACTTCGATTATCGCCTATCGCTCCCTACAGCATAGCCAGCTATGCATTTGGATTAACCAGAATATCAACGGGAGCCTATATGTTAGGTTCTATTGGCGCTACGCCCGCCTTGTTGGCTTATGTTTATACCGGCTCGCTTTCCGGAATGGCCTTAATGACCTTAAGCGGCAATAATACGCCGCTTAATTCTTTTCAATTAAGCAGCTTAATACTGGGATTTATTGCCACGATTACTTGCGCTTTTTACTTTGCACACATTGCAAGAAAGGGACTTAAAGAGTATGAAGAGCCAATTGAATAAATACACCGGCGCTCACAGTTAAGTACAATAACACCGTAGGAGCGGGCCATGCCCGCGATATTTTGACTGAGATGCTTAGTTTTAGCTTCTTCATCGCGGGCATGGCCCGCTCCTACAATGCTTAACTGTGGGCAGTGACGCTGGAGCGTTGCCGGATAAATTCCCGCGCCGGAGGGTGGGAACCAGGCTTATTTTGGGGGTTATTTTCTGCGTACTGCCTTATTGACGTTCACGCTGTCCGTATTGATATTTAAATTTACGTTTTAACAAGCCGGCCGGATCATCCGGAATTCTTTTGAGCCATTGCTCATTGGCTTGCTGCTCTTCATCTGAAGGCTTTACGTCGGCAGGTGTGGGTTTGGGCGGTTCTTTGCTTTCGTCTTTTTTCTGTTCGGCTTGTTTGGCTTGTTCAGTATCCGATTTTTTTTCTTCAGGCTTATTCTGTTGCTCTTTATCTTCGTTCGCTTTTTGTTCATCGGCTTTTTGCTGCTCAGACTTCTTCTCATCTGACTGTTCGGGTTTTTGTTCAGCGGCTTTCTGCTCTTCCGATTTATCTGATTTATCATCCGACTTTTTGGGGTCGGAATTTTCTTTGGACTGTTTTTGCTTGTCGTCCTGTTTTTTATCTTGCGGCTTTTGCTCCTGCTTTTGTTTTTCCAGTTCTTTTTCTACCAGCGCTTTATTGTATTTGGCATCGGCGTCATCCGGGTTTAGCGTCAGCGCTTTTTCGTAGGCTTTGACAGCCTCTTCCAACTGGCCTGATTGTGCCAATGCATTGCCCTGATTGTAAGCACTTAAAGCGGTCTGGTTAACTTTCAGGCTATCCAATGCTTTGTCATACGCGCCCGCTTTGTAGTGCGATGCCGCTTTCCAGTCAGGATTTTTAAATAAATTTGCCGCTTGCTCAAATTGATTGTTTTTATAGGCCTGTTGCGCCTGTTGATCCTTGTTCTGCCATAAATCCTGCCATTCAAAGGCGTAACTGTTTTTAGGCAGCGGCAATAACAGCAACAAACCAACACATAACAGCCCTTTTCTAAAGCTCAATGCCGCCAAGGGCAAAACCAGTAATAATAACCAAGGCCCTTTGTCTTCCCACTGATCCAGCAATAAATTTTTGTTTTCCTTGCCTTCTTGTTGTAGCGGCTTATCGTCGGCTGATAGCAAGGTTTGAATATCCGCGTCATTGGCCGTGATGGTTTGATAAACGCCCTTGCCTGCCTGAGCCAGCTTTGCCAAAGCACTGGCATCCAACTTGGGAACGACAATAGTACCTTGCTCATCTTTCAAAAAACCACCCTCAGGCAGCGCGACCGGTGCGCCATCCGTAGTGCCCACGCCCAATATTGACACCGTATAGTTATCCAGCGCTTTTACCGTAGCCAGTGTTTTATCACTATCAACGCTATCCGTCACCAACACTATCTGGCCTTTTTGCAGCCCTGATTGCTTAAACAATTCAACGGCTTTTTCCAGCACAATCGCGGTATTATTGCCTTCACTGGGCATAATATCGGTAGTCAGCGCCGACAATTGACTATCGATAGTTTCAGTATCATCGGTCAGCGGTGTAACGGTAAACGCATCACCGGCATAAACCAGTAAGGCTGTCTGACCATCTTTGCGCTGCTTTAAAATATCGGCAATTTTGTAGCGTGCCCGAATCAAGCGACTGGGCTTAATATCCTCTGCATCCATAGAGCGTGATAAATCCAGCGCGATCACCAAGGCCGATTCATTTCTAAAAACGGGCGAAGGCAACCGCTGCCAGGTTGGCCCTGCCAAGGCAATAATGACCAATAAAGCGGCAATGGCACCGGTTGTTAATACCCAGCGACTGGGGTTAACGGCCTTTTCCTGCAACAAAAACGGTAACAATTCCGCATCGCACACTGCCGACCAGTTGCCCTGACTCAGCTTGTTTCTTAACATTAACGTTACAATCACTACAAAAGGAATGATCGCCAGTAACCAGTAAGGCCTGATAAAGTGAAAGTCAGCCAGATTCATGACAACCTCACCCGCGACAGGCCAATAAAACCGGCCAAACCCAGCGCCAGCGATAAGGGCCAATAATACAACTCACTGCGCGGCCTGAAGTATTGTTTGTCTTTTTCAACGGGTTCAAGCTTGTCCAGCAACATATAAATATTATTCAGTTCATCGGCATTTCTGGCCCGAAAATAGCGGCCACCGGTACTTTCAGCGACTTTAACCAAGGTGTTTTCATCCAAATCCCTTGAAGGATTCACTTTGCGGTTACCAAAAAAACTGCGCACGATCATTTCATCCGCTCCCACGCCAATGGTGTATATTTTTAATTGATTGGCGGCCGCCAGCTCTGCGGCTTTTAAGGGCGAGACTTCGCCAGCGGTATTGGCACCATCCGTTAACAGTACCAAAACACGACTATTGGCCGGCTGATTTTTAAGACGCTTAACCGCCAAACCAATCGCATCACCGATGGCCGTATTATCACCCGCAAGCCCGATGACCGATTCATCCAATAAGGTTTGCACGGTTTTTCTGTCAAACGTTAAGGGTGTTTGCAAATACGCCTGCGTGCCAAATAATATTAAACCCACCCGGTCACCGACACGCCGGTTAATAAAATCACTGGCGACCGATTTAATAGCGGTCAGTCGATCAACGGGTTTTTTATTAATCATAAAATCCTGTTCTTCCATACTGGCCGATAAATCCACTGCCAGCATTAAATCACGACCACTGACACCTTGTTCAATCGGCTCTCCCAGCCATTGCGGCCGTGTACAGGCCACAACCAATAAAAACCAGGCGATTGCCGCCAGCAATAATGGCCATTTTTGATCTTGGGACACGGCCTGTGTTTTACCTTCAGAAAAATCATCCAGAAACGGTACTTTTAAAGCCGCCTGTTCCACCGGGTTGTTTGCAGGAACCAGCCAACGGATTAATAAAGGCAAAGGTAAGGCCGTTAACAGCCAAGGCCACTCAAAATGAATCATGATGTTTGTTTTCTTTTCGCGGTTAAGGTTTGGGCGTTAAGCCAGCCTTCACACAGACTGATAAGTTGGGCAATTTCCGGTTCGGTGGGCGGCGAATTTCGATAAGGCGCGGTCGCCAACAACTGACCACAGCCGTCACTAAAAGGCGTACCGGTTACTGATTTATCAAGAAACCCCAACCACTGACGCCCGGTTAAACTGGCCACTTCAGCTCTGGGATTAACACTGATAGCCACGCGGCGAATCAGCATGGATAGTTCGCGCAGTTTTTTGTCATTATCCAAGGCAGAATATTGCTTGATGACCGCCAGATTTTTTTTTGCGGTTTTAATCGCCGTTTTGCGGGTCAAACGTTTATAAAACCAATACAGGAATACCAGCAATAGCGGAATCAAAACCGCCAGCAACCACCAACCAATAGCAGGAGGCCACCAACCGATAGCGTCGGGGAGGTGTATATCTTTAAGGGGCAATTGAGTGGTTGGCATTTGTTATAATCAAAAGTAACGAAGTTTTATAAGGGCGTCTCATACATCTTTTATTTCATCAATATCATCTTAAGCATTGCAGGGGGTCTTCTGTGGTACTGCATTGAATGAATGTCAGTCCCCTTTTTTTAGCCAATGATTCCAAGCGCTGTAAACGCTGGGTAAAACGTTGTTGATAATTTAATATCCGCTGTTGATCGCCGGCATCAATCACGACCTCGCGTTCGTCATCGGTAAATCGATAGCGACCTTTAGCGGGTAAACTGCTTTCCAGCGGATCGTAGATAAAAATCAACACCACCTCACAATGCTCGGACAGCTTTGCCAAATGCGTTTCAGCCTGATCATTGATACCCCGAAAATCACTGATGATATAAACCAGACTGCCCGGACGCGCATGTTGGTTAAGTCTTGCCAAAACCTGCTCCAGCGTAAACGCTTTGTCAGTCGGAATTTGGGGTTTAACCAGAGCATTTAAAAATCGCAATACCGCATGCCTGCCATTTTGCGGCTTTAATTCCCGGCATTCTTGCTCAGAAAATAACTGCCCGCCAATCCGGTCACCATGATACTCGGCTGTCCACGCCAATAAGCCCGCAAGCTTTGCCGCCAATACCGATTTAAAAACGCCGCGTGTCGCAAAATGCATGGTCAGGCGGTTATCGACAGAAATAAATACCGGCCTTTCGCGCTCTTCCCTAAACACCTTGGTATGCGTTTTGCCGGTACGCGCGGTCACTCGCCAATCAATACTGCGAATATCATCGCCGGGTTGATACAAACGGGTTTCATCAAACTCCATTCCACGACCTTTAAAACGCGACACATAACCGCCGCTTTGTCGGGAACGAAGTTTAGCCTGCTGCAAATTTAAACCGCTGGCCAGCTTGGCCAAATCAATCAGCGTTTTTAACGAAACAGAAACCAGCTCATGTTTTGATTGGCTGACAGGATCTGCTTGTTTACCAAACAGCATCAAGGTACAGCAACCCTGGAAATGAGTTCTTTAATAAAATGATCCGTAGTAATGCCTTCCGCTTCGGCTTCATAAGATAAAATCAGACGATGCCGCAAAACATCAAAAGCCATCTCCTGAATGTCTTCGGGACTGACAAAATCGCGTTGCGCCAACCAGGCTTTGGCTCTGGAACAGCGATCCAGGGCAATACTGGCTCTTGGACTGGCACCATATTGCAGCCACGAAGCCAGGTCTTGTCCATAGACACCGGGGTTTCGGGTTGCCAGAATAATTTGCAGCAGATAATCTTCAAGGCTTTCCGCCATAAAAATGTCCAGCACTTCATTACGGGCATCGAACAAAGTGCTTTGACTAATCGGCTCAAATTTATCCGTGCTTTTTAAGGATTCAGAACGCGCCTCTGCTCGGGCCAGATGCAGAATGCTTTTTTCATGCTCGGCTTTGGGATAATCCACTTTTACATGCAGTAAAAATCGATCCAGTTGCGCTTCAGGCAACGGATAGGTGCCTTCCTGCTCAATAGGATTTTGTGTTGCCATCACCATAAACAACTTGGGCAAGGGATAAGTCGCCTGACCCACGGTTATTTGGCGCTCCCCCATGGCTTCCAATAACGCCGCCTGCACTTTTGCGGGCGAACGGTTAATCTCGTCAGCCAATATCAGATTGTGAAACAGAGGGCCTTTTTGAAATTCAAATGTGCCTTGCTGGGGACGATAAATTTCTGTTCCCGTTAAGTCTGCGGGTAACAAATCGGGGGTAAACTGCACGCGATGAAAATCGCACTGGATACCTTTGCTTAAGACGTTGATGGCTCTGGTTTTGGCCAGCCCCGGTGCGCCTTCAACCAGAATATGACCATCCGCCAATAAGCCGATAAGCATCCTTTCAACAAGGACATCCTGGCCAATAATTTCCTGATTAATATAATTTTTTAACTTGATTAACAGGGCTTGGGTAGTGTCTTTAGTCATTTTTGTTTTGCTGTTAAGTTCTGACATGATAATAGTTATTTGTTAATCCATCGTACAAAAGCATTACACCTGAAATATTTTAATCATTCAGTCCCCCTCTTTAACAAAGAGGGGTTAGGGGAGATTTTATTAGACAAATCCCCCTCTGCCCCCTCGCTTTGCTCTCCCCCTTTTCAAAGGGGGAAGTGGAATACTTACGAAATATTTTATCCCGCTTAAAAAGACTTTCGATTGCTTACGCAATCTCATAAACCATCTTTTTACTCTTAGGTTCGCTATTCTAACCGGATATGAGTCGTGACTTGTTATTAATTAAAAGGTGAATCCATAAAAAACCGTGAAAGTGGTAGGGTGCGCATCACGCACCTAAAACGCAGCCACTGAACGGTTTTATTTGCACCACAATCTATTGTCGCCTATTGGTTTTTTCTCTGGCATGGTTGTGGTGCGCGATGCGCACCTCGCTTACATTCAGGACAGGCTGGTTAACCAATCGCTACCAATAAGCTGTGTCATAATAACTGCAATTGTTAACCATTTCAAAACCAACAAAATGCCTCCTTATAAAACGCAGCCAGATTCGTCAAACACGTTACCCGCCGGGATTCCTTATATTGTAGGCAATGAAGCGGCCGAACGTTTTAGCTATTATGGCATGAGAGCTATATTAGTGGTTTTTATGACGCAATATTTGATAAATTCATCCGGTCAACTGGATGTTATGTCAGAAAATGAAGCGCAGGGCTATTTTCATTTATTTGTATCAACGGTGTATTTTATGCCGCTGTTTGGGGCGTTATTGGCTGATGGTCTGTTGGGTAAGTATCAAACGATTATTTTTTTATCGCTGATTTATTGCCTGGGTCATTTTGCCTTGGCAATTGACAACACCCGCATGGGCTTGTTAATTGGGCAAGGCCTGATTGCCTTGGGCGCAGGCGGTATAAAGCCCTGTGTTTCAGCGCACATTGGCGACCAGTTCGGCATTGCCAATCGGCATTTAATGACCAAAGTGTTTAGCTGGTTTTATTTTGCCATCAATTTTGGCGCTTTTACCGCCATGTTGATTATTCCCTGGTTACTGGATCACTATGGTTCTGCGGTCGCTTTTGCTGTTCCGGGTTTATTAATGCTGATGGCAACCGTTACTTTTTGGTCTGGACGGTATCGCTTTGTGCATATTCAACCTGCGGGCATCAATTTTATTAAAGAAATGTTCAGTCAGGTCGGCATAAAAAGCTTGGGTAAGCTGGCCTCTATTTATGCCTTTATTGCCGTATTCTGGGCCTTGTTTGACCAAACCGGCTCATCCTGGATTGTCCAGGCGCAAAAAATGGATCGCAGTATGTTTGGTTTTGAACTGCTACCCTCACAAATTCAGGCCGCCAATCCCCTGCTGATCATGTTGCTGGTGCCGTTGTTTTCATACATTGTTTATCCGTTTTTAAACCGTTTTTTTGTGTTAACGGCCTTAAGAAAATTGACCATCGGTTTATTTATAACCGTTATTGCTTTTGCCATACCCAGCGCCATACAAATGCAACTGGATAAAGGTTTAACCCCGCACATCTCCTTACAACTATTGGCTTATGTTTTATTAACTTCTGCCGAAGTTATGGTTTCCATTACCTGTCTTGAATTTTCTTACACCCAAGCCCCTAAAACCATGAAGTCCTTTGTAATGGCCTTTTATTTTTTGTCAGTAGCGATAGGCAATCTTTTTACCAGCGCCGTTAATTTTTTTATCCACAACGACGACGGCACCAGTAAACTTGCCGGTGCCGATTATTTTTGGTTTTTTACCGGATTAATGTTGCTTACCGCTATGCTGTTTTTGTTGGTAAGTCAGCGTTACCAGGAAGATCATTGATAAATGCCCTTATGCTATTAAATCACTTATAATATTTTTTTGGCATAAGGTTTTTACAAAGCATAATTGAGGTAAAACAAATGAGATTGACACTACTTATTCTGGGCAGCCTTTTTTCTGCCTTTACCTCTGCCGATATTTATAAATGTAAGGATGCCCATGGCAAAACAGGGTATCGCTCAAGTCCTTGTGAAACAGAACAAGGAAATGTTAAGCTTAATATAAAAACAGGCACTTATAGCAATCCTGATGACACCAATAACAAAACGGATTTAGTGCAAAAAGAACAACAGGCAGCACTCGAAAAACAAAAACTTGAACAAGAGCAGTTGCAGAAAAAACAGGCCAACATAAACAAGGACGCTATGATTGAAAGTGCAAAAAATCAGTTTCTTATCAAAAACAACCCTGACAAATTTTCACCTTACGCTATTCCTCCTTACATACCTGAAAAACTGCCAGACTTGGTCAAGCTCTATCAAACCCGATTAGCGGATATTGAACGACTAAGAAGACAAGCCGCAGAGAAAGCCCTGGTCTCCGGCCAGTGTATCCGTGTTGAATCGGTAGAATTGGAGAGTAAAAGCACTAAAGATGCGCTGCTGTTTGTAATCAATTGCAGCAGTGGCAAATCATTTTATTTTAAAGAACAAGAGCTGGCGAAGTAATGACCGACATGAATTCATCAAAAACCATCTTAATAACCGGTTGTTCTTCCGGTATCGGCTACAGCGCTGCCGTCCTTTTAAAAAACAGGGGATATCATGTCATTGCTACCGCAAGAAAATCAGCCGATGTCGCACGTTTAAATCAGGAAGGCTTTACCGCACTTCAACTGGATTTGGCTGACAGCCAAAGCATACAACAAGCGGTAAATCAGGTACTTGACTTAACCGGCGGCAAGATTGATGCGTTATTTAATAATGGCGCTTTTGGTCAACCGGGCGCTGTTGAAGACCTAACCCGCGATATGCTCAAGTATCAGTTTGAAACCAATTTGTTTGGTACTCACGAGTTGACCAATCTACTGATTCCGGTCATGCGCAAACAAGGTTACGGACGCATTATCTACAACAGCTCGGTATTGGGACTGGTTGCGATGCGCTATCGCGGCGCTTATAACGCGAGCAAGTTTGCTCTGGAAGGTCTGGCAGATACCTTGCGCCTGGAACTTTACGGCACCAACATTCATGTTTCACTGATAGAGCCGGGCCCCATATTAAGCAACTTTAGAGAGAATTCGTACGCGCTTTATAAAAAAAATATTGATCCTGCGCACAGTTTTCATCAAGCGGCCTACCAAGCAATGGAAGACCGCTTACAAAAAGAAGGCGCTGCGGTTGCGTTTACCTTGCCTGCCAAAGCGGTTGTCGACAAAGTCATACACGCACTGGAAAACAAAAAACCTAAAATACGCTATTACGTGACTTTTCCCACTTATTTATTTGCTGTTCTTAAACGCATTCTGCCTATATCCTGGCTGGATGCCCTACTCAGAAAGGTATAACTTATGCAAGATTTGGACGAAATCATCATTTATTGCCCTTATTGCGGCGAAGCACTGGATGTATTAATCGATACCTCAGCGGGTTCACAGCAATATTACGAAGATTGTGCGGTTTGTTGCGCACCCATCCTGTTTATATTATCCGAAGATAATACCGGAGAAATCATCATTGACGTAAAAAGAGATGATGAATAATTTTTAGCATTCATCGTTAATAAAACAGGAGTCGCGTAGGTCGGGTTAGCGACAGCGTAACCCGACAAATCGAAGTGTCTTAAAGATATTACAGACCACGAAGTTCACGAAGAAAAACCAAAGCAAAATCTTCGTATGTATTCAGTCCCCCTCTTTGAAAAAGAGGGGTTAGGGAAGATTTTATTAGATAAATCCCCTTTAATCCCCCTTTTTCAAAGGGGGAGGTGAATGCTTACAAATCTTCGTGTTCTTCGTGTCTTCGTGGTGAAATGTCTTAACTTGACGCCTATGGATTGCAAACCCATCACTCACGTTTTGAAAGTTATTGCATTTGCCTCCAACCTGATACCCATAGAATACAGTTACCCAACAACACCTTATGACAGAACAAGATAGAGTATTTCAACAAACCGCACGGGTAGAAGATTTTGCTTTTGACGAACGAGTTGCCAAGGTTTTTGACAACATGGTTTCCAGGAGCGTGCCTTTTTACAATGAGGTTCAGCGCATTCAGTCCGATCTTATTATGGATTTTTTACCCGAAGAGGACGGTGTCGTTTGTGACTTGGGCTGCTCGACCGGCACCACCCTGGAATACCTTACCCAGCATCCAAAATGCCCGGAGAGTACCCATTTTATAGGCTATGACAATTCCGAATCGATGCTGGATAAAGCACGTGACAAATTGTCCTCGCCTCTGGCAGCCGGAAAAGTGTCCCTGATTACGGCTGACTTAAGCCACCTTCCGCCCTTGCCTGCCTGCAATGTAGTTATCCTTAACTGGACCTTGCAGTTTGTAAGACCTATTGATAGGGAACAGTTGCTAAAAGATATTTATCAAGCCCTCAAACCCGGTGGAATCGTCTTGTTGTCCGAGAAAATTCTGGTTAATGATCCGGTATTAAACCGCTTATACATTGATCATTACCTGCAATTTAAAATATCTCAAAGCGGTTATACCGACCTTGAAAACCAGCGCAAACGTGAAGCCCTGGAAAATATTTTGATTCCTTATCGCCTGGATGAAAACTACCAACTATTGGAAAGAGCCGGATTTGCCCGCATTGGCACCTATTTTCAATGGTTTAATTTTGCCTGCCTTATCGCGGTTAAAGTTTAAGATTATAGAAGGATATTCATTTAACATCAGATAAACCTGCCAGATCTAACTCTGGTATTTTTGTACTGACTAAAGTGGGTAATCCTTCGGGTGATCTGAAATCCTTTCAATTTACTGAAAATCAACACAGCGTCAGGCTTCACCTATCTTTTTGCAGTTAACGTTTACGGTTTTTAACGATACCTGCAAACCTGCTTTTCGAAAGCTAAAAGAAAATTGACACGTTTTTAACATCCCGGCCATTTAGCCTTTATTGACAACGGGCGAATGAGCTGATATTTTTCAATTGGCACTCGGTGTAATGGAGTGCTAATTTTTGCTTTAATAGAGGTGTGTGTGCGTAAGGGTACCCGTAATTTAAATGAGCGTTCGTTGCAGTTATTAAAAACGTTGGTTGAACGTTATATCAGTGATGGTCAGCCAGTGGGTTCCCGGGTGCTGTCAACCGATTCGGCGCTAAACTTAAGCCCTGCCACCATTCGCAATGTGATGGCGGATCTGGAAGAACTGGGACTGATACATTCACCGCATACGTCAGCGGGTCGCGTTCCGACCGTCAGCGGCTATCGCTTGTTTGTCGACAGCTTGTTAACGGTTAAACCGTTGGATACAAAAGAGCTGGCGAGGCTATATCAAGGTTTGTCGGAAAATGAAGATTCCGGCACCATGATCGGAGTTGCGTCAAGATTGATTGCCGATCTCACCAAAATGGCCGGCGTAGTCACGCTACCCAGAAGAGAACTGGTCTGCTTGCGACATATTGAATTTTTGCCTTTATCGCATCAGCGCGTACTGGTTATTTTTGTTACCAACGAACAGGAAGTTCATAACAAAGTGATTCATACCGACAAAGCATTTGGCGCTTCTGAATTGCAACAGGCGGGCGCGTATCTTAATTCAATTTATTGCGGCCATAGCCTGACCGCAGTGCGTGCTGCCGTTTTAAAAGAGCTGCAAGTTGATCAGGAACGCATGAATCAGGCGATGCTGGATGCGATAAAGATGGCGCAATTGACGTTTGAAGCGGGCGACGAGCAAGATGATTATGTGCTGGCTGGGGAAACCAATTTAATGGGTTTTTCCGAGTTGTCAGACCGGAATCATTTAAAGAAACTGTTTGAAGCGTTTAGTCAAAAGCAGGATGTGATTCATTTGCTGGATCAATCCATGAAAGCTGAAGGGGTACAGATTTTTATCGGCGAAGAATCCGGTTATCAGGCCTTTGACCATTGCAGCCTGGTTACTTCTGCTTATTCGGTTAATGACGAAGTCGTCGGCGTGCTCGGCGTTATCGGGCCAACGCGCATGGCTTACGAAAAAATCATTCCGTTTATTGATGTGACTGCAAAATTATTAGGTGCAGCCTTGAATCCAAAAACATCGACCCCATGATAAGTAACAATATTTCTTTGTGCATTTAAGCGCGTCACCACAACTAGAGTTAAGGAACAAAAAAGATGAGTATTGATCAGGAAACACCTGAATCGCAGGTTGATAGTGCTGTTGAATCCGGGGCTGAAGCTGAAATAGTCAATGAAGAACAGGCACACACTGACGTGGGTGAGCATGAATATACCATTGAAGAGCTGAAACAAGAACTGGAAGAAGCCAAACAAAAAGCGCATGAGTCGTGGGATAAAGCCGTTCGCACCCAGGCGGAAATGGAAAACCTGAGAAGAAGAACTCAAAAGGATCTGGAAGATGCCCATAAATTTGCCTTAACCAGTTTTGGCAAAGCCTTACTGCCCGTATTTGACAGCCTGGTTTTGGGCTTGCAAGCGGCAACCGGCGATAGCGAGGACGTAAAAAAATTCAGGGAAGGCAGCGACTTAACCATTAAACAGTTTGAAGCCTTGTTTGAAAAATTTAACATCGTTGCCATTGACCCGCTGGGACAACCTTTTAACGCGGAACACCATCAAGCGATGATGATGCAAGAAGTGGAAGGTGCCGAACCCAATACCGTCGTTAACGTGTTTCAAAAAGGTTATGTCCTGAATGGACGTTTACTAAGACCCGCGATGGTGGTGGTGGCAAAAGCCGCAGAAAAACCCTCAGAAGATAATGCGTAGGCTTGAACACTTTAAAACAGCCCCCATATCGACCCTAACTTTTACATTTTTTACACAAATTCAGTCTGGAGCAGGCAATGGCTAAAATAATTGGCATAGATTTAGGAACAACCAACTCGTGTGTTGCGGTGTTGGAAAACGGCGTAGCAAAAGTAATTGAAAACAGTGAAGGTGCGCGTACTACGCCATCCATTATTGCTTTTAGCAGTGATGATGAAGTATTGGTAGGCCAGTCGGCAAAACGCCAAGCGGTTACCAATCCAAAAAATACCCTGTTTGCCATTAAACGTTTGATCGGTCGTCGTTTTAAAGATGATGTCGTACAAAAAGACATCAAAATGGTACCTTATTCAATCGTCGAAGCAGAAAACGGTGATGCATGGGTAGAAGTGCATGGCAAAAAAATGGCCTCGCCAGAAATTTCAGCCCGCATTTTGATGAAATTAAAAAAAGACGCAGAAGCCTATTTAGGTGAAGCAGTAACCGAAGCGGTTATTACGGTGCCTGCCTATTTTAATGATTCACAACGTCAAGCCACTAAAGATGCCGGACGTATTGCCGGTTTGGAAGTTAGACGTATCATTAACGAGCCCACTGCCTCTGCATTGGCATTTGGTATGGACAAGCCTAAAGGCGATACCAAAATTGCCGTTTATGACTTGGGTGGCGGTACTTTTGATATTTCCATTATTGAAATTGCTGAAATTGATGGCGAACATCAATTTGAAGTATTATCAACCAATGGTGACACTTTCCTGGGTGGCGAAGATTTTGACTCAAGAGTTATTGAGTTTCTTGCCGCCGAGTTTAAAAAAGAAAGTGGCGTAGATGTTCACAACGATCCCTTGGCGCTGCAACGTTTAAAAGAAGCGGCAGAAAAAGCCAAGATCGAATTGTCTTCAAGCCAACAAACCGATGTTAACTTGCCTTACATTACTGCGGATGCCTCCGGCCCCAAGCATTTAAATGTTAAGTTGACTCGTGCCAAGCTGGAATCTTTGGTTGAAGAACTTATTAACCGGACTAAAGGCCCTTGTGAAATGGCGCTTAAAGACGCCGGTCTTAAAGCATCAGAAATCAATGATGTGATTTTGGTGGGCGGTCAAACCCGTATGCCGAAAGTACAGGAAATGGTTAAAAGCATTTTTGGTCAAGAACCCCGTAAAGACGTCAATCCAGATGAAGCGGTTGCGTTGGGCGCTGCGATTCAGGCGGGCGTTTTGTCAGGTGATGTTACCGATGTATTGTTGCTGGACGTTATTCCATTGTCGTTGGGTATTGAAACAATGGGCGGTATTTTGACCAAGTTGATTGAAAAAAATACCACCATTCCAACCAATGCAGCCCAGGTATTTTCTACTGCGGATGACAATCAAACTGCCGTCACCATTCATGTCTTGCAAGGTGAGCGTGAAAAAGCGTCGGCTAATAAATCATTGGGACGTTTTGATTTAGCGGATATTCCACCGGCATCGCGTGGCGTTCCACAAATTGAAGTATCTTTTGATATTGATGCCAACGGTATTTTAAACGTATCGGCTAAAGACAAGGCAACCGGTAAAAAACAATCGATTGTTATTAAAGCTTCAAGCGGTTTGTCAGATGATGAAGTGGATCGTATGATTAAAGATGCTGAAGCCCATGCTGATGAAGATCGCAAGTTGACTGAATTAGTCCATGCCCGCAATCATGCGGATGGAATGATTCATGCCACTGAAAAATCTTTAAAAGAATTGGCTGACCAAGTTGGCGCTGAGGAAAAAACCAGCATTGAACACGCGATTGAAGCACTGAAAGAAGCAGTTAAAGGTGATGATAAAGATGCCATTGAAGCTAAAACCAATGACTTGACCGAATTATCAGGTAAACTGGCTGAACGCGTTTATGCACAAAAAGCAGGCGCTGAAGGCGGCGAAGCCCATCATGATAGCGGTTCATCACATCATCACGAAGCCGATGACAGTGTGGTTGATGCTGAATTTGAAGAAGTCAAAAAAGACTAACACAAACCGGCAGCATTAATTCTCCTTGATTTTTAACGGTGAATTGAAATAAAAAGCAGGTTGGGATGGAGAGATTCGTCTCAATCTGCTTTTTACATGAAGCATCAGGGAAAGATGCTTGTTTATGGATTTAGCTAAAGTTACCCATAATAAAAAAGAGGCTAAAATGTTAAGCTATCAAACCACCAACGAAATAGTTAACTTAACATTTTCCAAAGAATTTTTAAGTGTTCCCGAACTGGTTAGGTTGATTGAAACCTTGCGAATTAAGGAATTATTTTCCAAAAGCCAAGTGACTCAAGACGATATAATAAAGCTTGATGAAGATATCAAAGCCAATTGGTGGAATGAAAACAAAGATCGATTTCTTATAAAAATCGAATGAAGCCTTAAAGCGAAACAGCATTTGTAACGCTGCTTCTATCTTGATGACTAAAAGATGAAAGTTGGGTTATGCTAACGCGTAAATCAACTTTGTTATGTATGACAGGACGCTAATGAATATCCAAACCCTCTACGAACAAGACTTTTATTCATGGATACAACATCATGTTGCTTTACTAAAAGACTCACGATTCAACGAAATTGATGCGGCTAATCTTATAGAAGAACTGGAAGGCATGGCAAAAAAAGATGAGCGCGAGTTAATTAGTCGTCTTATTATTTTGATAGCGCATTTGTTAAAATGGCAATATCAGCCTGATATGCAAGGCAATAGCTGGTTAAGCTCGATTATTGAACAGCGTGCGCAATTGTCATTTTTACTGGAAGATGTCCCTAGCTTAAGGAATAAAATATCAGATGCCATGCTTAGGGCTTATCCTAAAGCTCGGGAAGTTGCCGTTAAAGAAACAGGACTATCCTGCTTTCCAAGACAATGCTCATACAACGAAAACCAATTATTAGACGACAATTTTTATCCTGATAAAACGAATAGTTGATTCACTTTAAAAATCGTTATGCACACGTTTTCTCATAGAAACAATGCAGAATATAAACACACATTTATTCCGCGCCCTCATTGTGCGCGGCTACTTATAACCTCGCAGCAATGCTTTATCTCCTGAGCACCCCTTTAGGAGCGGATTGAAACATGGCCACAAAAGAAGATTTTTACAAACTGCTCAACGTTGATAGAAACGCCAGTGATGCAGAAATCAAGAAAAGCTATCGCACTATGGCGATGAAGTTTCATCCTGATAGAAACGCTGACAACCCCGAAGCTGCTGAAGTTAAATTTAAGCAAATTAAAGAAGCTTACGAAATTTTGTCAGACCCCAAAAAACGTTCCGCTTATGACCAGTTTGGTCATGCCGGCGTTGATCCTTCAATGGGTGGCGGGCGTTCCGGTGCCGAAGGTTTCGGTGATATTTTTGGCGATGTCTTTGGCGATATTTTTGGAGGAGGCGGCGGCGGACGCCAACGTGGCGGTGCGCAGCGTGGCTCTGACTTACGTTATAATCTGGAAATAAGCCTGGAAGAAGCGGTTGCCGGAACAGAAACCAAAATTCGTATTCCTGTACTGGTCGGTTGTGGCGAGTGTAAGGGGTCGGGAGCCAAAAAAGGTTCAAGTCCGATTATCTGCACCACCTGCCATGGTCATGGTCAAGTCCGTATGCAACAAGGTTTCTTTTCTGTGCAGCAGGCTTGTCCTACGTGCCGTGGAACCGGCAAACAAATTAAAGACCCCTGTGGCAAATGTAATGGTCAAGGACGCGTTCAGGAAACCAAAACCTTGTCTGCCAAAATCCCTGCGGGTGTCGATACCGGTGATCGTATACGTCTGAGTGGAGAAGGCGAAGCCGGAGAACGGGGTGCCCCGTCCGGTGATCTTTATATTGAGATCCGGGTAAGAGACCATGACATTTTTACCCGTGATGGTGCCAACTTATATTGTGAAGTGCCCATCAATTTTACGACTGCCTGTTTAGGTGATGTCGTACAAGTGCCCACCTTGGATGGTGAAGTAAAACTGACTATTCCACCTGAAACACAAACCGGAAAATCATTCAGATTGCGTGGCAAAGGTGTTAAACAGGTTAGAGGCGGCCCGGTAGGTGATTTATTATGCAAAGTAAAAGTTGAAACGCCGGTGCAACTGACCAAAGAACAAAAAGCACTGATTGCACAATTGGGCGAATCGTTGTCAAGTGGCGGTAAACAGCACAGTCCCCAGGAACATTCCTGGATTGACGGTGTAAAAACCTTTTTTGACAAACTGACAGGATAAATCATGATACGTATTGCGGTAGTCGGCGCATCCGGTCGAATGGGACACTGCTTGATCAAGGCGGCGGTGCTGGCTGATAAAACGGCGCTAGTCGTTGCAGCTTCACGTCCCGGTAGTGATGCAATAGGCAAAGATGCCGGTGAATTGGCGGGCATTGGAACCTTGGGTATTAAAGTCGTTGCTGATTTAGCGTCAGTGCTTGATCAATTTGATGTGCTCATTGATTTTACCCGTCCCGATGCGTCAATGGCTTTTATAGAAACCTGTCGGCAAGCCGGTAAACAAATCATCATAGGCACCACCGGTTACAGCGATGCACAAAAGGCGGTAATTGCCGAAGCCGCTAAAGACACGGCGATAGTACTTGCGCCCAATATGAGTGTAGGCGTCAATTTAGCACTAAAATTGCTGGAAATGACCGCTAAAGTCATGGGCGACTATACCGACATTGAAATCATTGAAGCGCATCACCGACATAAAGTCGATGCACCGTCAGGCACTGCGTTACGTATGGGCGAAGTGATTGCCGATGCCTTGGGGCAGAACTTAAAAGACTGCGCAATTTATGGACGCGAAGGCATTACCGGTGAACGGGACAGAAAAACCATTGGTTTTTCAACCATTCGCGCCGGTGATATTGTCGGTGAACATACGGTGATGTTTGCAGATGAAGGTGAGCGCGTGGAAATTACCCATAAAGCCACCAGTCGTATGACTTTTGCCAACGGTGCGATTAGAGCGGCGGTCTGGTTGAAGGACAAACCCAACGGACTTTACGATATGCAGGATGTTTTAGGGCTTTCATAAGAAGCCTTT
>JBAXTQ010000430.1:0-1868 GCA_037130115.1 Methylococcaceae bacterium
GAATACGGTGATGTGGAGGATGGCGAGAACATAGAATCGAATATACTGTTGCAAAGTGGCGATACTATCGTTGTGCCTTGAATTGTTTCAGAAAAACATGCGCTGCGACCGAAAAATGGCATTGCTTGTTCTGGCCTGTATAGGATGCGGGAAAGAGGCAACGGCCGATGAATGGGCAGTAAAAGGCTCTTTGATACAGCAACTACAATATAACGATAATATGGCATTTAGTACGACTGACAAAAAGTCTGTTGTTGGCTACCTTTTGACGCCCAATTTACAAGCCACCCGCAAGACCGAAGTACTGGACATCGGCTTTCAAGGACAGGGGCTTATCAGTCGTTACGACGATTCGAGTTGGGATTGTAATAATTATAATCTGGGTTTGAACAATGCTTATCGAACCAAGCGCAGTGTTTTTGGTTTAAATGGCGGCTATTCTGTTAGCTGTTCCTATACCCAACAAATCACCCAAACCGGGATACTGGTGCCCAATAATCAGTCCACAAACTATCGACTGGCACCGTCGTGGACTTGGCAGTGGACATCCCGCGATCAGTTAAACCTGACCACCAATTACTCCAAGACAAGCTACAGCAACTTAGTGGATACCAATACTTCAAGTACCGGAACAAATTTCAGCGGTAATGATACCTATACCGTTAATCTGGGCGGGAGTCATCAATGGAGCCGACGCATCACTCTAAATGGAAGACTTAATTTTTCCAACATCCAATACACGGGATCGAATGCATCGACTCAAAATCTGTTTGGTTTTCAAGTGGGCGGGAATTACACAATCAATCAAAATTGGGCAGTTAATGCGAATGCCGGGCCAATCTGGGTGGATACCCGGCAAAGTTCAAATGGCGTTTCATCCGGGCAGAATCCGTCGATGTCCTTGGGCAATGTCGCTAATCTCAATTTAAGCTATCAAGGACAGATAACCACTTTCTCTACCGGTTATTCCAACTCTGTTAGTCCTAGTTCCATCGGCCAAACGCTGCAAACCCGGTCTGTTTTCGCCAATTATTCTTACCGGTTAAGCCCACATCTTTTGCTGGATATCGCCAGTAGTTTTTCACGTAGTGAATCGATCGGCAACCAGTCGATTGATAATACAGATAGCCAATTTAAGCGCAGCTACTTTACTGCATCTCCAGGTATTGCCTGGGAGCTTGAGAAAAACTGGCGACTCAGGGGCAGCTACATTTATCGCTGGCAAGATTACCAGCAAGACAATAATGTACCCAATGTCAATGGGGGAACCAGTGATGCCAACCTCGTGATGTTGTCCCTTAATTATGCTTGGGATGGCATTCGAAATTCCCGTTAAGTGGTAGGGTGCGCATCGCGCACCTAAAACCGCATCTACCAAACGGTTTTATTTGCACCACAATCTATTATTTTTTTACCTGTAGCCATTAGGGTTTTTTCTCTGGCATGGTTGTGGTGCGCGATGCGCACCCTACTACTCGATGCTTTATCTTATAAAAAGCCAATGACCCGAGTCGTTTGTATAAATGCAGCCGGATTACGTATTTATACGACTTGTACAATATTTTATTTGCCCTATGCTTTACTGAAGCCAGCGTTACCTTAGGTAACTCGTAATAAATAACGCCACCCTATCGTTCCCACGCTCCGGCGTTACTGTCCACAGTTAAGTACAATAAAACCGTAGGAGCGGGCCATGCCCGCGATATTTGGGCTGCAATGCTTAGTTAGCTTCTTCATCGCGGGCATGGCCTGCTCCTATAATGCTAATTTAATGGCAGTGACGCTGGAGTTGTAGGTCAGGTTAGGCGTTAGCCGTAACCCGACACAGACACTTCGATTTGTCGGGTTACGCTGTCGCTAACCCGACC
>JBAXTQ010000431.1:0-1865 GCA_037130115.1 Methylococcaceae bacterium
CAGGATAATAATCTCGAAATACTGGATGCCCGGCAATACCTTCTGGACTCACCCATGATCTCCATTACCCCTGAACTGGCGGAGTATGCAGAGAGCTCGTTCCAACCCAATCGGGCGCTGGTGGACGTTGTACATAATTTAATGGGGCGAATTTACAAAGACTTTACCTACGACCCAACCTTTACCACCATCGCTACGCCCTTATCCGAGGTGCTCAGTTTTCGTCGTGGTGTCTGTCAGGATTTTGCGCACTTGGCTATTGGTTGTTTACGGGCGTATGGAATCGCCGCTCGCTACATCAGCGGCTATGTCGAGACCTTGCCTGAACCCGGCAAGACGCGCTTGGTAGGGGCTGATGCCTCTCATGCCTGGTTTTCGGTTTACATTCCCGGTATGGGCTGGCTGGATTTTGATCCCACCAATAATACCGTCCCCTTGGATCAACATATCACCCTGGCCTGGGGACGTGATTATGCCGATGTAACCCCGCTTAAAGGCATTGCCTTTGGCGGCGGCCAGCATACCCTGTCAGTGTCAGTGGATGTGTTAAGACTGGAATAAAAACAATCATAAACATAATCTTAAAAATAACACCACGAAGACACGAAGAACACGAAGAAAAGACTAAGGTTAACCCGATGCTGGTCGGAGCTTTCAAACTCCGTCACGCTTCACATAAACTTAAAAAACAACACCACGAAGAACACGAAGTTTTTAACTTATATATTTTCATATAAATAATTTCGATCCTGATGGATACCATCCCTTTAAGGGATGGTATCCATCAGGACTCAAAACTTAATGTTATGGGCTATCAATTTAACATGGGGCAGACCTGACAGGTTTTATAAACCTGTCAGGTCTAACGTCGGTATTTTTGTCCTGACTAAAGTGGCTAGCCATGTTATGGAAATTTAATTTCTGAAAGACTATAGTCTTTTCTTCGTGTCCTTCGTGTCTTCGTGGTGAATAATTTTTTAGATTTTTTGCACACTAATCACTTTTAACTTGGAGGATTTTATATGAGTACTATTCATCTTATCGGCGGCGAAAAAGGCGGTATTGGAAAATCGGTTGTTGCGCGTCTATTGGCTCAATATATGATTGATAACAATATTCCCTTTGTCGGCTTTGATACCGATCGGTCGCATGGTTCCTTGCTGCGTTTTTACAGTGACTATGCTTCACCGACAGTGATCGACAATTACCAAAGCCTGGATGCCATAATAGAGGCAGCTTCAGAACAACCGGAACAGCGTATTCTGGTTGATCTTGCGGCCCAAACCCATCAACCGTTAGGTCAGTGGATAGAGGACTCCGGTGTACTGGAATTGGCAGAAGAACTGGGGATTTCTATCTGCTATTGGAACGTCATGGATTCCGGAAAAGATTGCGTAGACTTACTGGACAAATTACTCGACCAATACGGTACGCGTCTTAATTATATTCTGGTGCAAAACCAACTGCGTGATGAGCACTTTAAAATTCTGGAACAGTCGGGCGTTAAAGAACGGGCTCTGGCTTTTGATGCCCGGGTTATGACATTAAAGCGTCTTCATGCACCAGTAATGACCAAGATTGACAGTAACAGCTACAGTTTTTGGGCTGCGAAAAACAAAGATATCGAAAGCCTCGATGCGTTGGGTTTACTTGAACGGCAACGGGTTAAAATCTGGCTAAACCACGCCTATAAAGAAATTGAAATATTGGGTGTTTAAAGCTGAAAAAATCTATAACTCAATCTTCAAGTTTTTAATGCTTGATTTTAGGAATTTCAGCGATAACAAGCATTAGGCGTAGGCCGGAATAAGACCACCCCATACGCATCAATTTAAAGATATTAATTCACCACGAAGACACGAAGA
>JBAXTQ010000432.1:0-1859 GCA_037130115.1 Methylococcaceae bacterium
TACTGAAAATACGGTTGAAGAAAAAATTATTGCCATGCAGGACAGAAAACGCGCACTGGCCGAAAGTATTTATAAAGGCGGCGCTAAAGAAGAGTCATTAAAACTGACTGCTGAAGATCTTACCGCCTTATTTGAGCCGTTATAAATAATGAAATTCTCTATCATCATCCCGACGTTGAATGAAGAAAAAACCATTCAATCTTGTTTATTGGCATTGCAACCGTTAAGGAACGACTGTGAGCTTATCATTGTTGATGGCGACAGCACCGATAATACGAGAATGCTTGCCGCACCGTTAGCTGATAAAGTGATTTTATCCGCAAAAGGTCGAGCCAAACAAATGAATAACGGTGCCAAACAGACAACGGGAGAGATATTGATATTTCTGCATGCCGACACCGGCTTACCAGAAAACGCCTTACCGCTCATTCAACAGAAAATCAGCCTTGTCAGGCAATGGGGGCGCTTTGACATTCAGTTAAGCGGCAATCATTTTCTGTTAAAAGTTATCGCACAGACGATGAACTGGCGTTCCCGGTTAACGGGAATTGCAACGGGCGATCAGGTTATTTTTGTTACGCGTCAGGCGTTTGAGCAGGCAGGCCGATACCCTGAAATCAGTTTGATGGAAGATATCGCCCTGTGTAAAAAGCTAAAGAAAATCAGCCCGCCCATTTGCTTAACAGACCAAGTCATCAGCTCGGGTCGACGCTGGGAACAAAACGGTATTTACCGAACTATCCTGTTGATGTGGACTTTACGCCTGCGTTACTTCTTTGGAGCAGACCCAAAAACATTGGTTTTTCTTTACACGCAGGGCGTGTTCACGCAATTTAAATGTAGTGATTTGTGCAAACGACTTTGCCGGTAAAATTCATCTTAAATGCCACAACAAGGCAGCTATGGCTGACTTTTAAAAAGCTGCGGCCACGGTGATGATGATTTATAAATACCCGGACGCGGTGTTAATGATTTTCTGTAAAGCGCCCATTGCCGGACAGGTTAAGACTCGTCTAACCACTCAATTAACGGCCGAACAGGCTATGCAGTTACACATTGAGCTCACCCAAAGAACATTGAACTTGGCGACCCGGATTAATTTATGCCCGGTTCAGCTCTGGTGTACGCCATCAACCGATCACGCTTTTTTTACCGCCTCGGCGCAACGCTATCCGGTCATTCTTCAGCAACAACAAGGCCCGGATTTAGGTGCGCGAATGCACAACGCTTTTTGCCTGGCGCTTAAAAGTTACTCACGAGCCCTACTCATTGGCTGCGATTGTCCCTCATTAACCGAACAAGATTTGGAGGAAGCATTAACCGCCTTAAGTCAAATAGCCTGTTGTGTATTGGGGCCGGCAGAAGATGGCGGTTATGTGTTGATTGGCCTTAATCAGCCACACCCCGAACTTTTTGACAGCATGCCCTGGGGTACTGAATTAGTGCTTGAACAGACCCGCTCGCGTATCCAACACAACAATCTTCTTTATCATGCCCTCAAACAACAATGGGATTTAGACACGCCGAAGGACTTGGAGCGATACCAGGCGTTGATTTGAACCCAGGTAACCCGCCATAAATAAACGGCCACAACTACCTGATTTATAGCCTGTAAATCCACGGCAACTTTTACAAGGAATATTTTGCGAGTGACCAAGCCGATTTTTTGCGCCGCTTAATGCTGAATGGATTAGCGCTGCAACCATCAGTAACCCTTAAAAGTTAATTCCAAATATTATATAGCCAGACGAATAAAAAGTGCTCACTAGGTATTTCTACTAATTGTACGAAGGCTTTTTTTTAACTATGCTTTAAATATCTTAACTATTTCAGCTATTTTTAGGTGAAAGATTAAATGT
>JBAXTQ010000433.1:0-1827 GCA_037130115.1 Methylococcaceae bacterium
CTACCCGAAAACCCACGGGTTATCATTTAGACGCGATAAATCGCGTCTCTACGGATATTATAATTTATGGTTGATAGGTATAAGGTGATTTCTGCGAAAGAACTTACCCAATGCCGTTAAATTAAGCATACAATCTGGAGTAAAACCGCTTTAGCTGTTTTAACAGGCAATAGCTGAAGCGATTGCACTCCAGTTTTTTAAACAGCTTACGCTTAACTTAATGACATTGATGACTTACCCTGTCGCCGGTAACAGATCTGACCGGATTTATTGCTCTGCCTGGTCTGTTGCCGGTCTTTTTTAGCGTCTAAAATTGAAGGCTCTCAAGAGCGTTGAGTAATATCCTGATAGTGGCGTAGTGTCTCGCCGGTATATATTTGACGGGGGCGGTAAATAGTCACTTTTTCACCGTGAATCATTTCACGCCAATGTGCCAACCATCCGGGCATACGTCCGATAGCAAATAAAACGGTAAACATATTGGTAGGTATTCCAGCGGCACGCAGGATTAAACCTGAGTAAAAATCGACATTGGGATACAAATTGCGGGAAATGAAATAATCATCTTTCAGGGCAATTTCTTCGAGGCGTCTGGCAATATCCAGAAGTGGATCATTAAGACCTGGTTTATTAAGCAGTTTGTCACAATGCTGTTTTAAAACCTGGGCGCGTGGATCAAAGTTTTTATAAACACGGTGACCAAAACCCATTAATCGACAGCCTGAATTCTTGTCTTTGGCTTTATTGATAAATTCAGTGCCATCACCGCCTTCAGCGTGTATTTGTTCCAGCATTTTAATGACTTCCTGATTGGCACCCCCATGACGTGGCCCCCATAAGGCCGCAATACCGGAAGAAATTACCGCATACACATTAGCCATACTGGAGCCGGCCGTGCGCACAGATGAGGTGCTACAGTTTTGTTCATGATCCGCATGCAGTATCAACAGCATATCAATGGCACGGACAATATCAGGATCCAGTTGATAATCGCGTACGGGCGACGAGAACATCATGTTCATAAAATTACTGGTATATTTATACTTGATGGAAGGATAAACCAGAGGTTCGCCGATGGATTTTTTATAAGAAAATGCCGCAATGGTACGTACCTGAGAAACCAGATTGGCAACAATTTGTATCTCTGTCGATTCATCCAGCTCATCAGGCAGCGGATAAAAAGTGGACAAGGAGGCCACCATGGTCGCAAGAATACCCATGGGGTGAGAGCCACGCGGGAAGCCGTTAAAAAAATGATGTACATCCTCATGAATAATGGAGGATTCATTTAGTCGGGTCGAAAAAGTCAGCAACTTTTCACTGGTCGGCAGTTCGCCGTAGAGCAACAAATAAGCGACTTCAACAAAGCGCGAATGTTCGGCCAACTCTTCAATGGGATAACCCCGATAACGGAGTATGCCTTTTTCGCCATCGATAAAAGTGATGGCACTTTCACAGGCACCGGTATTTCCGTAACCGTCATCCAGTGTCACATAACCGGTTTCGCTACGTAATTTGGTAATATCAATGGCTTTTTCACCTTCAACACCCATGTAAGTCGGCAATGAATAGGTTTTATTTTCCAGTGTCAATGTAGCCGGAGTTAGCAGTTTTAATTTATCGCTCATTTAAAAAAATCTCCTGATAAGGTGTCGTATTTCTAACGGGTGGTTCGCTGCAAATTAATTCACGCACGCAACGACCGGTCGTTATTGTCGTTTATTTTTCATTTCGGTGGGCAGAAAACTGTTGCCCACCTTACAAATCTGCAAGTAATTATTCAGTTCCCCTCTTTAACAAAGAGGGGTTAGGGGAGATTTTATTAGA
>JBAXTQ010000434.1:0-1814 GCA_037130115.1 Methylococcaceae bacterium
TCGATATAATTGCCTGCCTGAGCTTTCAGCGGCCAGCTATCGATCTTTCCGGCGACCTCTTTCACCGCAACCGACGATTTGCTTTCAGGAAAGGCAACCACTACCGGCGTTTGTTTTTGAACCGATTTACGCAAATACTCATCGTAGGGTACTGCGCCTAAAAACCGCACCGTGACATCCAGATAATGATCAGTCACTTTAGTTAGTTTCTGGAATAACGCCTGGCCTTGCTGAATTGTTTTAACCATATTGGTTAGCACGTGAAAGTTGGACAGATTATAATCCCGGTTAAGCAACTTGATGAAAGCGTAGGCATCGGTTAAAGAGGTGGGCTCATCACAAACAACCACAATAATTTCCTGGCAGGCTCTGGCGAAATTCACCACACTTGCCGAGATGCCGGCCGCCGTGTCGACAATCAGTACATCCAGATCCTGATCAATGTCACTGAAGGCATGAATCAATGCGGCCTGTTCTATGGTTGAAAGTTCAGCCATTTTTTGAATACCCGATGCACCCGGAATCACCTTTAGACCTGAAGGCCCGTTCAACATGATTTCAGCCAAGGTTTTTTCGCCTGACAGCACATGGGACAAATTAAATTTGGGATAAATGCCCAACAAAATATCTACATTAGCCAGTCCCATATCGGCATCCAGTAAAGCCACTCGCCGGCCCCTTTGGGCAAGTGCTATGCCGATATTAACGGATAAATTTGTTTTACCTACGCCACCTTTGCCACTGGTGATTGCGATAACCCGAACCGGATTTGATTGACTCATTTTTCTTATTCCGTCAGCTTGATCCGCTTGCTTATGCATAACCTTGCGCCATCCACGATTCATAATCAACATTATCATGACTGTCACGCTCGGCATTCCACTCAGCGACGCAGTGTTCAATTAAAGAGCGGGCATGAGGGTTATGGAAATCTTCGGGTACCTGTTGACCGTCGGTAATAAAAGACAGCGGCAGGTTGTGTTCTATGATCGAAGAAAGTGCCGAACCAATCGTTACCGCTTCATCAAGTTTGGTCAAAATACTCGCCTGCGGATTAAAGACCGAAAATGCCTTGATAATAGCGTTCATAGCCTTGTATTCAGTCGCAACAGACATCACCAGATAAGATTTGATGGATAACTCGTTTTGTTGCAGGGTATTAATTTGTTCGATCAATTTCATATCGCGTTGGCTCATGCCGGCGGTATCAATCAGAATAAGACGCTTATCTGCAAAACTACTGATAAGGTTGCGCAGCTCGGCCGCACTGGAGGCTACCCGAACCGGCACATCGAGGATGCGGCCATAAGTATTTAGCTGATCATGAGCGCCGATACGGTAGTTATCGGTGGTAATCAGGGCAACCTGGCTGGCACCGTGTTTTAAAATAAATTTAGCGGCCAGCTTGGCAATGGTTGTTGTTTTGCCTACGCCGGTTGGCCCGACTAAAGCTACAATGCCGCCGGTTTCCAGCAAATGATCATCGGCTATGGGCAGTGCTTTAATAAGCATTTCCTGCGCTTTTTTAAAAGCCGACTCAACATCACTGTGGTTAGTGAAATGATCGGCAATCATAATACGTAATTTTTTGGAAATATTCATAGCCGCCAAACGTTGCAGCAAATCAGTTCTGATCGGCGTAGTTTGTGAATTTTGCGTCCAACTGGTGGCCATTTTAGTGTCCATGGCGGTTCTCAAGTATTTTAGTTCCTTGCTCATTTCCATTAACAGCTTATCGGATAGACTGACCTGTTTTTCTGGCGCTTTAACGTTCTTGAGCAGTTCTTCTTCGATCACGGCGGCATTGATGGGTG
>JBAXTQ010000435.1:0-1800 GCA_037130115.1 Methylococcaceae bacterium
TCACCGTGATTCCCCGAGTCATTTAGGTAATCAGAACCAGCCAAGCCACTTAACGAATCATTACCTTGTCCACCTTGTAGATTGTCACCACCGTAGTAATACGGATAGTCATTCGTGCTGGCATCATCGGAACCAATCAGCGTGTCATTGCCCTCGCCACCGTCAAGAACATTTCCATTGTAATAATTCCAAAGCAATGCATTTTCTGCATTACTGCCTTCAACACCGGCTATCAATAAGTCATCACCCTGACCACCTGATAAATTATCAGCACCTAAACCGCCGATCAAAGTATCGTTGCCTTGGTCACCGATTAAAACATCATTACCATCACCACCTTGCAGAGCATCATTACCTTGAGCGCCATTTAAGGTATCGTTGCCTGTACCGCCATCTAAGCTGTCATTACCCCAATAGCCATTTAAGGTATCGTCGCCGCCTAAGCCGATTAGGATATCGTCATAACTACTGCCATCCAATACATTGTTGCCCTCATCGCCGGTAATCTCCAACAACAAACCGTTATAAGCCGGTTGCAATATCGTTGCCTCAATAACACCGGTAGCCGCTTCCAACACCCAATTACCACCCAAGGCCGTTGCACCGGTTAAATCCGTTGAGGCCGCTACATCGGCACTGGTTAAGGCTGCAAATTGATTGATAAAATCCAACCCCACCGGAGTTGCAGCGACATTACAGCCATAGAGTAAAATATCACCGGTGGCGGTTAAGGCGTTACCTATCGTCGCTAGTTGACTGGTGTATTGCTTTAAATTGGCAGTCGTTAGGGGTGTTGAACCCAAACTGAGACTACCCGCACTGCCGTGAGAAATAATTTGCAAGCTTTGCAACGGTACAAAAGCTTGGCTGCTTGCAGCTAACGTCGTCAGGTAATCACTGATTTGCGTGAGTCCATCAGACCCTGAATCAAGAATTAACACCGCCGTATCGGCTGTGGCGGCATTGGCTAAACTTTGCCAGTTACTGACTTGGCTGTCGATAACTAACAAGTTTTTGACGGGTGCGATTAGTTGATTCATAAGGGATGGCTTTTGGGTGGGTTTAGGAAAAGGTTAAGTTTTTTAGAGCAATTAAAGCAGATGGCAACTTGCCAAGTTTTTTATGCACATTTCTAACTTATGCACCGTAAACAAAGCGTCATATAGATCGGCTATTATGGCGTCACTGGCATAAGCCAGGTAATCCTTAGTCCGCTATTAAAAAAAGGGGGGTAAGGGAATTTATCTAATAAAATCTCCCCTAACCCCTCTTTTTCAAAGAGGGGGACTCAATATTTACCTCTGCTTTAGCTGTCACACTGGAATAGTGTGATTGCTTGGCTCATGCTGAACAGCTTTTTTTCAGCGTGCAAAAGATGTTTATTTGTTTAATTTAAATTTGCATTTAATGTAACTGTTTTTGAAACTTTTGTAATCACCCATTTGGGTGATTACGCACTTTAATTGTGCCATTTTTTAAAAGATTGCTGGTTATGCTGCATAATTGACAACTATCTTGCCAAATATCAAAATTGATACCGCTTGTTATCGGGTTTTACTTGGCTTTTTTATGGCAAGGGAGGTTATAAAAACATTCCACCCTCTCTTGGTTTTACTGTCTTTTGGACTTGTTTGATGCCATAGGCGGTTTTACTATTTTATTAATGCGACTTTTTTATTTTTAAGTACCTTGCCATGAAAGATGATGAAGCCTTTGATTATTTAATTGGCAAGCTATACGAAACAGTGATGGCTCCCGATCTTTGGCAAGAAGCGGTAGCGCTTTGTTGGTGTTATGTGG
>JBAXTQ010000436.1:0-1763 GCA_037130115.1 Methylococcaceae bacterium
ATTGCCGCCCATGTGTGGTTCATAGTTTAAGGTGATTTCCGGAGAATATTTTACCGATTAAAAGTAGAATTTTCCCAATCAAGCAAGCGATTGGATTCGTCTAACGGGTAAGTTCTTTCGCAAAAATCACCTAAGTTATTGACGTCGGCAATAATGGAAGCAACGCTCAGTGATATACCAATAAAACCGACAATGAATAAATATAAGGAATGATTCGTGCGTAACAACAACAGCCCTCCCAATGATATTGGTACGCAATTTTACGCGACGCAGCTTGGCATCTACGATGAAATGTATGCCACCGAAAATAAAGCCCTGCCCTATTGGGAACGTTTTATGGCGGCGCTTGAAAGCATGGGTAGCGAAAAACTTGAACTACGCCGCAGAGAAGCGCAACGTTTATTACGTGAAAACGGGGTCACCTACAATGTGTATGGCGACTCGGAAAGTCTGACCCGACCCTGGCGTCTTGATCCCGTCCCCTTATTGATCAGTAGCGAAGAATGGATCGTTATTGAAGCAGGCCTTAAGCAACGCGCAGAACTGCTCGACCTGATACTGAAAGATATATATGGCAAACAAACCTTGCTAAAAAAAGGCTTGTTGCCCGCTGAGTTGGTTTTTGGCCATGAAGGCTTTTTGCATCCTTGCGTCGGTGCCTTGCAAAATCAGCAACGACACCTGACTATTTATTCAGCCAACCTGGCACGCGGCCCCAGCGGACGCATGTGGGTATTGGATGATCGCACTCAGGCACCCTCAGGCTCCGGCTATGCGTTGGAAAACCGCACCGTAATGACGCGAGTGCTGCCCGATATTTTTCGTGAAACCCAGGTACATCGTTTATCCGGTTTTTTCAAGGCACTACATAAAGGACTGGTTGATATTGCGCCGCACAACAAAGAAGATCCCCGTATCGTCATCCTGACGCCGGGGCCACTGAATGAAACCTATTTTGAACACGCCTATTTAGCGGCTTATCTTGGCTATACGCTGGTTCAGGGCGGCGATCTGACGGTACGTGACGGTCGTGTCTGGCTTAAATCGTTGGCGGGCTTACAAGCTGTCGATGTTATTTTGCGCCGCGTTGATGACTCTTTTTGCGACCCGCTGGAAATGCGCAGTGAATCAAAGCTGGGTGTAGCCGGATTACTGGAAGCGGTTCGGCTCGGAAATGTCGCAATTGCCAATCCGTTGGGCAGCAGCGTGCTCGAAAATCCCGGCTTGCTGGCCTTTTTGCCCAGATTGTCCCGCTATTTTTTAAATCAGGAACTTAAACTACCCTCGGTCGCAACTTGGTGGTGCGGGCAACGTCGCGAGCGTGATTTTGTTCTGCAAAATCTTGAGCGACTGGTTATTAAACCGATTAATCGTACCTCGGTTAATCATGCGGTTTTTGGCGGAGAATTAAGCAGCAAAGAAAAAGACCTCTTGCGCAGTCAAATTTTAGCTAAACCACATTTGTTTATCGGCCAGGAACAAGTCAGTTTCTCAACGCTACCTGCCTTTATCGACCATCAAATCGAACCGCGTAACGCCGTATTACGAAACTTTGTTGTCGCAAGCGGCGATGATTATGTGGTGATGCCCGGAGGACTGACCCGCGTTGCCCGCCAAAAAGATAATTTTATCGTTTCAAATCAGGCCGGTGGCATCAGCAAAGACACTTGGGTACTGGCCTCGGAACCGGACAAACCGGTCAGTATATGGACGCAACCCAAACGCAATCAACATATTGATGCCGTCACCGAACCGCTGACCAG
>JBAXTQ010000437.1:0-1745 GCA_037130115.1 Methylococcaceae bacterium
CGCCGAGACGAAATTCTTCATCGGCCAGCATCGGCAGTTCTTCGCCAATTTGGGTTTCCAAAGCATCGACGGCGGCTTGGGCAGCAGCATAGTCTTCTTTCGCCTTTTGTACTTCCAAGGTCAACTGCCTGCGCTTTAAATCAAGCGAAGGCAGCAGCCGTTGATACAGTTTTAACTGTTCTTGCTGTTCGTGTAATGCGTGTTTGCTAAGTTTAAGCTTGGCCATGACGGTTTACGCAACTTTATCCACGACTTCCTGTGCTTCGTCAACATCCGGAGCAGCCCCTTCGACTCCGCTCAGGACAGGTTTGGGGTAATATTGATCAATCAGGTTTTGCTTCATCAGCAGTTCTTTGGGATCGAAACATTCGGACAGTGTTAACCAACAAAGATCCAGCGCCTCAATAACCGGCAGTGAAGCGCGGATATCCATAAAGCGTTCACGGAACAAACGACCAAATTTAAGCAGTTTTTCATCAAACGCTGAAAGATCAAAAGCCATCGCCTGTTTTTTTTGCGCTTCTACCGCCCCCGAATAAAAACGGATCATGGTGTTCATAATTTGACTGTGATCCTCGCGAGTCGCTACGCCCACAACATGTTGTTTTAGTCTTGAGAGCGAGCCAAACGGATCGATGAAACCATCATGCAGATAAAATTGACCCTCAGTAATGTAGCCCGTGTTATCTGGAACCGGATGCGTGACATCATTACCGGGCATGGTCGTTACGCTGAGTATGGTGACTGAACCTGCGCCTTTAAAATCACAGGCTTTTTCATAGCGCGTGGCCAGTTGCGTGTAAAGGTCGCCCATATAACCCCGTACGGCGGGAATGAGTTCTTGCGCAACGCCCAGCTCTTTCATGGCATCGGCGTAGGCGGTCATATCAGTCAGTAATACCAACACCCGCTTTTTACCTTCAACCGCCATTTTTTCGGCAACGGCCAAAGCCATATCGGCAACCAGCAAACGCTCAACCAGCGGATCAGAGGCCTGATTGACAAACATCACGGTACGATGAAAAATACCGTGATCTTCAAAGGCGGTGCGAAAGAAATGGTAGTCATCAAAAATCAAACCCATACCGCCAAACACCACTATATCGGCATTGGCCTGAAAACCAATACGTGCCAACAGTTCGTTAAAAGGTTCACCGGCAACGGAAAAGATGGGGATTTTTTGGCTTTCCACCAGACAATTGAACAGATCAATCATGGGGACTTTGGTTTCAATCATCCGCGATGGCATCACTCGCATAACCGGATTAACGGTAGGGCCATTCACTGGAATACGCGGGTCAACCGGTAATTCGGGCCCGCCATCAATTGGATCCCCAGAGCCACGGAAAATTCTGCCAAGAATATTATCGGAGTAAACAACGTTAAGAGAATGTCCCAGAAAGTTTACTTTGGCATCCGTGGACAAGCCTTTGCCACCCGCGAACACTTGCAGGCTGACGATGTCCCGATCAATATCCACAACTTTGGCCAGAGACTTTTCGCCATCAATATTTTCAACCATGGCGAGATCGCCCAAAGCAACCCCTTGTGCGCTAACGCGTATCAAATCACCAACGATTTCCAGCAGGCGTGTATGACGTATCAAATTTTGAAGAATGGTCATTGTTTAACTCACTTTTTTCATAGCGGGAACAAAGGCTCTAGTTAAAACATCAGCGGGTGTTGTTATATTAATAGCACCATTTCACGATGACTTACAAACACTATATTTGAAATTTTTCAGT
>JBAXTQ010000438.1:0-1732 GCA_037130115.1 Methylococcaceae bacterium
ATAAGGTGATTGAAAAAGCAGGGGAAGGAACTGACACCGTTAACAGCTCAATCACTTACACGTTGGAAACCAATGTAGAAAATCTGACTTTAACCGGAGCAGCGACTCTTAACGGCACCGGTAACGCGCTTAACAATACCTTGACCGGCAATGCCGCAGCCAACATCCTGAACGGTTTGGCGGGTAACGATACTATTGTGGGTTTGGCAGGCAACGATTTCCTCAGCGGCGGTTTAGGCACAGACAAACTGACCGGTGGCACAGGCAGCGATATTTTTGACTTTAACACCAGCACTGAAAGTGCCAAGGGTTTAGCAAGAGACACAATCACGGACTTTACCCATAGCCAAGGTGACAAGATTGATTTGGCCGGTATCGACGCCAACATTAAAGTACTCGGTAATCAGGGCTTTACTTATATTGGCGCAAAGGCTTTTACCGGTGTGGCAGGTCAGTTGGATTATTTCAATGGCATTCTTGCAGGTGATACCAATGGCGATAAAGTGGCCGATTTTGAAATTGCCCTGATAGGTAGCCCTTCGCTCGTCAGCGCGGATTTTGTGCTATAACTCAATCTTCAAGTTTTCTTACCTTGACTTTATAGATCTTAGATAACCAGAAACATAACGGCCAATAGATGTAGGCCGGAATAAGGCTTTTCAAGCGTAAGCGAGAACAAGCGTTTCCGGCATCCGGTACGAGGGTGCCGCCGGAAACGCCACCACGCGCTAAGCCCTTCGACACGCTCAGGACAGGCTTGGGTGGTCTTATTCCGGCCTACGCCTAGTGCTTGTTATCGCTAAATTCTCCAAAATCAAGAATTAAAAACTTGAAGATTGCGTATAAGGTAACTCGCAATAAATAAACCCCGACCTATCGTTCCCATGCCCCGGCGTGGAATGCCGCAAGTGACGCTCCTGCGTCAGGCAACGCTGGAGCGTTGCCGCATTAATTCCCACACCGGAGCGTAGGAACCAGGCTGATTCTGGGGGTTATTTTCTGCGTACTGCCTAAAGCACTGAATCAAAGGTAACTATTCAGTCCCCCTCTTTGAAAAAGAGGGGTTAGGGGAGATTTTTTAAATAAAACCCCTTTTTCAAAGGGGGAGGTGAATACTTAAAATCAAAGAGCACAGGGATGTGCCGCTTTGACCGAAGGACACGAAGTTTTCTTTCTTCGTGTTCTTCGTGATCAATAACAAATTTTAATAACTTATGGATAATGGGAGGTCATTCAAGCCTCTGGCCACCAGGGAAAAAACAGGCTGGTGGTTTTTTGGTACAAGCGATAATCGTCGCCACGAGTGCGTAAGGCTTGTTGTTCGGTAAACGGAATTCCGGTAAAAAAATATAAAAAGCAAAACATCACTACCGGAGCCAGCCATAACCAGTATTGATAATCACCGCCCCACCCCATTAGCGGGTAGGCAAACGAGTGCAGCCATTCAAAAAAATAATTGGGGTGTGTTGAATATCGCCACCAGCCTTTGCGACAGGTTAAGCCACTATTTTTGGGATTGTTTCTAAAGTCGGATAATTGCAGATCGGCAGTGGTTTCGCCGTATAACGCTAAAACGGCAAGTAGCAAGGCTGCAATAACCAGTGGTGTTTGTGGCTGCGTGTTTTGTGCAACCGCCCAGAAAGGCAGCGATAACAGGCAAATAAATCCGGCCTGCAATAAAAAAAACAGCATCATTCCATCTATTTAACATAGTTGTAATATTTGCAAAGTA
>JBAXTQ010000439.1:0-1725 GCA_037130115.1 Methylococcaceae bacterium
TGGAGTAAAACCGCTTTAGCTGTTGTACAGGCAATAGCTGAAGCGATTGCACTCCAGTTTTTTAAACAACTTGTGCTTAACTTAACGACATTGGTGGCGATACCCTTTAACAGAAAAGCAATCATGAAATCCATAAACAGTATCTGTATTTATTGCGGTTCCAGTTCCGGTCGACTTGAGGCTTATGGCGCAGTGGGTTGCGCACTCGCCAAAGCACTGGTCAGTCGCAATATTAGATTGATTTACGGCGGTGCCGGTATTGGCATCATGGGCAGGGTGGCGGATGAAGTATTGAAGCTCGGCGGTGAAGCCATCGGTGTCATACCGAAAGCCTTGGCGCATAAAGAAGTGGCGCACAAAAACCTGACCCAACTGCATGTTACCGAATCGATGCATGAGCGGAAGATGCTGATGGCCGAGCTTTCAGACGGCTTTATTGCACTCCCTGGCGGTATAGGAACGCTTGAGGAATTATTTGAGATTTGGACGTGGGCCCAGCTTGGTTTTCATAATAAGCCGTGCGGCTTGCTTAATGTTGAAGGCTATTACGATTCGTTGATCGTATTTTTGGATCATGTTTTGGCAGAGCAGTTTGTTAAAAAAGAACAGCGTGATCTATTGATTGTGGAGACAAATCCAGAGGTGTTGCTGGATCGCTATGCCAATTACCAGGCACCTGCGGTAAGGAAGTGGGTTGGCAAAAACGAAACCTGACGGGCTATAGCTGCCAAGAATTTGCTTGTGTTTAAAAAGTTGGAGGTCAGGCTTTGCCTGACTGTCAGGCAAAGCCTGACCTCCAGATTAACATATATAGTCAAAAGCTGAACCATGAGGGAGTATTCTTATTTAGGTAACTCGTAATATAACGAAGCCCTCGCGAGCATGGCTTGCTCCTACAAAGTTGTGTACGAAGCGTTTGAAGGCTATAAAGTGAGGGCTTATTTATTGCGAGTTACTTAAATCCGGGCATTACCGCCCATGCAGGCAGGCGGTATACCGGATGTTCAGAAAATTAATGTCCGGCGTGTGCAGGTGTTGATTGTTTTAAATCAGTTCTACGCAAAATATAACGCTCTGCCAGTTTGCCGGTGATACGGTTGCCGTTGTCATCGAGTTGAATGAACATATTTTCACCAACCAAATATTGCCGTGTGGTTGTGCTGTTGCGTGGCGTTAACACAAGGGTGTTAGGTGTGTTGCCTGGCGCAAATTTGCCTTTTTCCACAATTTCTTTTTCTGACTTGCCAACGTATTGGGTAATCAAGATGTAAGTGTTGTTTTGGTTCAAAGCAAGCGATGTTTTAATGCCGTTGCAATCATCACAGGGTATAAAGCCACGATAAACGCCTGGCCAATCCATGCTGTTTTCTACATGATGCGCATCATGGTCTGTTGACGCGGTTTCAGCAAATACAGGGCTGTAAGCCGAAAAAATCGTGATAAAAAGACAAAAAGTCAGGGTTTTTTTAAATGGTTTAAATGCTTGCATGGTTAATCCTTGGCAAAACGACGGGCACCCGTAAAAGTACAATGGGTAAATGTAAAACAGCGAAGCACATAGTACGAGTTAAATTTGACTTGTCAAATTACAAATTTGTTAGCACTCGATTTAAGCAGTCGGATTACCTAAGCCTGTGTGCATTTTTAAGCGGTCAGGCAACGTCCAACATTATAGAGCCATGTAGAAGTAAAGCGACATTCGATCACCCTCACCCCAGCCCTCTC
>JBAXTQ010000044.1:0-20697 GCA_037130115.1 Methylococcaceae bacterium
GTCAGGAATAACCACACAGCAGCCGGTACAGGTACTGCCGATACAGTACCTGTAAAGTTAATGGTCATTGCGTCAAGAGCACCAGTGTAACCACTGGCATTATGTCCATTGGATGCCAGTAATACACTGCCTCCGTGAATACCGACAACACTGGTATCAAACAAAAAGTCCAGATTGGTCAATGAAGAACCAACTGCCAGATTCGTGAAGTTGCTCACGTTGCTGCTGAAAGTCGAACCCAATTTGAAAGTGTAGTTACCATCAAGAAGGTCAGTATAGAGGGAATTTAAGCCACCATTATTGGCAAGACTGAAAATGGACGTTTGGGTGCCGCTACCTTGAATAAAGGTTCCAAAATCCAAAGTCAAGCTACCGCTATCCCATGTACTTCCCCCACTAACGTGTTGTAATCCGATGTTGGCGTAGTTGTAAACGTCACCGGAAACAGAAACATTCTGGCTACGATTACTGATAGTCGCCAAGCCACTGGTTCCCGTACCGTTTGAGTTGAAGTTGACATCAACATTACCCGACTTGGCACCGGCAGTAGCGGTATCGATCCCTACCGACATGGTGCTGCTGTTACTACTACCGGCGGCAATCAGGCTAGCGACACCACTACTGGTAATGGCTCCGGTTGCAGTGCCAAAGCTGGCATCCAGTTTTTCAGAGTAACCGTCAGCGGTCTCTGTATTGCTGACTGTTAAAGTTTGACTAACCGAATCCCCGACATGCGAGGCTCCAAAACCAACAGTCCCCGTTGTTGAGCCACTTGCCAAACGATAGGCCGCGCCGCTAATAACCAAATTTTGGGTGTTAGTATTGCCAAAATTGTTTACAACAGTTAATGTCTCATCCAGGGCTCCTGCGGTGCTGGCGTTAAATGTCACATTTTTTACATCGGTATAACCACCCGCAGCAACCGGCCCCCAATTGTAGCCACCGGCTACTATACCTGTACCACTCAAACGGGTATCAAGTGCGCCATCATCCTGCACCGCTCCAAGCAATCTTGAACCGCTGTTGGCACCGTTGCCAATCGTGTAAGTTTGCGTGGAAATGTCGCCTACATGCACATTACCAAAAAGAATCCAGCCAGTGCCGCTGGTAGCAGTGCTGGTACCAGCAGTCAGCGTTTGCTGACTGCCTGCGTTAAAGGCAGATGAATTGATAACCGTATCGGTGACTCCGGCAGTTTTATTGAAGCTGTTTCCTGTACCGAAATTTGCGTTATTATAGTCTGAAGTCACTATCAAAGTTCCTCCACCGTTAATAGCGCCGCTGTTCAAGTTAAGATTGGCGATAGTTTCCTTCTTTGCATTGACATCGAAGGTACCGCCGTTGACATTAATAGTACCCGCATTAGCCAGACGCTCGTTTGCTCCCAAAACCAGAGTGCCGTCATCGATGTCGGTAGCGCCGGTGTAAGTATTTTTGCCACTCAGCGTTGTTATACCTGAACCTTGTTTTGTCACCATGCTATCGTTGTTGGTGCTACCTGAATTACTAATGACTCCTGAAAGCGTAATATTATTGGCACCATCGAGTGTTAGTATATTTGTGCTTGAACCTGACGTAGCATTATTAAGGTCAATTGCACCGGTAAAATTCAAGTCACTGTTTGCAGCATTAAAAGTAGTGGATGTAGAAAGAATAAATTTTGCACCTAAATTCTGGGCAATATTATCATTGTTCACCACGCCGCCTGCACCCATAGTAAAGGTTTTGGCGCTGGTTCCAATGGTATAAGAACTCGTATTAACGTTAGCTGCATCGAAAAGGATGCTGTTCAGAGTAAAGTTGTTAGGGACATTAATCGGAGTCAGTCCGGTATCGGGAGCATTTTCAAATATCAAATCTGTAGCTGTGCCAGATATCGCAGCAGTTCCAGACCAGTTATTTTTTGATGTCCAACTAGAATTGTTGTTCCCGCCATTCCAGGTATATGTTGTAGCATTAGCTCCCTGTGGAGCCAACGCTACGCCTAAAGCTAAACCAATCGCGGCACGAAGCTTCCAGTTTACAGATTGCGATACTGAAGAGACCACTTGCATTTCTTTTGTATTTGCTTTCATTTTAAATTTCCGTTATCAATTAGTAGTCAGAATTACAAGCGGATGAAACGTAACCCATTAAACAATCAACAACTTACAGATAAAAATGAGGGTAAGTTGTTGATAATTAGTGGCCTGTACGTAATCACTTACAAGTCTAGTTTCTTAGATAGGAAATTCAAGGTTGATATAGTAAAAAATACGAAATAATTAGTAAATTAGCAATTATATTTATATAAAACATTGACTATGTATATACAATTTTATACATATAGATATTGAAAATCATGGAGTTGCCATTCTAACCAACAAAAAAAACCGATCATGAATTAAGGTAAAATTTATTGCTACCAACTTAAGATGGGGCAGTTTGAACCTTTCAAGATTATCAACAAGAACTTGCTGATTGCGTTGAATGGCGTTGATTATTTTTGATCGGGATTTGTTGAATTGCGAGGAAGCTTGATTAGAAAATGTGAAATTGACTTGTGGACAACGTGTATCTATTTTTGAGAATTACCAGTGCCTATAGCTTTCACTAAGGCAACTCGCAAAAAACACCCCCCGCCCTATCGTTCCCACGCTCCGTCGCGGGAAGTGACGCTACCGCGTCACGCAACGCTGGAGCGTTGCTGAATGAATTCCCACGCGGGAGCGTGGGAACTAGAAGGATACTGGGGGATATTCGTTTAGATAACCGCTTTAGCCTGAAGATCGGCATGGTAAGAAGATCTGACCATGGGCGCACTGGCGACTTGCTTAAAACCCAGTTGCTTTGCAAAAGCACCATAGTCATCAAATTGTTGCGGGGTGATATAACTTTTGACCGGTAAATGTGCCTTGGTGGGTTGTAAATATTGGCCCAGTGTCAGCATTGAACAGCCATGCGCCAATAAATCTCTCATAACCTGGTGAACTTCTTCCTGCTCTTCGCCGACCCCCAGCATGAGCCCTGATTTGGTAGGTGTTTGAGTTTGTGCTTGACCATATTTGCCCAACAACTCCAAAGAACCCAGATAATCTGCACCCGGACGGACTTGTTTATAAAGCCTTGGAACGGTTTCCAGATTATGGTTAAACACGTCACAGGGTTCTTTAATCAGAATATCTATGGCTTTATCAATACGACCACGGAAATCCGGAACCAAAATTTCAATTTTTGTAGACGGTGTTTGCTCGCGAATTTTTTTTATACATTCGGCAAAATGCGCGGCACCACCGTCTCTTAAATCATCCCGATCCACCGAGGTGATCACCACATATTTTAAGGCCATTGCCTGTATGGCATCGGCCAGATTTTGCGGCTCGTCTTTATCCAGTGCCAGCGGTTTTCCATGCGCCACATCACAAAAAGGACAACGGCGGGTACACAAATCGCCCATGATCATGAAGGTAGCTGTGCCGTGCTGAAAACACTCAGACAAGTTTGGGCAGGCCGCTTCTTCACAAACCGTATGCAATTTATGCTCACGCAACAAGTCTTTGATTTTTGTAATCTCGTCACTGGCGGAAAGTTTTACCCGTATCCATTCAGGTTTGCGTAAAACCGTGTCGGACACTTCAACTTTTATGGGGATACGCGCCAGTTTTTTAGCGCTACGCTCGTGAGATTCAGGCGTTGATCGTGAAGGTGCTTGATTAGTCATGTTTATAATGCCGTAGTGATAGCCTGAATAACAGAGTTTGCCAGTTGCGTGGAGCTAATAATCACACCCAAATCAGACAGTTGCGTGACTTTAAGATCTGCATAACCGCAAGTATTAATATGGTCGAAAGGACGCAAGTCCATGTCGTTATTAAGACTGAGCCCATGGTAACTACAATTTTTTTTAATCCGTAAACCGATAGAGCCGATTTTTTTGTCATTGACATAAACACCTGGCGCATCCGCTTTGGAAACAGCACTAATGCCATGGCTCGCCAAAGTGTTAATCATTGCTTGTTCCAGAAGGGTAACCAGTTGGCGTACGCCCAGATTGAGACGTTTAATATCCAGTAAGGTATAAATGACTACTTGCCCTGGGCCATGATAAGTGACTTGTCCGCCCCGGTCGGAATTAATCACCGGAATGTTGCCGGTATTTAATAAATGCTCACGCTTGCCGCTTAACCCCAAGGTATAAACGGGGCTGTGTTCGACTATCCAGATTTCGTCAGAGGTTTCTGAGTTGCGTTCTTGGGTGAAGCATTGCATAGCCTGCCAGCTGGTTTCATAATCCTGCAATCCCAAGTTACGTATCGTTAACATTAAGCGCGTTTATATTTGTTCAAATATTGATGCCAAGGAACGTGCATGAAATAACTTGTCCCTTTATATTCCCTCACCCCAGCCCTCTCCCGAAGGGAGAGGGAGCAAGATGCCTGAGTTATTTTATGCGCATTCCTAAACGGGTCGATTGTTGGAAGGACAACCACCAAGGGATGCCTTACAAAGCCATCAAAACATGAGGATGATCGGTTAGATCCTGATAAATGGCATCCAGTTGTTTCTTGCTGGAGGCTTCTATGACGACGGTTATGGCAATAAAATTACCGTCTTTGCTGGGGCGCGTAGTGACGGCATCCGCTTTAACATCAGGCGCATGACGACGCACAATTTCTATCACCAACAAATCCAGTTTCATGTCGGATTTGCCCATGGCTTTAACGGGAAATTGGCAAGGAAATTCGAAAAAGGTTTGTTCGCTCATAATCAGCGCTTGTTTGTAAGCTTGAAAAATCTGCTGCATGGCATGCCATACCGGGCCAGGTTTTCCGTCTGATACAGTTTTGGAATCAAGCTCAACAACGGGAATAATTTCACGCGTAGAACTGGTTACCCAAATTTCGCTGGCAGTTTGTAGCGCAGTAAAGGGGATTTTATCTTCACTGCAAGGGATGTTGTTTTTTCGTGCAAGCTCCAAAATGACATCACGGGTAATGCCGGGTAAAATGTCGTTGCCTTTAGGTGGGGTACACAAAACACCATCTATCACTGCAAAAACATTACTGGCCGCACCTTCAATCACATAACCGTCTTTTATCAAAATGGCTTCGGCGCAGCCTTGGTCTATGGCTTCCTGCCTGTGCAGAATATTGCCCAATAGCGTGATGGCTTTTATATTGCAAAATTTCCAACGGGTATCATCCATGCTGACCGCTTTTACGCCTTGATTTAATCCGGCAAAAGGCACGATAGCCGAGCACATGGCAAAAACCGTGGCGGGCGTATTGTCAGGAAAAGCGTGATCTCTTTTGGGGGCAGTGCCACGGGTGATCTGTAGATAAATATACTGATCAATCTTTGCATCCAGCAAGGGGGTCAATATGTCCTGCCATTGCTCACGGGTGTGCGGATTAGCCAAACGAATACCTGCCAAGCTATTTTCCAGGCGCTGTAAATGGTCTTGAAAATGAAATAAGTGCCCGGAATAAGACGGAATGACTTCATAAATACCGTCACCAAATAAAAATCCGCGATCCAGCACTGAAACTTTCGCCTCATTAAGCGGTAGATATTCGCCGTTTAAATAGACTATTTTATTTTCCATCTTCAGATTTCTCCATCATCATCATAACGCTATCAGAAAGTCTCTGAAAAATATTGCCTTCAGCCACCGCATTGAGAGCGATCAAATCTTTGTCGACAATAACAACGTCATTAAGCGTTACTTTGACTGATCCAAGCTTGGCACCTTCGACAACCGGTGCAGTAATTTTTTTATCAACAACAATAGCCGCTTTAAGATCTTTGTATTGGCGGCGAGGTATGGTTGCATAAATATCTTCGGCCAAACCTAACGGTATGGTTTTGCTTTCGCCTTTCCAGATTCTGGCTTCATTTAAAGGTTTTTTCCCTTCATACAGACGATGTGATTCAAAAAACCGGAAACCATAGTTAAGCAGTGTTTGATTTTCGTTGGCTCTGGCATTGGCACTTTTTGCGCCCAATACGACAGAAATTAACCGCATGTCTTCTCTTATCGCCGAAGCAACCAGGCAGTAACCGGCATCATCAGTAAATCCGGTTTTAACGCCGTCAACCGACTCGTCGCGTGACAGCAAGGGGTTACGATTATGCTGGGTAATTTGATTGAAGGTAAATTCTTGTTGCGAAAACCAGCGATAGTAATCAGGAAATTCCTTGATTAAAGCCGACGTAAGCATAGCCAAATCGCGTGCGCTGGTGTAATGATCATCCATTGGCAAGCCATCACTGTTTTTGAAATGACTATGAGTCATTCCGAGTCGGGCAGCATGCTGATTCATCATGTCCGCAAAGATCTCTTCACTGCCGGCAACATGTTCAGCCAAAGCGACACTGGCATCATTGCCGGATTGAATAATGACGCCTTTTAGCAGATCTTCAACCTTAACCTTATTACCCAGCTCAACAAACATGCGTGAGCCGGATGTTTTCCAGGCTTTTTCACTGATAGTGGCTGAATCTTCGAGGTGTAAGTGGCCATTGGCAAGCTCTCTAAACACCACATAAACCGTCATTATCTTGGTCAGACTGGCGGGAGCGAGCTTGGCGTCGGCGTTGTTTTCTGCCAATACTTTACCGGTATGATAGTCCTGTAAAATATAAGCAGTGGCGGCGATGTTGGGTGCGGGCGGGGTTGCAATTTCAGCGTTTTCTGCGTTTGCCTGAAAGAGCGTAACCAGTAGGCCAAAAAATAAAAAGAGGGTAAATTTTTTAAAAGGGTTCATAGCTCTTTAAAATCGACAGTAAAACAGAATTTCCTTACATTGTAGCACGTGAACTGTCAGATTGTTTGGATTCAGTAACAAATTGTGTATCGGTTATGCCCATTCTTGCCAACTGTTCATTCAGTTGATTGGCAGAAGCCGTTGAATTTACCGGTCCGATTTGAACTTTATAAAGAGTGGATTTTTTGTAGGTCGATGAGCGAATATTCGGCTCAGGCAAATTATTGGCGGCAATTTTATTTTTTAAGTTAAGCGCCTTTTTTTCACTGCCAAAACTACCCACCTGCAAATAGACGTGTTGTTCTTGTGTGGCAGCAAGTTGTTGTAATTGGGGTAACGCCTGACTGGGCGATATGGCCTTGATTTCTATGGCACCGGTGCCGTCTTGTTGCATATCCAGATTTTTTGCAGCGGCGTAGGACAAATCCAACTCTCTGTTGCCAACAAAAGGCCCTCTGTCATTTATTCTAACAATAATGCTGCGATGATTTTCCAGATTGGTTATCTGGGCGTAAGAGGGAATCGGCAATGTTTTATGTGCAGCTGTCATGGCGTACATATCAAATATTTCGCCGGTCGCTGTTTTTTTGCCATGAAATCCGGGGCCATACCATGAAGCCACACCCTGTTTTATATAATGGGCAATACGTGGAAACAGGCTTTCTTGTTGGGCAAGCTCGGCAGGCTCGTTATGCGTGTTCGTTCGCAGTATTGAATGCTGCCTGATTTGTTGACTGGCTAATGCGTGAGGTGCTTGGTTTATTATAATCGGGGGCTGAAAAGCCGTATTAGTCGTTTTAATTTGTTCTGTAGAACACCCGAACAGGGTCGTCATTAAAATTGCTAATAATAGTTTTGTCATGGAATTTTGCCTTTTTATTTAAAATAGATTGGCTTAACTGATAAACAGCCATGGCATATAAAGGACTGTGGTTGTATCGGGTAATGACATAAAAATTGTCTAATCCCGCCCAGAGTTCTTCGCCCGGTTTTTGCCCTAATGGCTCCTGTTCAAAAGCAAGCAGCTTTACTTTAGTATTTAAAGGGAGTGTCCTCGATATTGTTAAGTTAAGTGATTCTAACTTGGCTAAGCTTAAGTCCGGCTTAAGTTCACTGCTTAATGCCGTTTTATAGGCGTCACCTGTCGCACTCACCGGAATCACGATGGCTTGCCCCGTCTGCCACTGATGCTTGACAAAATAATTGGCTACACTGGCAATAACGTCACCGTTGTTATGCCAGATGTCCCGATAATTATCCCCATTAAAATCAACAGCGTACGCCCTAAAACTGCTCGGCATAAATTGTGGCGTTCCCATTGCGCCCGCATAAGAACCAACGGGTTCCAGAGGATTAATATGCTCATCCCGGCACAGTAACAAGTAGTTTTCCAGCTCACCCAGAAAGAATGGACTGCGGGGCGGGTAGGCAAAACCCAAGGTTGATAGCGCATCAATGACCCGATAATTGCCGGTTTTTTGCCCGTAAAAGGTCTCAACGCCCAGGATGGCGACAATAATTTCTGCCGGAACCCCGGTTTTTTGTTCCACTGCGCTCAATGCGGATTCATTTTCCCGCCAAAACTTTACACCGCCATCGATACGCGCCTCGGTCATAAATATTTTGCGATATTTATACCAAGGCATGCCTTCGGCGGGCTTCGAAATCTTTTTTAGAATATCTTCTTTTATTTCAGCGGACTGGAACAAATCGTTAAGTTTGGCTTCATCGAACTGATGCGTAGTCACCATTTTGTTGATAAACGTATCGACTAACTTCGTATCCTTGATGTTGCCGGTACATGAAATCAGTGAAAAGCACAGAATACAAGTCAGGTTTTTTAACCCAAACATCGGAGGATACTTTTGCGCCTTTAGTTTTGAACCTTGAACCTTAACCCTTGAACCTTGAACCTTGAACCTTAACCCTTGAACCTTGAACCTTAAACCTTTAACCTGCATTACCCTTACCTAAATTTTTTATGCGTGTGTATTGACATTAAAATGCCAAACCCGGCCAGCAGGGTAACAATGGAGGTGCCACCGTAACTGATTAAAGGCAAGGGAACGCCGACTACAGGAAGAATACCGATAACCATGCCGATATTGACAAAAACATAGACAAAAAACGTAAACGCCAGACTGCTTGCCAAGAGCCGACTGTAAGTATCCTGAGCCTGGGACGCGATATACAAACAGCGAGCGATAATTAACAGATATAAAATCAACAATCCCAGGCAACCGAACAAGCCAAATTCTTCCGCAAATACGGCAAAAATAAAATCGGTAGAGCTTTCCGGCAAAAAATCCAATTCTGATTGCGTACTGCCCAGCCAGCCTTTACCGTAAATACCGCCCGAGCCAATCGCTATTTTTGACTGAATAATATGATAGCCCCTACCCAGCGGATCGGTTTCAGGGTTTAAAAAAGTAAGCACCCGATCGCGTTGATAACCGTGCATAAAATGCCAAATAAGCGGGGTTAACGAAGCCAGTGCAACGCTGATGACCAACATTAAACGCCAGGAAAGACCGGCAAAAAACAGCACCCCCGCCCCCGAACTTGCAACCAGTAAAGCCGTACCCAGATCAGGTTGTTTGGCGATTAAAAGGGTAGGAATAACAATAAGAAGAGTCGCCATAATCAGCTGTCTGGATTTTGGCGGTAGCGGGTATTCTGCCAAATACCACGCGACCATCATGGGTGTCGTAATTTTAATCATTTCTGATGGCTGAAACCGAAAGCCCCCCAGATCCAACCAGCGTTGTGCGCCTTTACCGACCTGTCCCATAATTAAAACAGCGGCCAGTAAAAAAATACCAAAACCAAACAATAAGGTGGAATAACGCTTAAACTGATAAGGATCAATATGCGCCAATATCGTCATTAACAGAAAAGCCAAACCCACACGACCCGCCTGTCGCATCAGCGTATCCATATCCTGCCCACCGGCACTGTAAAGAATCAGAAAACTAAGCATCGAAGTCAGGACTAAACCGATAAACAAGGGGATGTCTATGTGTAACTTTCTGAGCACATTCCCAAGCACTGAAGGCGGTTCAAACTGTTCATGACGGGTTTCAGTGTTCATTGTTTTCCTGTAAAAATTGTTTGATAACCAGCCCTGCTATCGGCGCTGCGACTGAGCCACCATGCCCGCCATTTTCAACAACCACCGCGATGGCAATTTTAGGATCGGCAGCCGGCGCAAAAGCAATAAATAGCGCGTGGTCACGAAATTTAAAGTCGATCGCATTTTCATTGTATTTTGCATTTTGCTTAATACCCAAAACCTGCGCAGTTCCGGTTTTACCCGCGATTTGATAATCTATATTGGTATTAATGCCTTTGGCGGTGCCGTGTTCGCTATGCACCACATTGACCATGCCTTCGATAACCTTGTTAACATTATCCGGATTTAATGGCAGGGTAACATTCGGGAGTGTCGGGCCGGGGCGGGTTCCTTGTGCGCTGACCATTTTATCGACCAAAAAAGGCGTCACTACCTTGCCTTTATTCGCCAACGTTGCCGTGGCTCTGGCTAGTTGTAAAGGGGTCACCTGATGATAGCCCTGACCAATGCCGGTGATCAGCGTTTCTCCCGGATACCAGGCCTGATTTTTTTTATCCTGCTTCCACTCACGCGAAGGCAACAATCCTGCTTTCTCGCCAATCAGGTCAATACCGGACTTTTCACCAAAGCCCATTTTTTGTAAAAAACTGTGCATGCGGTCGATACCCAGTATTGATGCCAGACGATAAAAATAAACATCGCAAGATTCGGTAATGGCCCGACTTAAATCCACGGCACCATGCCCGCCTTTTTTCCAGTCCCGATAGCGGTGACTGACGCCAGGCAATTGATAATAGCCCGGACATGACAGCTTTTGCTGAGGGCTGATGGCTTCATACTCAAGACCCGCCAAAGCAATAAACGGCTTAATGGTCGATCCGGGTGGATAAAGCCCACGCAAGGCGCGATTATAGAGCGGTTGATTTTCAGAGACTTGCAGTGCCTGATAAGCCTCATTGTCAATACCCACCACAAAAGGGTTAGGATCAAAACCCGGACGACTGACGAAGGTCAAGACACCACCAGTTTTAATATCAATGGCAACAACTGCCCCATTAAAAGTACCCAGCGCATCGTAGGCGGTTTTTTGTAAATCAATATCCAGCGTTAAATAGAGGTTTGTGCCGGGATCCGGCGAGACTTCGTGCAGGGTATTAAGCAATCGGGCCTGAACATTGGTTTCTATTTCTGCATAACCGGTTTTACCATGCAGCTCGTTTTCATAAGAACTCTCTATGCCCAGCTTGCCCACATGCGTAGAGCCTCTGTATTCAGCCAGAGGCAACTCCTTAATTTCTGCCTCATTAATACGCCCCACATAGCCAATGACATGCGCCGCCAAATCGCTGTAAGGGTAGTGTCTAACCAACTGGGTATGAATATCGACACCCTGAAAATAAGGTCGGACAACGGCAAACGTTGCCAACTCTTCATCGTTCATGCTTAATAACAACGGCGTGCTGACGAAACGTTTTTGGCGTTTGCGTAATTTTTGATATTGCTCCATTTTTTCATCGGGTATATCGAGCAATTTTTGCAGGCGTAACAAGGTTTCATCCAGATCACTGATCTGCTCGGGGATAAGCTCCAAACTATAAGACGGCGTATTTTCGGCCAGCACTTTTCCGTGTCGGTCATAAATAATGCCTCGGGTAGGCACTAAAGGAACGATTTTGATACTATTGTCTTTTGCCAGCGATGAATAATGTTCGTGACCGACAATTTGCAGATAAATCAATCGGACAATCAAACCCGATGTTAATAGAATAATGACCACAAAAGCGGCGACAATGCGATTAAGAAATAGACGGTTTTCTACTGAGTGGTCTTTAACTGTGTATAGAGTGGACATAAGTTACAGCGTATTCTATTTAATGCGTTGTGACAAACCAATAAAGCTCAGTACGCCATAAACCAAGGGCCAAGCTAACGTGCCGGTAAAAACGGGTAACCAGAAAGAAGCGTGAAGTTGTGCCGGATGCTGAAGGTTTTTTATAAAAAACAGCAACAGTTGCGACAATAGCAGGCAGAAAAAGACAAACAAGCCCTGTTGTAGAAAAGGAAATTGACGTAAACGTTTGTGCAATTTAAGGCAAATATAGATAACCAGTGAATAAGCCAACGCATATTGCCCCAATAATCGACCGGTCAACACATCGGTCAACAAGCCAAATGTCCAGGCATGAAAAATACCCACACGGTCAGGCAGGGCAAGTGACCAGTAAACCAGCACCAAAAGCACCCAGTCCGGATTAAACGCCGCCATTTCTCCGGGCCAAGGCGCAATTCTTAAACACATCGCCCCTATCAGGGTCAGGATAATTCTAAAAAATCCCACGTAATTATTTAACTGCATCAGTTCGGGTCTCCGCTTCGTTTGCTGTTGGCTTTGAAATGAGCGGAACCGGTGTGGATTTGCTCCAGACTATCATTAACTCTCTATTACGATCCAACAAGGCTTTTGGGGTTGCCGTAATGGTTGCGAAGGCTTTATTCGGTTGCGAGGTAAACTCATCAACCACCGCCACCGGATAACCTTGAGGAAAAGTACCGCCCAAGCCTGATGTTATCAGTAAGTCACCCGGACGAATATCGGCATTACTGGGCAAGAAAGGCAATACCAGTCGATTTAGCTGGCCGCTACCCACGGCAATGGTTAATAAACCGTTGCGATTAACCTGAACCGGAATCGCATGATTGGGATCAGTGATCAGCATAATTTCGGAAGTGAACGGCAAGGCCCGAAAAACCTGACCGACAACCCCGTTTGCGTCCAATACCGGTTGCTGGGGATGCACACCAAAACGGGTACCTTTGTTGACGACGACAATATGCTCGTAAGGTGCCATATTAACGGACAACAATTCGGCAACCAGCACCTGTTCGCCCAGCTTAAAGGAGTTTTCCAATAACGCCCGCAAACGAATGTTTTCTTTTTCCAGTGCCTCAAATTTAAGTAATCGGGTTTGATGAATAAGCTGATCTTCACGCAGCCTTTCATTTTCCATTTTTAGGGTTCGGTATGAGCTAACCGAATCGGCCGCCTGATCAACCAGAACGGTTGGTAAATCGACCAAATATTTTAAGGGATCAACAAAAAAAGATAAGGTCGTACGTAACGGGATCAATTTTGAACTGCTATATTCAGTTGCCAATAAAACAACAGAAGCAATAACGGCTACCAGAAGTCGGGTATTGATTGAGGGGCCGGTGGCAAATAAAAGTTTTATAGCAGTGCCTCGTATTAGTTAAAGATGCAGCAACTCAAGTTAGGCATAGCCATAAGAGGCTTATTATTCTAAAACTACTCGGTCGTTAAAAAATAGAACACGGATAACACGGATTTGGCTGATAAACACAGATAAGAGAAGCTTCTCAATTTTATGATTGAGTCGCCATAAGCACTTAAAGTATTTTTTCGACTAAAATAAGATCCGTTAAAACCCGTGTAATCAGTGTCATCCGTGTTCTATGATGGAAGCCAACATCTACTGATGTAGTTGGATTATTCTAACGAAAAAGTTGAGAATCCTTTTTTATCCAGCATTTCCAAAACCATACCGCCCCCTCTGGCAACACAGGTCAAGGGATCATCGGCAATATGTACCGGCAGACCGGTTTCTTCCGCTATCAGGCGATCAATATCTTTCAGTAATGCGCCGCCGCCGGTTAAATAAATACCCCGGGTGGCAACATCTGAACCCAATTCGGGCGGGGTTTGTTCCAAGGCCACTTTTACGGCACCGACAATACCGGATAAGGGTTCTTGCAGGGCTTCCAGAATTTCATTACTGTTTAAAGAAAAGCTGCGCGGAATGCCTTCAGCCAAATTGCGACCTCTGATCTCTATTTCCCTAACCTCATTACCGGGATAAGCCGTGCCAATTTCCAGCTTGATTCTTTCCGCCGTGGCTTCACCAATTAAAGTGCCATAGTTTCTACGCACATAATTGATAATGGCTTCGTCAAAACGGTCGCCACCGATACGAACCGAATTTGAATAGACAATCCCGTTGATTGATATTACCGCCACTTCAGAAGTGCCGCCGCCTATATCCAGCACCATTGAACCACAGGCTTCTTCGACCGGCAAACCGGCACCTATCGCTGCCGACATGGGTTCTTCAATTAAATAAACCTCGCGAGCCCCCGCCATGGCAGCAGATTCGCGGATAGCGCGGCGCTCGACTTGTGTTGAACCGCAAGGCACACAAATCAAAATACGCGGACTGGGACGTAACCACCGGTTTTTCTTGTGAACTTTTTCGATAAAAAACCGTAACATCCGCTCGGTGATTGCAAAATCAGCAATAACGCCGTCTTTAAGTGGCCGGATTGCCGTAATATTGCCGGGCGTACGCCCCAGCATTTGCTTGGCATCGGCACCGACAGCAGCAATAGTTTTTGAGCCACGAATTTTGTCTTCTTTAATGGCAACGACAGAGGGTTCGTTAAGCACAATACCTTGCCCTGGAATGTATATCAATGTATTAGCGGTTCCCAGGTCTATCGAGAGGTCGTTGGAGAAAAGACCGCGAATTCTTTTAAACATCTTTGCCTGTTTCCTTTAAAGAATAAAAAATAGTGGTACTTTATCAATCAAGAGGGTATTTGAGCAAGATATAAGTATGTTATTTGTAGTAATATAAGCGGCAAAGGCAAAAGGTGAAAGATGAAAGGCACAAGATGCAAGGCTAAAGGCAAAGAACGGGCGTGTTGAAAATCAGGTTTTTTTTCACCTTGTGCCTTTCGCCTAACTTTCAGTTCTGGCGTTGTCGTAAACAGTTACACTGAAATTTTAATTAGGGAGACAAAGATGTCGTTAACGGCAGATGATGTGAACAAAATTGCGCATTTGGCGCGTTTGGGAATTGACCACCAAGATGTTGAATCTTACGCGAAAGACCTGTCCGGTATCCTGGATTTAATGACCCAAATGAGTGAGTTAAATACCGATAATGTCGAGCCTATGGCACACCCCATGGATCAGGCGCAACGGTTACGGGCTGATGTGGTCACCGAAGCGGATAACCGGGAAAAGTTTCAGGCTATCGCGCCACAAGTCGAAGCGGGACTTTATCTGGTTCCCAAAGTCATTGAGTAACAGGAACGCCACATAATGCACACTAAAACATTAATAGAATTAGCCCAGGGTTTGCGTTCAAAAGAATTTTCAAGCGTCGAGTTAACCCAGGCGTTTTTAGATCGAATCCGGCAACACCAACACCTTAACGCCTACATTACCGTCACCGAAGCGGTTGCCCTGCACAATGCCCAAGCCGCCGATACCCGCTTGGCCAATGGCACCGCTAACTTATTAACCGGCATACCCATTGCCCAAAAAGATATTTTTTGTACCCTGGATGTTAAAACCACCTGTGGTTCTAAAATGCTCGATAACTTTTCCGCGCCCTATAACGCTACCGTCGTAGAAAAATTTAATCAGGCCGGTGCCGTCATGTTGGGCAAACTCAATATGGATGAGTTTGCCATGGGTTCTTCCAACGAAACCAGTTATTACGGTGCCGTTAAAAACCCCTGGAATATCAATAGCGTTCCCGGTGGTTCATCAGGCGGTTCGGCTGCCGCTGTCGCAGCGCGACTGGCCGTTTGCGCTACCGGTACTGATACCGGCGGCTCTATCCGCCAGCCTGCGGCCTTGTGCGGCATTACCGGATTAAAACCCACTTACGGTCGCGTATCCCGCTACGGCATGATTGCCTATGCCTCCAGTCTGGATCAGGGCGGCCCCATGGCACGTAGCGCAGAAGAGGCGGCGATTATGTTGCAAACCATGGCCGGGTTTGATGAAAAAGACTCAACCAGTGTTGATCTGCCCGTACCTGATTATTGTGCAGGTCTGAATAACTCGCTGGCCGGTTTAAAAATCGGCTTGCCCAAAGAATTTTTTGGCGAAGGTTTAAACAGCGATGTCGCGGCAACCCTTGAAACAGCGATTAATGAATACCGTAAATTAGGCGCAGAGATTAAAGAAATCTCCATGCCTAATCTTAAGCTGGCCATTCCTGCTTATTATGTGATTGCACCTGCTGAATGCTCTGCCAACCTGTCACGTTTCGATGGCGTGCGTTATGGCTATCGTTGTGAAAATCCGGTGGATTTGGCTGACCTTTATACCCGCTCTCGCGGCGAAGGCTTTGGCAAAGAAGTTAAACGCCGTATTCTTATGGGGACTTATGCGTTATCCACCGGTTATTACGATGCTTATTACCTTAAAGCACAAAAAATCCGCCGCTTAATCAGTGAAGACTTCAAACAAGCGTTAACGGAAGTTGATGTCATTATGGGCCCGGTCACGCCAACCACCGCTTTTGGCATCGGCGAAAAAATGAGCAATCCGATAGAAATGTATTTATCCGACATTTATACCATTGCCATCAATCTTGCCGGTGTCCCTGCCCTGTCAGTTCCGGCCGGATTTGTGGCGGGTATGCCCGTGGGCTTACAAATTATCGGCAATTATTTTGCCGAAGACCGCTTGTTAAATATCGCCCATCAGTACCAACAAGTAACCGATTGGCATTTACACACCCCTAAAGGTTTTGAGTAAGGATATCGTGATGGAATGGGAAACAGTTATCGGCCTGGAAGTGCATGCACAACTGGCAACACAATCAAAAATTTTTTCCGGTGCGGCTACGGCTTATGGCGCGGAACCCAACACCCAAGCCTGCGCCGTTGACTTGGGCTTGCCCGGTGTTTTGCCGGTATTAAATGAAGAAGCCGTGCGCATGGCCGTCATTTTTGGCATGGCCATCGAGGCACATATCGCCCCGCATTCGGTATTTGCCAGAAAAAATTATTTTTACCCCGACTTGCCTAAAGGCTATCAAATCAGCCAAATGGATCATCCTATTGTCGGTGTTGGACATTTGGATATTGACGTTGACGGCATCACCAAACGCATCGGCGTTACTCGCGCTCATTTGGAAGAAGATGCCGGCAAATCCTTACATGAAGATTTTCATGGCTTGACCGGAATCGATTTAAACCGTGCCGGTACGCCCTTGCTGGAAATCGTCTCGGAACCGGATATGCGCTCTGCCAAAGAAGCCGTTGCTTACATGCGCAAATTGCACGAACTGGTACGCTATCTGGGCATTTGTGACGGCAACATGCAGGAAGGCTCGTTCCGTTGTGACGCCAACGTATCCGTGCGCCCCAAAGGCCAGGCAGAATTTGGCACCCGTGCCGAGATTAAAAATATCAACTCGTTTAAATTTGTTGAAAAAGCCATTAACCACGAAGTGGAACGGCAAATTGAACTGATAGAAAACGGTGGCAGAGTCGTCCAGGAAACCCGATTGTATGATTCGGTAAAAGATGAAACCCGTTCCATGCGCAGCAAGGAAGAAGCCAATGATTACCGCTACTTTCCCGACCCCGATTTATTGCCGGTTATCATTGACGAAGCCTTTAAAGCGCAAATAAAAGCCGCCTTGCCGGAATTGCCGCAAGCTAAAAAACAACGTTTTAAAAGCCAATACAGCCTGGATGAAGAAAGCGTGTCGATACTAACGACCTCGCGTCCACTGGCTGATTACTTTGAAGCCGTGACTAAAAAATCAGGCTGTGAAGCCAAGCTCTGCGCCAACTGGATAACCGGTGACCTTTCTGCGGCACTTAACAAAGCCGGTTTGGAAATTACCGATTCACCGGTCAGTGACGAACGTCTGGCGGGCTTGTTAACCCGCATCAGCGACAACACCATATCCGGTAAAATCGCCAAACAAGTCTTTGAAGCACTGTGGCAATCCACGTCATCAGCCGATGAAATCATTGCCGAAAAAGGCTTAAAACAAATCACCGACACCGGTGCAATCGAAGCCATTATCGACAAAATCATTGCCGATAATCTAGGCCAGGTTGAACAATACCGAAGCGGCAAAGATAAAGTATTCGCATTTTTTGTCGGCCAAGTCATGAAAGCCATGCAGGGCAAAGCCAATCCCGCCGAAGTTAATAAAATGCTGAAAGAGAAATTGCAAGGGTAAATTACCCTTGATCTATGCAAGGTGGGCAATGCTTTTCTGCCCACCGTTTATTTTTACCAATTGTAGCCTCGATGCTGCGGAACGGAATCGAGGATTTACAGACTCAGGTAGTCCTCATATAAAAAATAATATACATCTTTAGATACAAGACGTTACAGTCAAAAAATAACATTTATATAATGCAGTAAGGGAATAAATTGGCGAACAACAGTATAAAAACCATTGGTCACTTACCACTTATCGAGTACCCATGGGCATGTGAAATAGACAGGTTACTTAATTCCATAAAAACAAATGAGCTTTCTTTTCGAGCGTTTCTCTTTGATGTCGTAATGTCTATGGCTTACATTGATGCAGCGGCTGGATTAGAAAAATCAATTGAACATTGCGATAACGTAATAGGTGATTATAACGCACATATTGGATTTATTAATTTGTGTTCACCATGCTATGAAAATGGCTCATGGCAATATCAGGCGGCAGTAAAACCACAATCCGGTGCACTAGGAAAATTAAGTAGTGAATTAATTTTAAAATTTGTTCAATATTTTTCCGATAATTTTGAGAGCGTTGTTGCTATTGGTGGCGGAAACTCTGCTGATGCCATGATTATTCATAAAAATGGCATGAAAATTTTTGCTGAAGTTAAATCAGCTCCACTTATAACTTATCCGCTCCTTATAAAAATAAATCAAATTGATAATGGTGCACATCATCGTAGAATCACTATCACATCATCTCAATTGAAAGCTTGTGATTCTGCGCTTTATCTTCACGATAAAAATTTTATCCCATTAGGAAAAATCGGCACAGAAAACTGGCCATTTAAACCTTTTGTCGATTATATGATTGATGACAAAAACACCATCTCTGTAGAAAAGTTTTATCAAACATGGTTGTCAGCTAGAGAGTCGTATATTTCCAAGAATAGAAGCAATAGAATTTATTCTTTAACCAATGCCTGTGGAGGTCCACCAAAAGAGGCTAAAACCGATCATGGCTGGCCTGCAAAACAAGTCATCAGTGATAGCAAAACCAGTGCGGGAATGGATAGAACGGATGATATAAAAAAAGGAATTTATCAGACCCTAAAAATAGGAATTGCGCATAAAGATCAGAAAAACTATAAAACCGCTATTATTTCAAATCTTCCAGCTTATAGGCATAATGAAGATTATGTATTGCCATTTATCCCAATGCTTTGGGGCTTGGAAAAAGATATAAAGAAATTTGACGATAAACAAGTTATTTTCAGAGAAGACCTTCATTATGCGTTTGATTATATAATTACTTTAGAAAACCCATTACTTCGTGAGTTAGTGGTATGAAAGCAGTTCCAAATCATGAGACCAGGACATATACAGGAATTGTACTTGAGCGAATAAAACATTTACCATCTGGTGGAAGAATGGGGGATTTGCCTATGCATCTTCAGCACGAAAGCTTTATTCGCACGGGTGATAAAAAAACAGGCGGTCCAAATATGCGTTTGTTACGTCTGGAAATGAACAAGCCGGCTTTAACTGTTACTGCATATATTTTTAATAAATTTGTTCATCCAGATCATGACCGATATTTAACACCTAGAGAAGCAGCGTGTCTTCAGGATTTCCCGGTTGATTATGAGTTTAAAGGCACGCTTGGACAAACCCAAAAACAGATAGGAAATGCTGTACCTGTAAAGCTGGCAAAAGCCATAGCTAAAGAAATAGCTAACTATTTTATAAAAAAAAATAATAATGGTACAAAATTAATTGCATCCTATTTTTGTGGGGCAGGTGGATTAGATCTTGGATTTGAACAAGCAAGTAATGAGTTATTGAAATTTAAAACTCAATTTTCAACTGATATTGAGCCATGGGTAGAAGCAACTATCAATGCTAATCGTCCAGAATGGAATTTTCTTAAAGCTGATATTAGAGAGCTTAACCCTGAAACAGTAAAAATGGCTCTTGGTAAAAGTCCAGACATCATTATTGGTGGTCCACCCTGTCAACCTTTTAGTGTTGCTGGCAAGCAAAAAGCCACTAATGACCCATTGGGAACACTTTATAGGGACTATATTCATCACATAGATTACTTAAAGCCTGAAATTGTTGTCCTGGAAAATGTGTATGGCCTTGCGCAAGTAAAATCTATCAACATGGTTCAGGAAATTTATAAATCATTTGAAGAAATTGGTTATGCAGTAAAGCACTGTGAGCTAATGGCAGCTGATTATGGAACACCTCAAAAGAGAAGGCGCTTGTTTTTTATAGCGGCTAAAGATGTATCTTCTTTTCGATTTCCTGAGCCAACGCATAGTGAAAGTAATAATATTTTTGGATTACCTCTTTATGAAGGCGCTGGTAATGCCTTACAGAAACTACCGCCTGCTCTAATAAAATAAACACAGAATTACAGCAAGGCTGTTCGGCGACAACTATCTTGACCGATTGGCCTCTGTACTTACTCTTTGGAGTTACGGCCTCCGACCCAGAGCTCACTTCCCAGCGACTGGAGAACCTTCTGGGACTGAAGTTCCACCCACTGGAATAAACGACCTTAGCCTGACCGCACTATCAACACATAAAAATATTATTTTGCAAGACCTGACCCCACTGGACTAAACAAGCTTGCCTGACCGCACTTTCAACATATAAAAATATAATTTTGCAAGACCTGAACCCATTAGTACAAACCCAATACCCACTAAATACTGAATGGATCATTGTAGACGAGGATAAATGGGACAAAAACGCAGAAACTGTTGTTGGTGACCATCAAACTAGAATAAACAAACAATTTGAATATCTAAAATCAAAAATTGAAGTAGTTATTCAGACCCCAACGTCAAAAACCTATAAAGTTGGTTAAAAAAGCG